>CBDUQI010000044.1:0-33089 GCA_965369325.1 uncultured Gammaproteobacteria bacterium
TCACAAGGACCGATTCGGGGTCGAGCCAATCTGCCAGCTGCTGCCGATTGCCCCCACGACATACTACGAACAAACGGCACGGGAACGTGATCCGAGTTGCTGCCCGGCCCGATATCATCGGGATGAAGCGCTGAAGTCTCAGATCGCGCGCGTGTGGCACGAGAATCAGACGGTCTGATACACCACAGCGATCGCGGTACGCAGTATCTTTCGATTCGCTACAGCGAACGCCTGGCTGAGGCGGGCATTACCGCATCCGTCGGCAGTGTTGGTGACAGCTATGACAATGCGCTGGCTGAACGATCAACGGTTTGTACAAGAGCGAAGTGATCAGGAAGCGCGGTCCATGGTGCAACGTCGATCAGGTCGAGTACGCCACGTTGGAGTGGGTCGATTGGTTCAACAACCGTCGCCTGCTCCAACCGATTGGTGATATACCGCCGGCTGAATACGAAGCGATGTATTATCAGCAGCAAGCTCAGGCGATAGCTGCCTGAGTCAAGCCAAAGATCCTCCGGAGAACCCGGGGTGATTCAGTGAAGTCTCAGTATTGGATCTTGGGCGACGTGAGTGATTCTGGCAAACAACCGTTGGCATGGAGCATCGCGCTACGGCTACTCAAGCGACGATTGGACAAAAGGCTTGATCGCCGCCAGCCCCTGCTCTTCATACAGCCTTGCATCCGCTGGTCGTGCTACATTTCCAGGTGGTCAATGCGCACGGGGTCAACTGATGGACCTTGCATGCTAGGCCATGATGTCTCGTGAGGGGAATGAAATGTACAAATCAATTGCAACCGCATTAGTCGCCTTGATATCGATAAGCGCGACTGGCCAGGAAGTGAAAACTGACGCAAGAACAGTCATTGAGAGTGGTGGCCGATCGGTGATCTTCACCAAAGATGTACCTAAGGAGCACACCGGTTACGGCAGTCCGTGGCAGTACGCGCACGCGATCCGTGCGGGGGATTTTGTGTACATCTCTGGCGTCATTATCGACGCTGACCGCAACGACAACCTACCGATCTCAAAGGACCGTTTTCGAGAACGTACGGAGGGTGTCTTCGAAACCATCCAGCGATACCTTTCTACCGCCGACGCGAGCCTGAAAGGCGTAACGAAAATCAACACCTTCCACATGCTTGACGGTAAGAATACGTCGCTGACCATCGATGAGCAGGCACTAGTGATTGCCGAGACCAAGGCGAAATATGCAGTGGAGCCACATCCTGCATGGACGGCGGTAGGCACAACGGGGCTGTTCAGCTCGCGAGGTATCGTGGAACTCGAGATGGTGGTGTACGCGCCGCTGGACGGGAAGGGAAATCAGTGATCTAGCCAACTGGTCGGGACGCGGCGGTAGCCGAGGGCCTGGCAGTGTCAAGTGCCAGCTGCCGTGACTGGCTATAGGGCATCATGCTGAAGTTCTCAAAATACAGTTCGGGAAAAGGTCTCTTAGGTTACGATGTGATTATGCACCAGCGTAGCAAACTGCCTGCAACTTATTGCCATCCGGATCTCTGACATACGCCGCATAGTAGTTTTTTGAGTAGCGCTCTCTTACCCCCGGAGGACCTTCGTCTATCCCGCCATTGGCCATAGCCTCAGAGTAAAATGCGTCTACCTCAGAAGGTGATTCGGCCAAAAATGCAAGGTGCGTTCCATTGCCCCATGTTGCCGGGCGACCGTCGTGTGGTTGATAGATATAAATGTGGGGCATTTCCCCGTTCTTGGCATACATTGGGGGCTTTCCTGCAGGCTTTGGTACCCGAGAAAAACCCAAAGGCGTCAGGGCGGCATCGTAGAAACGAGCCGCTTTTCGTACATCGTTTGTACCTAAAGTGATATGGCTTAGCGCCGGACTACTACTTGACATTAATCATCTCACAGTTCTTGCTGCCTAATACTCAAGCTCAATGCGCTTGACAGGACGCGATACCATGTTCTCCCTTCACAAGGTATTGACAGGAATTTTCAGAAACGACACGCCTTTGTCGTCCGGCGGTGGCAGATGACCGGCGCGCATGTTCACTTGCACAGCCGGTAGCAGCAGTGCTGGCATGTCCAGCGTTTTGTCTCGTTCGTTTCGCAACACTACGAAGTCATTCTCGGTGGCGCCGCGTCCGATATGTACATTGTTTTCACGTTCCTCCGCTACTGTAGTTTCCCACACATACTCTTTGCGGCCGGGCGCAAGGTAGTCGTGGCACATGAAAAGCCGTGTGTTGTCGGGTAACGCTAACAATTTTTGTATAGAACGATACAACATGGCGGCGTCGCCCCCGGGAAAGTCCACCCGCGCCGTACCGTAGTCCGGCATGAACAAAGTGTCACCGACAAACGCGGCATCACCTGCAATGTAGGTGACGCACGCGGGTGTGTGCCCGGGAGTATGCAATACCCGCACTGTCATTTCACCAACTTGAAACGTATCGCCGTTGAAAAACAGGCGGTCGAATTGCGAGCCGTCGGTCGCAAAATCGGCTTCGGCGCTAAATACATTCTTAAACACCCGCTGTACGGACGTAATGTGTTCGCCGATGCCTATCATACCTCCAAGAGTCTGTTTGAGGTAAGGTGCAGCCGTGAGATGATCGGCATGGGCATGCGTTTCAACAATCCAATCGACAGTAAGATTGTGATGCTTCACGAACGCGATAATCCGGTCCGCCGAGGGAGTACTGGTACGCCCCGCCTTCGGATCGTAGTCAAGCACCGGGTCGACAATGATGCAGTGTGAGCCGCTGGGTTCAAAAACAACATAGCTTATCGTGAACGTCGCCTGGTCGAAAAAGGCCTCAATGTTCGGATTCATAGAGATACTCGGTTACTTGACGCTGGTAACGTCATGCGACTAGCCAAGCAGCCCCACGTGGGGCTAGCTGTTGAGCCATTGCTCGGCCTGTTCTGTTTCGTCGAGATCAAACCCCTTGATTGTCAAGCCTGGAATGAGTGCACCCTCGATCTCACTCACATTCTGTACCCAATCTTTTTCCGCCAACACCGCTGCTCGGTCAAATTTGTTAATAAATTTGAACATTGCAGGCAAACGAGACAGCTCAACCGCGATCGCGCCTAAGGTGGGTAGTTTGAAGTCGTTTACGCGATACAACATCTTTCCGTGCGCTATTCCTTCCGATTGCTGGACCAGTTTATCCAACGCCGACCTCATATCGTCACTGTCGAGTTTTCCGCCGAAAGTAATGTCGAGTCTGTTTAAGCCGTTTCGGGTAACTTCGAACATGCTAACTCTCCTTGATTGTCTCAAAGGCACTCATGTCGTTCACAAACGCCCATTTGTTGTGTGGGCGCGCCAAAATCTGCCGATCAGTAACATACGAATCGATTTTGGCATGAGAAAACAAGGGCCACCATTCGTACTTGGCGTACACTGTTACGGATATCCACGATGGACTCATCGCGCTTAGTTCAGATAAGTACGTTTAGCCTGGCAGGACATCCGCGAGCAACGGTGACGGCCTTGCCTGAGCATCCCTGACGTTAAGGATCAGACCCCGCGGTAACTGCGTAGTTCGGTGATGTAGTTGGCGCGCTCCAGCGCGGCCGGGGCTTGCAAATTAGCGTGGCTCATGTGGCCGCGCGCGTCGTCAACGGCATCGAAACGGTGCTCGTTAAGCCATGCCTCCAACTCAGAACGCATTTGTACCAGGTATTCTACGCCGTTGGTCAACACTGCAGAGGCGGTCATTGCGACTTGTGCACCGGCCAGTATGGCCTTCAAGGCATCCAGGCCGCTATGAACACCACCGGTGATGGCAAGGTCGCAGTCAAGGGTTGGGTGCAGGATGGCGGTCCAGCGCAGGCGCAACCGCAGTTCGGCATGGGTGCTCAACTCAAGGCTTGGCGTTACCGTTTTGGTGTCGGGGTCGAAGTCGGGCTGATAGAAGCGGTTAAACAACACCAACGCATCAGCGCCGGCCTCCCGTAGTCGTCGCGCCATGTTTGGCAAGGAACTGAAGTAGGGGCTGAGTTTAACGGCGATGGGGATATGCACTTCACGCCGAACTGCTTCTACCAGGGTCAGAAAGCGGCGCTCCAACTCCATGCCACTGGTACGCGGATCGGTGGGCAGATAGTACAAATTCAATTCAAGCGCGGCAGCCCCTGCCGACTGCAGCAGACGTGCATAGCGGGTCCAGCCGCCTGCGGATGTGCCGTTGAGGCTGGCAATCACCGGAATCTCGAGTGATTCTTGGGCTTCGTTGAGCAGCATCAGGTAGCCGGCGGCGCCATGGTTATAGTCATCCAACTCGGGCAGATGCCGCAACGCAGGGGGAATCGGCACCTTCGCTACGCTGGCTGGATCTGAGTCAATACCCAGTTGAGTCACTTGCTCCTCGAACAGAGAAGGCAATATCACGGCGCCTGCACCAGCGTCCTGCATGGCAGACAGCTTGTCGATATCCGCGCATAACGGGTTAGACGAGACCACCAGCGGGCTGCGCAGCGTCATACCTAGGTAGCGGGTGCTCATGTCCGGCATGTGTTTTTCCTCGTACGCCGATATTCTCGATGGCTATCATTGGGGAATCGCATGCCTGAGTATCAGGCCCGTCCCCAGCGCTCGTAAATACGTAGTTGCCACATCAACGGCCGGCAAAGAAGTCCAGGATTTCATTCTCATGACAATCCCCGCAGCTTATTTGAGTGCCTGCCGGAACCAGCACGAAGTCCTGATTCTCTGCACACAACCGGCCTCGGTCCTTGCATTCGAGCAAACGGGGCTTTGCGGTCTTTGATAGCATGGTGCCGCGGCCATCGATGCCATGGCAGCTTTCATGACGCAAATCTACCCACGCGTTCTGGAGCGCGGCGGGCGTGCTGTGCTCAGCCCGCCGGGCGATGCGCTCCGCCATTCCCAGGCGCAGCCGACTGAGACCGGACTGGTACGTATACGTCGCGGAGGAGGGTAAACAGACCGCAGCACCGACACCGTGTATCCTTGCCCGCACACAGGGGTAGGGTGAACCGTTTATGAGCACTTATGACTGGCACGCCAATCGGGCGGGCCTCGCCACGTTGGATTTGCTTGAACGAGCGCCGGAATCGTTAGGAATCGATCTGGCAGCGGTGCGCACCTATCGCTGTGCGCGCGTGCGCAGTGAGATGCGTGCGCGGGGTATCGCTGCGGTTATCTTGTCCGATCCGGTGAATATTCGCTACGCTACCGGCACGCGCAACATGCAGGTGTTCTGCGCGCGCAATACCCCTTCGCGCTACCTTCTGCTCACCGAGCACCGCAGTATTCTGTTTGAGTTCACTGGCTGCGAGCACCTGGCCGAAGGGTTCGAGACGGTGGATGAGGTGAGGCCGGCGTTCACCGCCAGTTTTGTGGCGGCTGGCCCGGACATCAAACAACGTGAGCAGCAGTGGGCCAGGGCGATGGGGAATGAGCTCACCATATTAGTCGGGGCGGGCGCAGTGGTGGGGATAGAGCGTATGAACGCGGGCAGCGTCCTGGCCCTGGCTGCGCTCGGGTTCAACCTGGTGGATGCGCAAGAGCCGGTCGAGATGGCGCGCGCGATCAAGTCGGCGGAAGAGATCAAGTGTGTTCGCGCGTCGTTACGGGCTACAGAAAAAGCCGTACTCAAACTGCGCGAGGCGATCCAGCCGGGGCAAACGGAAAGTGAACTCTGGTCGGTGCTGCACCGATCGGTGATCGCACAGAACGCGGACTATTGTGAGACTCGCCTACTCAATTCCGGCCCCCGCACCAACCCCTGGTTTCAGGAGGCGAGCAGCAAGGTGATCGGCTACAACGAGTTGATCGCCTTGGATGCCGATGTGGTGGGCTGTCATGGCTATTACGCCGATTTCTCGCGCACCTTTCACTCGGGGCCGGATACGCCTACGGACGCGCAGAAACAGTTGTATCGCATCGCCCACGAGCAGGTGTATCACAACATGGAGCTCATTCAACCCGGGATGAGTTTTCGCGAGTACGCTGAGCGCGCCTGGGATATCCCCTCGGCGTACTTCGCCAACCGTTATTACCTGTCCGCCCACGGGTGTGGGATGACTGGCGAGTACCCGTATCTGTATCACCGGGCGGACTTCCCAGATGCCGGTTACGATGGTGAGCTGATGCCCGGTATGAGCATTTGCGTCGAAAGCTACATTGGTGAGGAAGGCGGTGAGGAGGGCGTGAAGCTGGAGCAGCAGGTGCTGGTGACCGACAGCGGCAACGAGTTGTTGTCTCGGTTCCCGTTCGAAAACTCGCTGCTGGACTAACGCTAGGAGCGCATCGCGCCCACGATGCGTCGCCGCTTCGTCTAGCACGAGCTGCCATCGCTCCAGCTACGTTGGTGAGGGCCCGGTCCGTTTGTCGCAACGCGCGGTCGGTTCGTCGTGTCCGCTGCCACGTTTGTCGTGCGTCCCCAGAAGAGCAATCATACTTGCGACTCATATACCGGTTGTTGTGCGGGAGAGATCGATGTCAAAGCCTCTTATCATCACGTTGCTGGCCATTGTTGCCGCTTGCGCACCCGCTGAGCCGGAAAAGCACACCACCTCGCTAAGCGTGAACCTTGCCCGCACCTCGCAGTTGCTCGGAGCGATGGATGTGCTGCTGGACAACCGTATCGATGTCGCCGCACTGGAGGCAATGACGCAATCGGTGCCAATGGACGAGGAGAAGCAGCAGGTGCTATCCGTTACCTTCAACGGCGCTAGCACGGAGCTCTTTTACCACGTATGGCGCGAGCAGATCGATTGGGTGCACCTGTACCTGTCGTCCCCGTCCGAGGGTTTGATCGATGCGATCAATCTTGCGGCCACCGACTATGTGTTGCCGGCGACCGGGGATCACTAGCCGCGAATGATCGCTAGTGCATCAGCGCTGCACCGCCGCCCCACAGCGTGCGATACACCAGCACCAGGAAGGCGACGCCAATCAGCACAAACAGCGTGGCGATGGTTTTCTCCACCGTGCGTTCGGCAATCCGGCCCTGTAGCCGTGGCCCGATCTGACCCCCGATAATTACCGCCGGCACCGTGTACATAATCAGGTTCCACGGTATGCCGCCTTTGTCGCTATTTGCCAGCCCTACAATTTGGGCAAATGAGGCAGACATGACAGTGACGATCACCACCAGAATCGAGGTGGCGGCGGCCACCGCGATCGGAATGCGATACCGGCGTACCAACAGCGGAATGGTCACCTCACCGATGCCCACCCCTACCAGCCCGGTAAGAAATCCGCCAAAGCCCAGCGCCGCGATGCCTTTGCGCGGGCGGTGGTAACGGTACTCATACTGATTGCCCAGGTTGTCGGTCAGCGTATGCACAGCCCCCTGCATGCTGGCGCCATTGCTGGCCACCGCATGGGCGCCTTGGTACAGCAGCCAGGCGATAAACAGCATCATCAGTCCGTAGATCAGCTGTAGATACACACCCGGAATCCAGCCTGCGATTAACACGGCCGCGCCTGCAATCGCAGCCGGCACGGAATAGATAAAAAACGAGCGGCCGATGGTGAAATCAATCAGCCTCTTGCGGTAGTAGCCCACAAAGCCTGAGGAGAATCCAAACACTTCGGTAAACAGCGCGGTGGCGATTACTTGTGCATCACCAATCACGTACTCGGGCCCAAGCAGTGGGAAGACGATCCAGAAGATGGGAACAAAATAGGCGGCCCCACCAATGCCGCTTAACATCGCGGTGGTAGCCACCAGTATCGAGACTGGAAACATAAACCAGTAAATCGTCAGATCCATTTTGCCCCCTGATATCGTCTAAGGATCACATAGGTTGGGTAGGGCGCCCGGTCCGGGCGGTCCGAAAAAAGTGTTTTTCAGCAACTGCAGGTCAGCGAAGTCGGTAATGCCGTTGCCGTCCATGTCGGTGTCGGCTTCGCCGCCGAAGAAGTTGTCTTTCATCAGCGAGAAATCGACAAAGTTCACATCGCAGTCGTTGTCAAAATCCGCATCGCACAGATTGCCAAAGCCGTCGTTGTCGGTGTCGCGCTGATCGGCGTTGTGCACCGCTGTGCAGTTGTCGCTGGCATTGGCGATGCCATCGTTGTCGCTGTCGGCGCTTAGGTCGCAGTCCGCCGCCGAGATGCCAAAGTTGTCCAGCTGCACATACCAGTCGAAGTTGCCATTGTAGAGAAAACATACGTAGGCGTTTTGGGGAGCGACCGGGATGTCCAGGTCGGCGCCCGTGCCAGCGAAGGTGCCTAGATTCTGGGTGGCGCTGAATACGGTGGTGTATTGCCCGACGGTGCCAGGGCCGGGGGTGGCGGTACCCAGGAGGATGGCAAATTGGTCCTCCGGTGTCGGCCCGCCAAAGATCTGATAATTAACCAAAGCGTTTAGCGTGGGGCTGGTGGTGGTGGAGAAGTCGATGCGATTGATGGAGCACAAATACGCTTGCGGCTCGCCTGGGCCTGCGCGATCGGAGTCGAAGCATGCGGCATGGCCGTCGCCGCCGGTAAAGTTGCCCTCGGGCACATTGCCGGAGCCACAGAAGCCATCGTCGGTGGTGCCCCACTGGATTGTGTTGGTTCCGGTGTTAAAGGTTACCCAGCCACTAAGGTCGCTGTCCCCGCCCAGATCAAAGTCATCGGAGTAGCATTGGCCGGCGCACACACTGGGTGTGGGCGGTACTTGGTTGCCGGTGAGGATCTGCACGTCGTCCATAAACACGGTGGTGAAGTCGCCGGCTCCCAGCCCGGTATACAGCGTGCTAAAGGCCAGCGCATGGGTGTTGTTGTCGTTGTACGGGCCGCCAGGCGCGCTCGTCAGGTTAATGCTGCGCACGCTGTAGTTGGCGTCGGTCGTGTTGCATACCAGTGTGTCCAGCACATTGCCGTCCAACGACACTGTCATGCTGTCATTCTGCGGTGATGAGCAGTTGCCGCGCTGGGTTTGCCAGCTCAATGTGCTGGCACCGCTCGGGATGCTCACCAGTTGAATAATCCCGGAGACGCCGGGCGCGCCTCCCGTATCGGAGACGCCGCCCGATTGGGTGTAGTACTGGCCGTCGTGCGCAAAGTCCAGCCCGCAGGTGGCCTCGCTGCAGATCGGCAGAAAGCCTAGCGTATCGGTCTCGATCCAAAACGGGTTGGCCGAGCCGCTGTTAACACCGCCCAACTCAAAGCTGCCGTCCATTACTGCGTTTTCCGCGCCGCCGGGCAATGCCGCCGTGCACTCAAATCCGGCCTCCACTTGGCACACTGCTGAGCAGCCGTCGCCATTGTCGGTGTTGCCATCGTCGCATTGCTCCGGACCGTTAGGTGCGCCGTTGCCGCATTGGGCATTACAAACAGTGGGTGAAGGCGCGATGGGTGTGGTGTTGGCAAAATCCAGGAAGATGCTGCTCCATACCGCGCCGTTGCTGTTGGTCTGCCCTTCAAAGCGTACGGTATGAAAGGCGTTGTTGTTGTAAGGCCCGCCCGGTGCTGTCGCCAGATTGACGCTGCGCACTTTCCACTCTGCATCAGTGGTGGTGCAAAATACGGTCTGCACCACAGTGCCATCGATGCTCACATCCAGCCGGTCATTGCCGCTTGGGGTGCAGGCAGCGCGCATGATCCAGTACTCCAACTGGGTGCTGCTGGTGGGAATTCGCAGGAGTTGCGAGACCGATTGGTGATGGTTCATCTGAGTATTCACCCCACCGAACCACGCGAAGTGCGTGCCTTCCAAGGTAAAACCATCAGAATCTGGGCCCAGGCATGCGGTCTCCTCGCAGATGGGGGTAAGCACCTGCCCGCCGCCGCCATCAATCTCGCCGGTTTCGGCCCAATCGGGGTTGGGTTGGCCGGTGGTGTACAAGCCGCCGTTTTCAAAGCCAGGGTCGTTCACGGCGCTGGTGCCGCTGGCCTCACTGCAGCCCTGCACTTCCAACGTGCAGGCGGCGGAACAACCATCGCCGCTGATGTTATTGAAGTCATCGCATTGCTCGCCCGGTCCGGGCAGTCCGTCGCCGCAGAAGCTTCCGCCGGCCCTTGCCGATTGGCCAGTTAGAAGTGTCTGGTTGGCGGCGGTGCTTGGGGCGCTGGCCGCAGCCAGTAGCGTGATACACAATAATGCTCGCAGGGTGCTCCTGCACGATGAGGCAACATACATGTTACTGGCTTCCTTTTCCGCCGTTCGAGCGAGCGGCGTCCCTGCGGACTATGAACAGAACTCCCCTAGGAAAACATTTTAGTACAGGTGCTACAAAATTAGATAGACTGACGATAGTTCCAGATGTATCAGGCGCGACTAACGGGGGATGAGCCGATGGAGTATTGGTCCGGTGCGCTCTTTGCGGGCGTGGTGTTTTGTTTGACGGCGGTGCCCGTTAGCCTGGCTGGCGAACCGGCGGCGAGAGCCACGCAGGTGGGCGAGGCGTTGCTGCCGCAGGCGGTGGATGTGCATGCGCGCCTGAGCGTGCCGTTTACCTTGGCGTCAGTACCCAAAAAGGCACTGTTCGATATGGCCTTTAAGGTCAAGACCACCGGTATTTGCGAAGGGGTGCTGTACAGGCCCACGCAAATCTGGATTAACGGGCGCTCGGTGGCCAGCCTGAATTTTCGTGACAACTACGAGGCGGACGAGTTGGTGAAGTACCGTTTTGAAGTGCCGCGCCGGCGGCTGAAAGCGGGTGAAAACCAGATGAGCATCCGCATGGGCTCGTGCATGAAAGGTGCCGATAGCATCCGTCTTAACAACCTTACGCTAGCCGGCCAGGAGCCTTAAGCTAACCTTCTTGACCACTCGCGGCGAAGCCCGTATTGTGCCAGCTCCGCTGTCAGGGCTGGTTATATGTCCAGTAATTGTATTGTCGTCAAAGGCGCTACCCAGAACAACCTTAAGGGCCTGGACTTAGAGCTACCGCTGCACGAGCTTATCGTGGTCACCGGGGTGAGTGGCTCGGGTAAGTCTTCGCTCGCCTTTGATACGGTCTACTCCGAGGGGCAGCGGCGCTACGTCGAGACCTTCTCGCCCTATGCGCGGCAGTTTTTGGATCGGATGGATAAGCCTCGCGCCGAGCGCATAGAGGGCATTCCGCCGGCGATCGCGATCGACCAGACCAACCCGGTGCGCACCTCCCGCTCCACCGTCGGCACCATGACCGAGCTTAACGATCACCTGAAGCTGCTATTTGCGCGGGTCGGGCAACTGTATTGCGGCGGTTGTGGGCGCGAGGTGCGACGCGACGATCCGCAGGCCACGGCCGCCGCGCTGATTGAGGCATTTCCCGATCAGCCGCGCGCGTTGGTGAGCTTTGAGATCACGGTGCCGGAGAATTTTGAGGAGGCCGAAGTGCGCGAGCTGCTGGCGCGCCAGGGCTATACTCGCATCCATCGTCAGCGTGGCACCACACTGGAGGTGGTGCAGGACCGGCTTCGCCTCAGCGAGGGTAATCGCGGCCGGTTGGTGGAGGCACTGGAAAGTGCACTTATCCGGGGCAGCCAGCGGGCCACGGTGCATGTGCTGGACGATGAGCGCGAGGTGGCCTCGAGCCGGCGCTTTTCCAGCGAGCTGCACTGCGCGGACTGCAACATCGCCTACCCGCCGCCCACGCCCAACATGTTCTCATTCAACTCGCCCATCGGCGCATGTGAGAGCTGCCGCGGCTTCGGGCGCACCATGGGCATCGACTACGATCTGGTCATCCCCGATGGCTCGCTCTCCCTGGCCGGGGGGGCGATCAAGCCGCTGCAGAGCAAGAGCTTTCGCGGCTGGCAGAGCTATCTTCTGCGCTGTGCCGAGGAGGATGGTGTTGACGTCAGCGTCCCCTGGAAGCGCCTCAGCGCAGCTCACAAGCGCTGGGTGTTGACGGGCGAGGGGGCCGGCGCCAACAGGCCGGTCGCGGCCAAGGCCAAGGGGCGTCGTCGCAAGAGCAAAGACACTTGGGGTGGCGCGCAGCAGTTCTTCGCCTATCTGGAGCGCAAGAGCTACAAGATGCACGTGCGTGTGATGCTCTCGAAGTACCGCAGCTACGATGCCTGCGCGGACTGCAAGGGGGCGCGGCTTAAGCCGCAGTCGTTGCTGTGGCGCGTGGGCAATAAGAAGGAGGCAGACGCGGTGCTGGCGCCGCAGGCACGTTTCAAACCGGCCGGCACGCAACTGTCGGCGGCCGGTTTGGCCAAACTGCCCGGGCTGAATTTGCACGATGTTACCCAGCTCTCGCTGGATCACTGCGCCGCGTTGTTCGAGTCTATCGCCGCGCGCCCGGATCTGGATGATCCTGCACAGATGGTACTGGAGGAGATTCTCACCCGGCTGCGTTACCTGTTGCAGGTGGGGTTGGGTTATCTGAGTTTGGACCGCCAATCGCGTACCTTAAGTGGCGGTGAAGTGCAGCGGATTAATCTTACGACCGCACTGGGCACCTCACTGGTCAATGCGTTGTTTGTGCTGGACGAGCCCAGCATCGGCCTGCATGCGCGCGATGTCGATCGTTTGGTCGGCGTACTGCATCGTTTGCGCGACAGCGGTAACTCGTTGCTGGTGGTCGAGCACGATCGGGACATCATGCTGGCTGCCGATCGGGTGCTGGACATGGGGCCGGGCCCGGGTGAACACGGTGGCCAGATCGTGTACGAAGGCTCGCCAGCGCGGCTACTCAAAGCCAAGCGCTCCCGTACGGCCAAGTACTTGCGTGGTGAACTGCGCGCACAGGCCAGCTACGCCCCGGCGCGACGCCCCTTCAGTGCACCGCCGCTCAAACTTATGGGTGCGAGTGCCCACAACCTTAAGAATGTGGATGTGGCGTTTCCGCTCGGCCAGTTGGTGTGCATCACCGGCGTGAGTGGCTCAGGCAAGTCCACCTTGATGCACGATGTGCTGTATCGCGCGCTGCGCAAACTTCAGGGCCGGCCGCTGGAGGCGCCAGGCGAGTACAAATCCATAAAAGGCCATCAACGGCTGGACGATGTGGTGCTGATCGACCAGTCTGCCATTGGCAAGACCACCCGCTCCAATCCGGCCAGTTACGTGGGCGCCTTAACGGCGTTGCGTAAATGGTTCGCAGCGCAACCGCTGGCGCAGGCGCGCGGTTACAACGCCGGCTTCTTCAGTTTTAACTCCGGCGATGGCCGTTGCCCGGCGTGCAGCGGCAGTGGCTTTGAGCACGTAGAGATGCAGTTCTTAAGCGATGTGTACCTAAGCTGCCCCGAGTGCGATGGCCGCCGTTACCGCCCGCAGACGCTGGAAGTAAAAATCACCGGGGTGGGTGAGCACGCTGATCGTCGTGCCTCGATTGCCGATGTGCTGGATATGAGCGGCTCGGAGGCCCTGGCGTTTTTTGCAGGCAAAGCCGATGTCGAACGCGCGCTGGCGCCCCTGGTAGAGGTGGGCTTGGGCTACATGAAGCTGGGCCAGGCAGTGCCGACGCTAAGCGGTGGCGAGGCGCAGCGACTAAAGCTGGCAGGGCATTTGGCGGAGGCGCTCAAGCGTCGCGCCCGGCGGGAGTCTGGCCGAAAAACGCGTAAAGACGATTCGCGCAACACCACGCTGTATCTATTTGATGAGCCCACGACCGGCCTGCACTTTGATGACATCTCCGTGCTCCTGGCGGCCCTCGCCAGGCTGGTAGAAGATGGCGGATCGTTGCTGGTGATCGAGCACAATCTGGATGTAATCGCCGCCGCCGATTGGGTGATTGACATGGGCCCTGAAGGCGGTGATGCCGGTGGTGAGATTGTGTTTGAAGGCACGCCGGCCAATCTGGTGAAGTGCCGCGCCTCGCACACTGGCCAGGCGTTGGCGCAAGAGAAAAAAGGCAAAGCGCCCACGCTGAACGTTACCAGCGCCCGCGTACGCGCGCGGCACAAACGCGAGCAGGGCCGGCGCCCGATCCAGATTCGCAAAGCCCGTGAGCACAACCTACGTAATATAGACGTGGATATTCCGCGCGACCGCTTTACGGTCATTACCGGCGTGAGTGGCAGCGGTAAGAGCACGGTCGCCTTCGATATTTTGTTTGGCGAAGGCCAGCGACGTTACCTGGAGTCGCTCAACGCGTATGCGCGCCAGTTTGTGCAGCCGTCCGGGCGGCCCGATGTGGATGGTATTTTCGGTATTCCGCCGACGGTGGCAATCGAGCAGCGCACCAGCCGCGGCGGTCGCAAGAGCACGGTCGCGACCATGACCGAGCTGTATCATTTTTTGCGCCTGATTTTTGTTAAATTGGGCACTCAGCACTGCCCGGACTGCCACATCGCCATTGAGCCACAAACGGCGGATTCTATTATTGCCAGCGTGATGAAACGTTGGCGCGGCAAACAGGTAACGCTGCTGAGCCCGCTGGTGGTGGCGCGCAAGGGCTACTACACTGATCTGGCCAAATGGGCCGCGAACAAAGGTTACGCCCACCTGCGCGTGGATGGGCAAATGACCCCCACGGATAATTGGCCGCGACTTAAACGCTTCCAGGAGCACGATATCGATTTGCCCGTGGCCACGCTGAAAGTGGCCGCCTCGGCAGAGGCCGAACTACGGGCTGGGCTGACTCGGGCGATTGAGTTGGGTGGCGGTTTGGTACGCGTCGCCCTTAAGGCTGACGCCAATGCTCAGCCCGTTGCGCGGGCAAAAAAAGCGAAGACAAAAAGGACACAGGCGAAAAAGCGCAGCACGGCCAAACCCGTCGCTAAGGTGGATGCCGGGGCGCAAATGCTGTACTCCACCCACCGCTCTTGCCCTGGCTGCAGCCGCAGCTTTGCCGAGCTGGATCCGCGTTTGTTCTCCTACAACTCCCGACACGGGTGGTGCGAGGACTGCTTCGGTACCGGCTTGTACCTGACTGGATTCGATGAGGAACAAACCGGTGAGGAAGCTTGGTGGACCTCCGGCTGGGAAGGCGTAGAGGGTGCTTGTGAGGCTTGCGACGGTAAACGCCTAAATCCCGAAGCGTTGTCGGTGCTGTTTCGCGAGCAGTCCATCGCCGATCTGGCAGCGATGCCGGTGGCGCATGCGGAGAGGTTCTTCCGCACCTTGCGATTGAACGGACGTGACGGTGAGATCGCACGCGATATCCTTAGCGAATTGCGCTCGCGCCTACAATTTCTGTGCGACGTAGGCTTGTCTTACTTGCAGCTTGATCGTGCGGCGCCCACCTTAAGTGGGGGAGAGGCGCAACGTCTGCGACTGGCCTCCCAGTTGGGCTCCAATTTGCGCGGCGTGTGCTACATCCTGGACGAGCCCACCATTGGCCTGCATGCACGTGATAACAGTATGTTGCTGAACACGCTGGAACGCCTGGAGAGCAAAGGCAACACGGTAGTGGTGGTAGAGCACGACGAGGACACCATCCGCCGTGCGCAGCACGTGATCGACCTAGGCCCAGGCGCTGGCGTGCGCGGCGGCGAGGTGGTCGCACAGGGCACGCCTGCTCAAGTGGCCCGGGTGAAGCGTTCGGTCACCGGCCAGTTCCTGGCCAATCCGCTTAAACATCCGCTGATGCCCGGGCGTGGTAAGGCGGAGGAGTTTATCCGCATTGAAGGCGCCCGCATGCACAACCTCAAGGGATTTGACATTGCTTTGCCGCTGCGTCGGCTGGTGTGCGTAAGCGGCGTGTCCGGCAGCGGCAAAAGCACGCTGATCAGGGGCGTGCTGCACGATAACCTAAGCCACCAGTTGTCGCTCGCGCGCAAAGGCAAAGGCAAAGGCAAACGTAAACCGAGCAGTGCCAAGCAGGCCGCCCTGGGATGCGTGAAGGTGAGCGGGCTGACATCCATCACCCGTGTGCTGGAAGTGGACCAGACGCCCATCGGCAAAACTCCGCGCTCCTGTCCGGCCACTTACGTGGGGGTATGGAACTACGTGCGCAAACTGTATGCCGACACGCCGGAGGCACGTATGCGCGGCTACGGCCCAGGGCGGTTCTCCTTTAATGTCAAAGGCGGGCGTTGCGAGGGCTGCGAAGGGCAGGGCATGCGTCGCGTGGAAATGAGCTTTCTGCCGGATGTAAAAGTGAAGTGCGAGGTGTGCAACGGTGGCCGTTTTGCCCGCGAGACGTTGGCGGTGCGCTACAAAGAGCACAGCATCGCCGATGTGCTGGCGATGAGCGTGGACGATGCGGTGACGTTTTTCGCCGCGCATCCGAAAGTGCACCACACCTTAACCCTGTTGCAGGACGTTGGCCTCGGGTACCTCAGTCTGGGCCAGCAGAGCCCCACCCTGAGTGGTGGCGAGGCGCAGCGGATCAAGCTGGTGACGGAGTTGGCCAAAGCACCCACACGCGAGCAGATGGAACTACGTGCGGCGTTGCCTGGGCGACGCATGCCACTCAGTCACACACTCTACATCCTGGACGAGCCGACCATCGGGCTGCACATGGCTGATGTGGAAAAGCTCATTCGCGTGCTGCACCGCCTGGTGGATGCTGGCAACACCGTGATCATTATCGAGCACAACCTGGACATCATTGCCGAGGCAGACTGGATTGTCGATCTGGGCCCGGAGGGCGGCGATGCGGGTGGGCGCGTAGTGGCTAAAGGCACGCCTGCTCAAGTGGCCGCGCGCAAACGCGCCACGCATACCGGGCAGGCATTAAAAGAGTTTCTGCAAACGCGCCAGAGCACAGGCTGACTTACCGCCGTTCAAGCAGGCCAGCCACCGTAATGTTGGAAGGCGCGCAGAAAAGTCGTCCGTAAGGGCGCTACCAAGTCGCCCCGATGGGGCGAAATAAAAAGGGGACAAGGCCATGAACCTTGTCCCCTTTGTTCAGCTTGGGTGTTTCGCACTCGGCTGCGAGGCTAGACGCAGTCGACTGCAATTCTTCCGTCGCTCGGCCTTCCTCCGTTTTGCCAACACGCAAGTATCGGCGCTGCGGTTTCCTACCGGCGTGGAAGTCCGATCTTTCGATCATGGCTTCCGGTTACTTTAAAGACGCCTTGCTACGTCCCCCGCGGTGGCGATCCGGTATCGCTGCACACGAGTCAGGTTTGGTTCCTTCCGCGTCACCGACTGGATTAATGCATCCTTCGGTTGCGTTGACGTTGTCCTTTCGAACGACACCGACGTGCGGCTCTCGTCCTCCCCCTTGGTCACTCCTGGCTTGTGACCCTCTGCTCCTGCCAATGGGAGCTTTAATTAATCAGGTTTTTTGAACCTGTGACTAAGCATACGCCGGCGCCCGAAAGTCGCAATACAAAAACCTGTGTACAACTTGTGGAAATTATGTCCACATCGGAGGAAATCTTGTGGACATCTCTATGACACTCGTAACTTGTTGATGTTGCGTTGCTTCATCCGCATGGGAGACGCGAGTGGAGAGGTTTGATTAACTCGGCGACCGGCAGATATCCACAGGAGCCGGACCGGGCCCGTGCGTTCCAGGGCTGTTGGGGCGACGGCGTACTAGTGCGCCCCGGCGCGACGAATGTTTACTGCCTCGAGCGGTCGTCAGACCAGACTTTCCGGGGCGCGCGCGGCATAATGTGCGCTGATTGCCATCTTCGGGAAGATACAAATTATGCACAAGCGGTTGGCTCTGTTGGGGAGTGTCATGTTGCTGGCGAGCGGGTGCTCGACGGCTTACTACGGTGCGCTGGAGCAGATCGGCATCCACAAACGGGAAATTCTGGTGGACCGGGTGCAGGATGCACGCGAGAGTCAGGTAGACGCCAAAGAACAGTTTATGACGGCGCTGGAAAAATTCCGCACTGTTGTGAATTTTGACGGTGGCGAGCTGGAAGCTGTATATGAAGACTTGGCCAGTGAGCTCGAGCGCTCAGAGTCCAAGGCCTCCCAGGTGACCGAACACATTGGCGATATCGAGGATGTGGCCGGTGCGTTGTTTAAAGAATGGGAGCAGGAGCTGGATCAGTACAGCAGCTCATCGCTGCGGGCCAAGAGCGAGCAGCAGTTGCGCGATACCCAACGCCGCTACGACGGCATGCTCAATGCCATGCGCCGGGCTGAGGCCAAGATGGAGCCGGCCTTGGGGCCGTTCCGGGATCAGGTGCTATGGCTCAAGCACAACCTGAATGCGCAGGCGATCGCCTCGTTGCAGGGTGAGGTGGCAGTGATTGAGGCGGATGTGGCGTCGTTAATCGCCGATCTGGAGCGCGCCATCGCGGCCGCCGACGACTTTATGCGCAGCTCAGGTATCTAGCCCGCCGGCACCTCTTGCGCCCGGCCGGGGCCCAGCCCGAAGACGTTATCGCGATGGCTGGGTGATGGCTAGGCGATGGCCCGGATAGCAGGCCATCGTGGTGGGTTTATTTGTTGAGCCTTATTCGCCGAGGCGGCTGATCAGCGCTTCAAGCTTACGCTGATCCGCGGCAAAACGGCGGATGCCGTCAGATAGCTTTTCGCTCGCCATCGGGTCCTCGTTCATCATCCAGCGGAAGCGCGGCTCGGTCAGATTGTTTATGCGCTCTATATCGCTGTCCCGGGCATCGGCTACCGACAGCATCCGCGGCAGGTCCATCTGCGTGCTACCTAACTCCTCCAGCAGGCTGGGCGCAATGGTTAGCAGGTCGCAGCCGGCAAGCTCCGTAATCTCGCCCATGTTGCGGAAGCTGGCGCCCATCACGACCGTGTCGTAGCCAAATTTCTTGTAGTAGTTGTAGATGCCGCTGACCGAGATTACGCCTGGATCGTTCGGGCCTGAGTAGTCCTGCTCGGCGGCGTTGGCTTTGTACCAGTCGAGAATGCGCCCCACGAAAGGGGAGATAAGCGTCGCGCCTGCCTCGGCGCACGCTACCGCCTGAGCCAGACTGAACATTAGGGTCATGTTGCAGTGAATGCCCTTGCGCTCCAACGCTCGTGCGGCCTCAATCCCTTCCCAGGTAGAGGCCAGCTTGATCAGGATACGCTCGCGGTTAATGCCGTTGCGCTCATACAGATCAATCAGGTTTTCGGCTTTGGAGACACTTGCGCTAGTGTCGAAAGACAAGCGCGCATCCACTTCCGTGGAGACCCGCCCGGGCACGATGCTCAGAATCTCCCGGCCAAAGTTCACGCTGAGCTGATCGGCGATGGCATCCATGCGAGCTGCTGCGCTGGCGCCGCTCGGCGCGTCTTTGATCGCCGCCATTACCAGATGGCGGTATGCGTCCTGTTGCGCGGCGGCGTAGATCAGCGAGGGGTTGGTCGTGGCATCCACGGGGCGATACTGGGCGATGCTGTCGATGTCGCCGGTGTCGGCAACCACGGTTGTCATCTCGCGCAATTTCGCAAGCGCGCTGGTCTGCGAGGCAGCGGAGTCAAGACTCATAACTCACCTTTGGCGAAGTCCAAGTGGGTTAACGCGACGCTTCTGGCGCGACGCACGGGCAGCACCGTGCTAGAGGGCTGCGTTGTCGATCATATCCAGCAGTTGCTTGGTGCTGGGCCGGGACTTGAAGTCTTTTTCCACGTGCGCCCAACGAACTTTGCCATCTGTATCCACCAGGAACACAGAGGCGGCAGCGATGGTGTGGTGTTTTTCGCCTGACCACTGCTCCAGGTTAATCCCAAAACCCTCATAGCGTTTTACTGCCTTGTCATCCAGCGGGAGCAGTACATTGAAGGCCTTGTGAGCTTTCAGCTTCGGATCACTTAGCACCGGGAACGGAATTTCGTAGGCATTTGCCACCAGAGTGGAGGCATCGGCCTTGTCCACGCTGATCAACACCGGGGTGACGTTGCGGGTGAGGAACTTGGGAAACGCGTTTGCCAGCTGGCGGATCTGCACGTTGCAGTACGGGCACCACCCGCCACGGTAGAACACCACCAGCGCAGGCTGGTCGGCCCACATTTGCGCCAACTCCACCCGCTCGCCGGTAAAGGATTGCAATTTGGCGTTCGGGACGGTGCTGCCGGCTGCCAGACCCAAATCGCCCTCGCGTATGCCGAGGGCTGCGGAGGCGGAGCTTTTTAGCTGCGCGTCGGCATTCTGTCGGAGTTTGATTTCGGCCATTGCGGGCTGGCTCAGCACTAACAGGAGTGGGGCCAGTAGCCTGAGGCTAAATGATGCGGTGGTCTTCATGTTTGTTGGGTTTCCAATGATCGCGGCAGTGGGGGCGAAGCTCGTGAGAGCCCACCCGATACTGTCATGGATGCGCTATTGCGGCCAAACGTTACCCGAAACCTGGGCGCGATGGAATTTTGATGGCGGCAGCGCTTGCGTGCTCGGGCATGCCTACCGCGCCTGCAGCGGCGCAGCTACTGGATTTGCGAGGGTGCTGAGCCGTCTGCGGGGAAGCGCAGTTGGATTGACAAATTACGGGTGGAAATCAGGTTCCCATCCACCACGCGAGGGCGGAACTGCGCCCGCGAGAAAGATCTTTTTACGGCTTTAGTGAGCTTGCGCGAGGCACTATCGCTGCGGATTTTTATGTCGTCGGTTTGCCCGGTAGGCTTAATCGTAAACGAGATTTCCAGGGTGGCGTCCTGTTCCGCAGGCTCGCTCGGCGGCAGCGTGAATACCAACCGCGAGGGCACTGCGAACAGTTTATTGGCATCCTCAGTACCGTTTATCTGGGCGACGACATCCCAGGCCTCCGCGTATTGCGCCGCACCTTCCAGGACAGCACCGGTGTACATGTAGTAATCGCCAAGGTCAGTGTAGGCGCGTATCCAGTCGTTCGGATCGCGATCTTGGTAGGCATCCAGGATACCGACCACCCGGCGCAGGGCCTCTTGCCCGTCCTTTAGCCGCTTGCCATCGCGCAAGTGCGCATTGGCCACCCCTCGCAGCGGGCGCACCAGGCGGTAGTCCGCCTCGCCGTATGCCTCTTCGAGCACAGTCAGCGCTTGCGCGTAGCTTTCGCCCGCCAAGCCATGATTTCCGATCATGGTGACGATTTCCGCGCGCAGCAGCAGGCGTGCAGCACTGTCTTCGGCCGCGATCTGCGCTTGCGTGCGCGCGGCCGGCTCCACGTAAACATTGCTCTGCGCTGTCGCCGGTATGCTCACAAGCGCAAGGCTAAGTACGAGGATTAAAACGCAGGTACGCCCAGCGTGCGTAGATGAAACGCATAAGGCATTGTTGTGGTGGGAATTTGCAGCGCTCATCAAGATCAGTTCCGGCTCAGGTCTAACGGCTCACCCGCTTCATGGCGCTGGCGCGGTAGCGCTCGCCTTTCACCGCTGAAGCATCGTAAGCATCTGATATTTCTTTAATATCATCCTTGGACAACGAAACCATGCAAGACGTTGCATTGTCCTTTAAATGGGTGCGCCGCTTGGTGCCCGGAATGGGCACTATCGACTGCTCTTCACTGGCCTGGGCCAGCAGCCACGCCAGCGACAGCTGAGCCACCGTGATATCCAGCCGCGCGGCGATCACGCGCAGTGTCTGCACCATGGCTGCGTTGTGCGCCAGGTTATCACCCTGATAGCGCGGAAATGTACGACGGTAATCACGTTCACCCAGATCCTCCTCGCTGCCGATGGCACCGCTCAGCATGCCCCGACCCAGCGGGCTGTAGGCGACAAAGCCGATGCCCAGCGCCCGCAGCACGGGTAGTACATGCGCCTGCGGTTCGCGCGACCACAGCGAGTATTCCGATTGTACGGCCGTTAGCGGGTGCTCGGCATGTGCGGCACGAATTTGCTCCGGGGCCACCTCACACAGGCCGAGATAGCGTACTTTGCCCTGCTCGACAAGGCGTGCCATGCCGCCGATGCTCTCCTCTAAGGGGACTTGCGGGTCCACGCGATGCAGGTAGTACAGGTCAAGATAATCGGTCCCCAGACGTTTTAGCGATTGCTCGCAGGCCTCGGTGGCGTAAGCGGGCGAACCATCGATGCCCTGCAGGGTGCCGTCGCTGTCTCGGCGCATGCCGAATTTGCTGGCAAGCGTCAGCGAATCGCGCGGGGTATTGGCGAAGGCCTCGCCCAGCAAGCGTTCGTTGGCGTTGAACCCGTAGACATCCGCCGTATCGAACAGGTTGATACCCAGATCGAGCGCCAGTTGCAGGGTTGCGATAGATTCCGCATCCTCGGCACGCCCGTAGATATGCGACATACCCATACAGCCCAGACCCAGCGCGCTGCAGTGCAGGCCAGCGCTGCCGAGGGGGCGCTGCTCGGGCGGTCGAATTTCGGCGGATGGGCGTATGTTCATACGGTGCATAGTATCGTAATGTTGGCGCCTTGCGAGGCTGGGCATTCACCCCCTGCACGGATAAAGACGGTATGACACGCAGCAGTATTATGAAAACATTTGCCAGCGCGGTGGCTATGCCGCGGGCCATGCTGCGCTCGCGCCGTTTGAAAATTCCGGTGAGTTCGATATGAGCGATACATCTGCCGATTCCCCGGCAATTGAGTTGCGCGGGGTGGTGAAGCGTTTTGGCGATCTGACCGCAGTCGACGGCCTGGATCTTACGGTACCGCGCGGGGTTTGCCAGGGCCTGCTCGGACCAAACGGCGCGGGCAAAACCACCGCGATAAATATGATGGTGGGCCTCGCCCGGCCTGATGCCGGCAGCGTGTGCGTGTTGGGCATGGACTGGAGCAGTCAGGCGCGCGCAATTCGCCAGCTTATTGGCGTGCAGTTGCAGGAAACCGTGATGGTGGAGAAGCTCTCGGTACGCGAGCTGCTAACACTGTTCCGTGGCCTGTATCACCAGGGCGCTCGGGTTGAGGATCTGATCGAGCTGGTGGGCCTGCAGGAGAAAGCAGACGCGCGCTACGGCAAGCTTTCGGGCGGGCAGCGTCAGCGCTTGGCCCTGGGCTGTGCGTTGGTCAATAACCCGCAGCTCCTGTTTCTGGATGAGCCCACCACCGGGCTGGACCCACAGGCGCGCCGGCGCGTGTGGGAGGCGGTGGAGGCGTTCAAACAGCGCGGCGGCTCGGTGCTGCTCACCACGCACTACATGGATGAGGCGCAGCTGTTGTGCGATGACATTGTGATCGTCGATCACGGCCGTCAGATCGCGCAGGGCTCGCCGGATGCGATTATCGATTCGCTGGGAGCGCAAACGCTTATTGAGTTTTCGCTGGCCGAGGGGGCGGACGGCGACGCACTGGCCGAGCCGGATCTGCTCGCCTTGCCAGGCGTACGCGGGCTGCGTGCAATAGAGGGGGTGAGCACGCTGCATGTGGATGCCGTGCATGCTTCGCTGCCAGCGTTGCTGGAATTGGTGGAACGGCGCGGTGTGGAGCTGGATTTTTTACAAACTCATCGTCCCACGCTTGAGGACGTATTTGTGTCACTAACCGGTCGGAGCTTGCGCGATGGCTGATTCGCCCACCTTGATCACGCGGCTGACGCCGCTGCTGCGTTTTACCGAGATGCGTGTGCGGATGTTTCTGCGCGAGCCAGAGGCGGTATTCTGGGTGCTGGTGTTTCCGCTGGTACTGGCGCTGATTCTAGGCTGGGCATTTCGCGACAGTGCGCCGTCGCCGGAAACTATCGGTGTGCTGCACACCGGTGAGACGTCAATGCTCACGCAGTTGATCCACGACGACACCCTGCTGGAGGCCAACGTGTTCGCCGAGGAGGAGGCCGCGATGACGGCGTTGCGGCGAGGGCACATTGCGGTGCTGTTGGTGGTACCGCAGGGGTGGCACGGGCAGGCCGGCTATGAGGGGCTGACGCTGCGGCTCGATCCGCAACGCCCCGAGTCGGAGCTGGCACGTCTGCGCCTGGACCGGGCGCTGGGGCGGGCGCAGGACACCGCCCCAGGCTATTCCGTGCAACTGGTGCAGGACACGGGTTCGCGCTATATCGACTGGCTGTTCCCCGGCTTGCTGGGGATGAACCTGATGGGCACGGGTATTTGGTCGATTGGTTTTGCCATTGCCGATATGCGACAGAAAAAACTGCTGCGCCGGTTTTTGGTTACACCGATGCCGCGCAGCGCTTTTTTGTGGTCTTTTATCATGGCGCGTGGCGTGTTTCTGGTGGTGGAGCTGCTGGCGCTGATGGCATTTGCACTGCTGGTGCTGAAAATTCCCATGCATGGCTCGGTGGTGGGATTTGCATTAGTGTGCTTGCTCGGCACGCTGTGCTTCGCAGCGCTGGGCCTGCTGGTCGCCGCTCGCCCGCGTACGCTGGAAGGCGTGTCGGGCTTGATGAACGCGGCGATGTTGCCGATGTGGCTGTTTTCGGGCGTGTTCTTTGCCTACGAACGCTTTCCGGAAGTTACCCATCCGTTTATTCAGGCATTGCCCCTCACCGCGCTCAACGATGCGCTAAGGATGCAGATGCTGGATGGCGCCACGCTCATTCAGTTGCTGCCGCAGCTCGGTGTGATGGTGGCCTGGACCCTGGTCTCGTTCGTGCTGGCGATTGTGATATTTCGATGGGAGTAGCAGTGCTTAGCTACCCGCCTGCGGCGCTGCGTTGCTAATGCGCTCAGCGCGTTGCTCGAAGGCTATCGCCTGTGCGTCGCGGTCCGTCGCGCGCATCAGCCGCGCGTAGTTTTGCAACATCGGTAACAACCAGCTGTCGTTTTCGCCGCGTGCCTCCACCATCATGGCGAGTGCATCCGCCAGCAATGCCTCAGCCTCATCGTATCGCTCCAGGCTCAGCATCAACGATGCTTTAAACGTCATCGCCTGCGAAATACGCGGATGTTCGCGGCCCAGTGCGGCGCCGCGAATCTCGATAATGCGATCGACCAGCGGCAAGGCTTCAGCCGGGCGCTCCGCCTTGGCGTAAAGTACGCTCAGATCGGTTAGGCTGGCGGCGATCCGCGGATGATCGGGGCCGTACACTTTCTCGCGGATGCTCAGCGCTTCGCGGCTTTTTGCTTCCGCCTCGTCCCAGCGCTTCAGATCACCCAGCTCGAAGCCCATATTGGCGATCAGGTTGGCCGTGTCGGGGTGCTCGCGCCCGTACACAGCTTCGCTGATCGGCAGTGCCTGGTGCAGAATTTCCAGCGCCTTTTCGTGATTGCCCCGGCGGTTCTCCACAACCGCCAGATCGTTCAGGTTGGCGGCGGTCCACGGGTGTCTTGGGCCACCAATCTGCATGATCAGTTCTTGTGCGCGACGAAATATCAGCTCGGCCTCGTCGTAGTGTTTTTTCGAAAACAGGTTACCGCCCTTGGCGCTCAGCACCTCGTAGTAGGCGAAGCTGAGCTCGCCTTCGGTACGTGCCCGTACCTGCATCGCTTGATCCAGTAGTTGACCAGCCCGCTCGTGCTCCCCCTGCCAGAAATGCAGCATGCCCTGCGCCATCAGGGCGTTGCCGAGTGTATCGCTGACCGAGGATGATTCTGGGTCCCCGGCGAGGCGGGCAGCAACGCTCGTTGTCGGATCGCCATGTGCAGCATCGTAGCCCAGCACCTCAAGCGCTTCAGAAATACTGATTTGCGCGGCTTCGTACTCACCCTTCAGTGTTTGCACGCTGCCAAGTTCACTAAGGCTGGCGGCAAGTGCCGCCGCCTCACCGCCTTCGCGAGTGAGTTGCGCGGCCCGGCTGGCCAACGGCAAGGCCTCGTCAAACAGGCCGAGATTGCGATGTACCTGAGAGATGGTGCGCATCAAGCGCGCACGAATTTGCGGTTGTTCCTGCAATTGGTCTTCTAACTGCGGGCTGGCTCGTCGCAGCACTTCCAGCACGGTGAGGCGCTCGCCACGTGAGCGATCCGGGCTGGCTTGGCGAAACATGTCGACTAGAAAGTCCGACACCTGCTGTGCTGCGGTGGCTTCACGTAGTGCGTGTGCTTCGGCTTTTTGCGCGCGTACCAGCCCGACCACGGCGGCGGTTGTTCCTGCGACCATCGCGAGTGCCGCCAGTCCAGTCATCAGCAACGGCACCTTGTGCCGTGCCCACAAGCGACCCATTTGGTAGGCCAAGCTGGGGGGGCGCGCGGTCACCGCTTGATGGTTTAAAAATCGCTCAAGATCATCCGCCATCGCCGCAGCGGAGCTGTAGCGGCGCGTACGGTCTTTTTCCATCGCCCGCATGGTGATCCAGTCCAGATCTCCGCGCAGCTCGCGCCGCAACCCCTTAGGTGTGGTGCGTCGGGCGTCGGCAATCTCGTGCTTGCCGTGCAGGCCGGTCAGGCGTGTGGAGGGGGTGGGCACGTTGGTCTCGCGGATTCGGATTGACAGTGCGGCGGCCGGGCCACCGCTGGTCTCGTAGGGCAGCGCGCCCACCAGCAGCTCGTAGAGCATCACGCCCAGGCTGTAGATATCGGTGCGGGTGTCCACATCCAGCTCGGTGCCTTCGGCCTGCTCCGGGCTCATGTACTGCGGCGTGCCCAGCATGAATCCCGCACGGGTCACCAGGGTTTTGTCGGTGAGGCTGCCTGCGACGGCTTTGGCGATACCAAAGTCAATCACTTTGGGCGTGGCCTCGTTCTGACCAACCGTTACCAGCACATTGGATGGCTTCAGGTCCCGATGAATCACGCCCTTTTGGTGTGCGTGCTGGATGGCTCGGCACACATCAACGATAAGGCCAACGCGATCGCGCGTGGTAAGTTTGTGCTGGTCGCAGTACTGCGCGATGCTTACCCCGCGTACCAATTCCATCGCAAAATATGGGCGACCGTGCTCGGTCGAGCCCGCATCCAGTACCTTGGCGATGCACGGATGGTCCATCACCGCCAGCGCCTGACGTTCGGACTCGAACCGAGCAATGACCTCGCGGGTATCCATGCCCAGTTTAATGATCTTAAGTGCGACGCGCCGACGGATAGGCTCGCTTTGCTCCGCTAGCCACACCACGCCCATACCGCCTTCGCCCAGCCGCTCGCGCAGGCGGTATGGGCCTATTTGCGATTTCTCGTCAAAGTCCTTGTGATCCATCGCCAGTTCCTCCTGCCAGGCAAATCATCCGCCAGACGGGTGCCGGACTCAACCCCGTGCACCTACCGCCAAGTTGCGGTATAAGCAATTCTATGAGTAATCTGGTGAAAGCAACGCCCGCGCATCTCCTTCAGATGCATGGCTGGTTTGCTGATGCGCAGGCGACCCTGTCCTGGGGCGGCCCGCAGTTTCGCTTCCCGTTTGATGAGGCCAGCTTTCTCGAAGATACGCAGATCGGTCAGTTGCACTCGTTTGCGATGCTGGAGCAACCACCCACAGCGCCTGCCCTGCTGGGGTTTGGGCAAACCTATGTGCGCGAGGGGCGGGCGCATCTGGGGCGCCTTGCCATTGCACCGGGCAATCGAGGCCGTGGTCTCGGTAAACAGCTGGTGCGCGGCCTGATGGCGCAGGGCACCGGTTTGTTTTCGCTTAACCAATACTCGCTGTTTGTGCTGCCAGACAATGCTGCGGCCATCGCCTGTTATCGTGCCTGCGGCTTCGATTTCCAGCCCTATCCGGGCAAGGAGACGTTCGCCGTGCGGATGGACTACATGGTGTGCGCGCCGTAACTATGCGGCCGGCTCCGGATCGCGCCCCAGCAACAGATCGCGACCATTGCGTGCGGTGCGCTTGAAGTCCTCCAACATGAGGTACAGCGACGGAATCAGAAACAGCGTGATCACCGTTGCAAAGATAATACCGAAGCTAATCGAGATGGCCATCGGGATCACCCACTGCGCCTGAACGCTCTTTTCCATCATGATTGGCATTAGCCCGCCAGCGGTGGTTAGCGAGGTAAGCACGATGGCACGGAATCGATTAACGCCCGATTGCACCACGGCCTCTTTCAGCGCCATGCCGGATTGGCGGGCCTTATTGATAAAGTCCACCATGATCAGGCTGTCGTTTACCACCACGCCGGCCAGCGCGATCAGCCCGAACATTGAGAACATGCTGAGCGCCTTGCCCATCACCAGATGGCCAATGACCGCGCCGACCAGCCCGAACGGAATTACCGACATGATGATCAGCGGCTGGCTGTAGGAGCGCAGCGGGATGGCGATCAGCGCGTAAATGAGGAACATCGCAGCAATTGAGGCGAGAGTCAGATTTTTGATCAACTCCACTTCCTCCAGGCTGGCGCCCTCAAGCGAGTAGTTCACGCCGGGATGACGGGCAAGCAATTCAGGGATGAACGATTCTTCCAGTTCCTTAATCACATCCCCAGGCTGGACCAGTTCCGGATCGATGTCGGCCGAGACCGTCACCGTGCGTTTGCGATTCTGTCGGCCGATGCTGGAGTAGGCGTTACCGTAGTCGATGGTGGCAACCGAGGCGAATGGCACTTGGTCGCCGGCATCGGTGCGAATGCGCATGTTTTCAAGATCCGCCACCGAGCGGCGCTCCTGCACAGGGAAGCGCACCATCACTTTTAGTTCATCTTTGCCGCGTTGAATGCGCTGCACTTCCTCGCCATAGAAGGCCTGGCGCACCTGACGCCCGAGTGAGTTGAGGTCCAGGCCCAACGCTTCGGCCTCCGGTCGAATGCTAAGGCGAATTTCCTGCCCGCCGGCGCTGGTGGAATCGCGGATATCGAATACGCCATCGTACTCTGCCAGCTTGTCGCGCAAACGGGCGGCGGCAGACTCCAGGCTTGGCAGTTCGCTACCGGTGAGGTTGAAGCTAAGCGGTGCGCCACCGCCGATATTGTCGCCGGCGGAGAAGGTCATCTTCTTCACCCCGGGCACTTCACCTACGCGTTCGCGCCACATCTCGGTAATTTCCTCGCCGTTCAGCGCGCGGTTTTCATCCAGTGGCATTTCCGCGAACACCTGTCCGCCGGTATCCCCATTGGTAAATACCCCAACATGATTAATCGGCTCGTCCTGGTCGGGGAACCGGGCTGCGTGATCCGCATTGATGGCCAGCGCAGCGCCTTCCAATCGCGCAAGCGCCTCGTTGCGTACTGACGGTGCGCTGCCATCCTGCATCGTGAGCTCCACGAAAATAAAATCGCCAGGGACTTCGGGAAAAATAACGGTGCGCACCAGGCCTCCGCCAATGATGCCGCTAGTGAGGATCAGCACCGCCAGAAACACGCTAAAGGTGACCCCGCGATTGTCCAACGCTTTGGACAGCAGAGGCTTATACAGTGAATGGGTAAGATGCAGGAAGCCATGCTGAAAGCGGCGCTGCATGCGCTGGAAGAACCGCGGAATGCGACCGAGTAAACTTATCGGTCTGTCCGGATCGAACAGAGCCTGCTCATCCACCGGTTTAATCTTGGCGTGCGCCAGATGTGCTGGGAGAATCAGCTTCGATTCGATCAGCGAGAAAAACAGTGCGAACACCACCACCATGGACATGGCCTCGAAAAACGGGCCGACCACACCGCCAACAAACAGCATAGGCATAAACGCGGCGATGGTGGTTAAGACGCCAAAGGTCGCGGCAACTGCCACGCTGTGGGTGCCCTTGATGACATTGTCCAGCGTGTGGCCGTCGGCCCGGATACGCGTGTAGATACTCTCGCCGATAATAATCGCATCGTCGACGACTATTCCCAGCACCAGAATGAAAGCGAACAGACTGATGACGTTGACGCTGACTGGGATCGGTCCTAGAGGCATCAGCCACAAGGTGCCGAAGAAAGCGACCGGGATGCCCACCACAACCCAAAACGCTACCTTATACCGCAAGAAAAGCGAGAGGATGACAAACACGAGCAGTGCGCCTTGAAATAGATTTTTTATCATCATGTCCAAGCGCCCGCGCAAGTAGTGCGAGCGGTCTACCCAGGACTCCAGTTTGACGGCGGTCGGCAGGCTCTTGGACTTTTTCTCCACGTACTCGCGGACGGCGGCTGCGGTTTCCAGCTCGTTCTGATCGCCGCCGGCCATCACGCGCAACATAACGGTGGTCTCGCCGTTGAAGCGGCCGAACTCTTCGGTCTCCACAAAGCCATCACGAATGGTGGCGATGTCTCCGACGTTCAGTCGGGTGCCATCAGGATAGGTGCGAAGTACCAGCCCTGCGTACTGCGCGCCGGTGTACACCTGCCCTTCGGTACGTAGCAGAATGTCGCCGCCCCTGGTGTTGATCTCCCCGCCCGGCAGGTCCACCGATGAGGCGCTGATTGCCCGCGCTACCTCCGCCATGGTCAGGCCATACTCGCGCAGGTTGGCCTCGGAGACCTCGATGCTGATTTCGTAGTCGCGATCACCCAGGATCTGCACATCGTTTACCGATGGGATCAGCATGAGGTCGTCGCGAATGTCCTGCGCCAGCGTCTTGCGCGTATGCTCGTCCAGATTGCCATAAACGGCCAGGAACACGACGTGGACGGGCACCTCCTGTTTTGAGATCACGGGCTTTTCGCTCAAACCCGGGAACGTAGCGATGGCATCGACGCGAGTTTTGATGTCCGCCAGCGCGTTGTCCAGATCGGCGTCGCTGGAGACTTCGATGACCACCGTGCCTGAACCCTCACGGGCAGTGGAGTTGATCTCCACGATCTCATCGATGTCTTGCACCGCCTCTTCGATCTTGATCACCACCCCTTCTTCCACTTCCTGTGGCGCGGCGCCGGGGTAGGCTACGACCACCTGGATGTTGTTTAGCTCAAAGTCAGGGGTGGTTTGTTTGCGGATATTGATTGCCGACAGAATGCCGAACGCAAGAATAAGAAGCATCAACAAATTGGCGGCCACGTGGTTGCCGGCGAACCACGCGATGATGCCGGTCTGTTGGGTAGTGAATTTGCTACTCATGGCTGTCGCGCCAAATTGTTGCCGGCATCGCTATCGTTACCGCCGCTGTCGCCGTCAGCCTCGGCATGACGGACGGCATCGTCCTCGGCGCCGTGGATACGCACCCGCATGCCGTTGATGGGGGAGGCGATGTTCGTCAGTGCGACTTGTTCGCCCGCGCTGACGCCGCCGGAGAGATAGGCGTACTCGCCGTCCGAGCGCAGCACCTGCACGGTCCGGCGCTGTAGCTGGTTCTCGGCGTCGACCAGCAGCAACTGGTCGCTGCCGCGCAATACACCGCGCGGTACGCGAATTAGGTTAGAGAACGTGTTGCCCTGAATCTGCGCGCGCACGAAACTGCCGATGGGCAGCGGTATGCCATCAGCTTGTTTTTCACTGAGGCAGTAGGGATCGTCGATGCGTGCGACGGCATAGGTCACACGGGTGGTTTCATCCACAACGCCCTCGGTGCGGGTAATGCGCGCGGACCACTCCTGCAACTGGCCCTTGCGGGTGGCCTGCAACATCACGGCCGGACCATCCTGATCGTCAGTGCTGCCCACGCCGGGCAGTTTCACAAAAGCCAGATCACGATCGGTCAGGGGTAGACGCACCTCGGCGTAGTCGGTGGCGAAGGCCACGCCCAGCCGGGTGCCCGGCGTTACGTACTGACCGATGTCCACATCTTTGCTGCGTACGATGCCGGCGTACGGCAAGCGGATATAGGTGCGTTGCAGATCGCGTTCTGCCCGGGTGAGCCCGGCACGGGCAGATGCAAGCGCAGCGGCCGCCGAGGCCACCTCCGATTCGGCCTGATACCCTTTTTCGCGCAGTCTGATCGCGCCATCGTGCTCAATCTCGCGCTGCTTAAGCAGCGCTTTGGCTTGATCGACCGCCACCGAGTAGTTGCTGGGATCAATGCGCATCAGCACCTCGTTGCGCGCGAACTGCCCACCGGCGATGAACGTGTCGGAAACGCTGACGATGGCGCCCGACAGTTCCGCGCTTAGCAGCGTCTCTGTGCGCGGGCGCACGGTGCCCTGCGTGTCCACTGTGAATGCCACCGTGGTGTTGGCCAGCGGCAGTACATCCACCAGAAGATCCAACTCGTCGATGTCTTTCTTCTCGGGCGGCGGCTTCATACTGACCAGTGCCTTCGCGCCGAGTGCGGCGACGGCAATGATGCTGAGGCTCAGTACAAACCGCGCGCTTCGTCGTTTGAGGGAGCGACTCATGGCGTGAGATTCCAAATGGGGGCAATGTACGTATTGTACGCAATCGCTCGGGCGGAAACGCCTAAATTAAACAGATAATTGGGCTATCGAAACGGTACATACGGCGCCGCGAGGGTGGTTGCAAGCTCCCCGCCCGTTCCAGAGCACCCGCCGCGTGCTCGCCTCGCTGGTCGCTTACGATCGCGCCGAACTCGTGGCCTAAGGAAGGCTGTGGTGACGTCCGCTGTGTTCCTGGGTTAGGCTAGCGTGATGCGCGTTTTCACAAATTCGACCCCGCGCCGTGGCAGCCGGATCTGACATGAGCGCCGGGGAATTCAGCTTGAGCACGCTGCAACTTCGCCCGTTGCGCAGCTTGCTGCGGCCTGGCGCGTTGCTAGCGCTTGCGGCCCTGCTGGCGCTGGAGATCGCTGTGCGAGTGCTGGTGCCCGCTGGCCACGTCCCGAGCGGCGCCTGGCACAACGTTGAGTTGCGCGATCAAGAGCAGCAGCTCGCAGAGATGGGGTCGGTTGACCTGATCTTCACGGGCAGCTCGGCCGCCGCAGTCAACTTCCCGCCCGCGGCCTTTGACGATGAGCTGGCACAGCAGGGTCTGCGCGTCACCTCTTTCAACGGTGGCATTCGCGGTTGCAACTATTCGTGTATCCCCGCCGGTCTGGAACGGATGTTTCTGCCGCATGCTACTCCCTCTGTAGTTGCGATGGTGGTGGTCCCCAGCGATATGGACGACGCCAACGGATTCGTCATGAACCGTTCGGCTGATTTTCTGGACTCCTTCGCCGTGCGCCCACATGAAGCAGCATGGGTGAATGCGCTAAGCCGTATTAGTTGGCTTTACGGTTTTCGGGCGGAAATAAAGGAGTGGCTGACAACCCGCGAATGGGTGTATGAACGCTCGCTGATCGCCCGGCAGGGCCATATCGATATGGGCGACGAGCCGCGCAAGCGTTACGAATGGGATATGCGGATGGATCGCAACGGCCCGCTGGCGCGTGAGTTGACCTCGGCCGCCCAGGCGCTAGTGAACAAGGGCATCCAGGTGCTGATTCTGCCCGCAGCCAGCGAATCCTCCATCGCCGATATGCTGGAGCCCGCCGACAAGGCGGAGCTGGCGGCCGTGTTCGAGGCGCTGGATGCCATGGAAGGCATTCAGGTGGTGCCGCTGGCCGACCTGCGGCCGGTGGACGAACACTTTATTGATTTGCTCCATCTGAACACGCAGGGTGCACAGAACTACGTACGGGCGGTCGCACGGCGGCTGGTTGAGGTGGACGCGCTGCGGCCCCTCTCTCAGTGAATGATGCCTCAGGGCCCGGCCGGCAGAAGTTGTGTGACTGAGGCGAGGCGGGCTGGTACCATGAGCGCCCTTACGGGGCCCTGTCCAGGGCCGACAGACGGAATAAGGGCCTGTAGCTCAGTTGGTTAGAGCAGGGGACTCATAATCCCTTGGTC
>CBDUQI010000045.1:0-32752 GCA_965369325.1 uncultured Gammaproteobacteria bacterium
AGCAATTTTCGACAGGTGATTGGGTCGGCCCCTTCCTGTACGATGGCTACCCTTGCAGGGCCTGCCACCTCCTATGAGTTGGGGGGTATCATCAGGCTTTCTAATTTACGGGTCAAGTTGTCACATGAGTCTTCCCCTGCTTCCTAAGTTTCCCGAGCCCGGCGTTTCTGTCCACGCCAAAATGCCCACCGCCACTCAGACCGCGCGTCTGAGCCATTTACTGGTGCTCGTGCTGGGTGATACAAGTAAATTGGACTGGCACCGCCTGCCCGAAGGGACCTTTTTGCAACGCCTTGTTGCCCAGGGTAAAACTGATCCCGGCACCACCGTCAGCACCCATCTGCCGGGGCGTCAACCCACGGGCGTTAGCCTGGGCTTCCTGGCAAGTGGTGATGAAGCCCGTTTTGATGTTCTCACCCTCGCACGCAAACTTAGTGCTGCCGCACTTGGCACCATTACCGGCGCCGCCAGCATTGGCGTGGCGGTACTGGCCAGCGATGAGAACGCCGCACGCGACACGCAACTTGCCAGCGACTGCCTCAGCGCACTGCTGGCCGCAGCCCTGCAAATGCCGGCCCTGCGCAAGAAACCTGCTGCCCCCGTTAAGTTGGCCCAGGTGCGGTTATTCGGGCTTGCTCAGCGGCCCGACCTAACTCGCCTGCAGAGCGAAGCGCACGGCACTAATCTGGCCCGCTGGCTGTCCGCCATGCCCTCTAACCATCTGCGGGTTCGCGAGTACCGCCAGCGGCTGCGGCACCTGGCTGACGAGCAAGGCTGGGCCATGCGTGTGTTCGACATTAAGGCACTTAAGAAAAAAGGCGCTGGCGCATTCCTGGCCGTGGCTCAGGCCAGCGAGCACCAGGACGACTGTATCGTGCGCCTGCGCTACCGCCCGGCCAAAGCACGCGGAAAGCCGATCTGCCTGGTTGGCAAAGGAGTGGTATTCGACACTGGCGGTGTCAACGTAAAACCAGCCACCTACATGCAGGATATGAACGGCGACATGCAGGGCAGCGCAGTCGCGCTGGGTGCACTGCTGGCGCTCAGCAAGATGAAGGTCCGCCAGCCCGTGGACGTGTGGCTGGCGCTGGTGGAAAACAGCATCAATGCGGCCGCCTACAAACCACAGGACGTCGTGCGGGCCAGCAACGGTCTGACCATCGAGGTGATCCACACCGATGCCGAAGGACGTATGGCGCTGGCCGATACGCTAGCGATGGCAGCGGCCGAGAAGCCAGCCATCATAATGGACTTCGCCACCCTCACCGGCACCTGCGTGATGGCACTAACCACACGTTACAGCGGCGTTTTCAGCAATCGCGAAGCCTTGCACGCGCCGTTGGTACAAGCGGGCAAGCTCAGTGGCGAGCGCGTGTGGCCGTTCCCGATGGACACTGATCTGGATGCGCTGCTGGACAGCGAGACAGCGGACATGAAGCAATGCCTGATCGACAGCAAAGGCGATCACATCCTGGCCGCGCGGCTGCTTAGCCGTTTCGCGGGAAACGACACGCCCTGGGTACATGTGGATCTGTCCGCTTCCAGCAATAGCGGGGGGCTGGCGCACATCCCCTCCGCCACTACTGGTTTTGGCGTCCGCTTCGCCTTGCAGTTTCTGTTAGACCAGGACTGGGCTGGCGCGCTGGATTAGTAACGCATGCAGATCACGCTTCGCCGTCCGGACGACTGGCACCTGCACCTGCGCGATGCGCAGGCGCTGGCCTGCGTGGTGCCTTACACCGCGGCTCAGTTCGCGCGCGCGATCATCATGCCCAATTTGAACCCGCCGGTCACCACCACAGCAATGGCAATCGCTTACCGGGAGCGCATCCTGGCCTGCCTCCCCGAGCAGGCCAGCTTTAATCCGTTGATGACGCTGTACCTCACCGATAACACCAGCCCTGGCGATATTCAGGCGGCCAGCGACAACCAGCATGTGCATGCAATCAAGCTTTACCCGGCCGGTGCCACCACTAACTCCGAGGCGGGGGTCAGCGATCTTCGCCGCACCTGGCCAGCGCTGGAGCAGATGAGCCGCCTGGGCCTGCCCTTGCTGGTACATGGTGAGGTCACCGACGAGAAGGTGGACATCTTTGACCGCGAGGCAGTTTTTATTGATGAGGTGTTGACCCCTCTGCGGCGGGACTTCCCGGCGTTAAAAGTGGTGTTCGAGCACATCACCACCCGCGCTGCCGCGCAATTCGTACACGACGCCGACGGGGACATCGCGGCCACGATTACCCCGCAGCACCTGCTACTTAACCGCAACGCCTTGTTCGCGGGCGGCCTGCGACCCCACCATTATTGTTTGCCGGTACTAAAGCTGGAGCAGGATCGCCAAGCACTGGTAGGTGCAGCGACCAGCGGCGATGCTCGCTTTTTTCTGGGCACCGACAGCGCGCCGCATGCCCGTGATGCCAAAGAGGCCGCGTGCGGCTGCGCCGGCATGTTCACCGCGCATGCAGCGCTTGAGCTGTACACCGAAGTGTTCGAGCAGGCCGGCGCGCTGGATCGGCTGGAGGACTTCGCGAGTACGTTTGGACCTCGCTTCTACGGGCTTGCCCCCAACACCGAGCAAGTGATTTTGGAAAAACAGGAATGGTCAGCGCCACAGTGGCTGCCCTACGCGAACGGCCAGCAACTCGTGCCATTTCGCGCCGGGGCCAGCATCACTTGGCGACTGCAGGGGCAACAGCTATGAGTCAGCCAGCCAGAATCGCGGAACGCTTCCGCGGCTTTCTACCGGTGGTGGTGGATGTTGAAACCGGTGGGTTTAACGCCAACACCGATGCACTGCTGGAACTGGCAGCAGTCATGCTGGAGATGCGCGAGGACGGTATGCTGAGCCGAGGCGAGACGCTGCGTTATCACGTGCAGCCGTTTGAGGGGGCCAACATGGATCCCGCTTCACTGGAACTGACGGGGATCGATCCGAACCACCCGCTGCGGCCCGCCGTACCCGAACGCGACGCGATGCAGCGTGTGTTCCGCGAGGTCCGCCAGGAACTACGTGCACATGAATGCTCGCGCGCCATTTTGGTGGGACACAACGCGGCGTTTGATCTGAATTTTCTAAACGCGGCGGTCGCGCGTACCGGCATCAAGCGCAACCCGTTTCATCCGTTCAGCACATTCGATACCGCCACCATGGCCGGCATGGCACTGGGCCAGACCGTGCTGTCCCGTGCGCTGGGTGTTGCCCGTCTTGAATGGGATACCGCACGTGCCCACTCGGCTGCCTACGACGCGCAGCGCACCGCAGATCTGTTTTGCTATATCGTGAACAAGATAGACCCGGTGTACCAGTCCATCACCTCACGCCGCCGTTAAGCGGGCGTGAGGCGCAGGGTTCGGGGCGGATTCGGCGGCCAGGTGGCCGCCTTCAGGAAATCGCGCCGGGCCGCCGGGCTAAGCCGGCGCTCAGCTGGCAGGGGCGTCGGGCTCGGCCAGTAGGCTTTTCAACTCGCCGGAACGGTACATGCCGAGTGCAATATCGCAACCACCAATCAGCTCGCCATTGACATAAAGCTGAGGGAAGGTGGGCCAGTTTGAGAACACCTTCAGGCCCTCACGCAGTTCCATATCCTCCAGGATATTGACGGTCTCGAAGTCCGCATCGCAGGCACGCAGCGCCGCGACCGTCTGCGCCGAAAAGCCGCACTGCGGAAAGTCCGGTGTTCCCTTCATGTAAAGCACTACCGGTTTGCCCTCCAGCTGTGCGCGTATTCGATCGTTAATGTCCACTTAAGGTCCTCGCGATAAGTTGTGCTTAAGGCTCAAGCACAATTCTAAGATTGTTCGTGACCGCCCTGACGCCTTCCACAGTGCGGGCAATACGCTCGGCCTCGCCCCGCTGGCCGGCCGAACTGACAGTACCATCCAGGGTTGCCGTGCCGTTGCGCACGTCCACCGTAATCGCCCAGGCCTTTACGCTCTCGGCGCGAATCAGTTCCGCTTTCACCGCATTGGTGAGGTTGGCATCATTCGCCAGGTCACCCGGTGCGGGTGCGCTGCCGCCGTAATCGCCCTGGCCGCCACCGCCGCCACCGATCACCATCGCCGCGCATCCGCTGAGCATCATCATCGCCATGCCGGTGCACGCCAGCCTAGCTAAGGTGGTGCCGATCCCGGCCGACTTCAAGTAGTTGGATGTATCAATTTGCAAACCGGGCATATCGCTATCCTGTTAGTGCGGCGGTGGGCAGTATAGCAAGGGCGTGGTCAGCACACCGACCCCGGCCGTATACTTGACCGAATTTTTCAGATGGAGTCACCATGTCCGGCTTGCCTCATGATATCGAAGACACCGTCCGACGCGCGCTGGCAGAGGATATCGGCGCCGGTGATGTCACCGCCGAGTTAATCCCCGCCGATACCCAGGCAGTGGCGAAAGTGATTGTGCGCGAAGCTGCGGTAATCTGCGGACAGGCTTGGTTTGAGGAGGCCTTCAGACAGATCGATGCACAGTTGCAGGTGAGCTGGGCAGTGGAGGATGGCGGTGAACTGGGCGCCGATGATCAAGTGTGCACAGTTGCGGGCAATGCGCGGGGCATTCTGACCGGCGAGCGCACCGCGCTGAATTTTCTCCAGACCTTGTCCGGCACCGCATCGGTGTCGCGAGGTTATTCGGCGGCCGTCGCCGGCACAGAGTGCCAGATCCTGGATACCCGCAAAACACTGCCGGGCTTACGCACCGCGCAGAAATACGCGGTCAAATGTGGCGGCTGCAGCAACCATCGCATCGGCCTGTTCGATGGCATTTTGATCAAAGAGAACCACATTGCGGCTGCCGGAAGCATCCGTGACGCAGTGGAACAGGCCCAGCGCATGGACAGCGGCATCAACATTGAAGTGGAGGTAGAGAACCTCGACGAACTGGATCAGGCGCTGGCGGCCGGCGCGGATATCGTGATGCTGGACGACATGTCGCTGGCCGACATGCGTGAGGCAGTGGCCCGCGCCGGTCAGTACCCGCAGGTAAAGCTGGAGGCATCGGGCAATATGAGCATGGAACGCTTGCCTGAGGTTGCCGCCACCGGCGTCGACTTTATCTCAGTCGGCTCCCTGACCAAGCACGTGCGGGCGGTGGATTTGTCGATGCGCTTGCGTTACGCCAACCTACCGCGCTAGTCGCCGGCAGGACGGGCCGCGAGGGCGTGCGCAGCGCTGGCTATTCCGGGTCGTCCGTATGGCGCCCCGCACGGGGCACTCCCGGCACGCGTCGCTCGATCAGCCTGCGCGGTTCAGCCACCCCATAGCCCTGGGCATAGTCCACGCCCATCTCAGTCAGGGCCTCGATAATCTGTTCGTTCTCGGCAAACTCGGCGATGGTCTTTTTGCCTGTCAGATGCCCGATCTCATTGATCGAACGCACCATCTCCCGGTCGATCGCATCGTGCAGCATTTCCTTCACGAAACCGCCGTCGATTTTCAGGAAGTCAACCGGAAAATGCTTCAAGTAAGCAAAGGTGGACATACCCGTACCGAAGTCATCCAGAGCGAACCGGCAACCTTGCTCTTTCAGCACCTCGATAAAACGGTTGGCCTGAGAAAAACTGGCAATTGCTGCCGTCTCGGTAATTTCGAAACATATTTTCTCAGGTGGAATGCCCGTCTTCTCAAACTGGCGGGTCACGAACGGCAGGAACTTATCGTCGGCCAGTGATTGACCGGATAAGTTAATCGCACACATCTCCAGGTTGTCCAACTCGCTGCGCTGCGCCACCAGCCAGTCGAACGCGTGCTCTATCACCCATCGGTCGATCCGCGGCGTAATGGCATAACGTTCGGCCGCACTGATAAACAGCTCGGGCGACACCAGCCCGCCAGCCTCATCGCGCATGCGCAGGAGCAACTCAAAATGCGCTCCGTGCCCGACCGCATTAAGCGGGCGTATCACCTGGCAGAATAGCTCAAACCGCGACTCTTCAAGCGCGTTGTTCAGCCGCGCGGCCCAACGCATTTCACGGCGCCGACGCATGAGATCGATATCGTTCATCTCATAGACCTGCACGCGATTGCGCCCGGCCTCTTTCGCGGCGGCGCAGGCACTGTCGGCCGCCGAGAGAATACTGGTGACATCTTCGCTGCCGGTGGAGATAGGCACCACGCCAATACTCACACCCAAACGGAACATGCGATCTTCCCAACTGAAGCGGAAGGCGTGAATGGCCTCGCGCAGCGATTCGGCAGCGCTCAGGGCATCGTCCACCGATGCGCACTCCATCAGCACGCCAAACTCATCGCCGCCCAGGCGTGCAAGCGTATCGCGCCAGCGGATCTTAGATTTGAGCAAAGCGCCCAACTGGCCAAGCAATGCGTCTCCGGCGGTATGCCCGCAACTGTCGTTAATCATTTTGAACTGATCAAGATCCAGGTAGCACAGCGCATAGGAGGCCTCCCCGGCCAGCGCGCTCTTCAGGCAGCGCTCCAGGGTGCTTTCGAATTCGCGCCGGTTCACCAGCCCGGTCAGAATGTCGTGGCTGGCGTGATAGCTGAGCCTGCGGTTTAACTCACGCGACTCGCTCACGTCATGGAACACCAGCACGCCACCGCAAGTCTGGCCGCTGCCATCCTGAATCGGCGAGGCCGTGCTCTCGATATACAGCTCGTTGCCGTCGCGGCGAATCAGCAGCGTCGGACGAATAGACTTGATCGAGCGGCGGCGACGGATCGCGACCGACAGGGGGTTTTCAAGCGGCTCACAGGTCTCCTCGTGGAAACCCCGGAAGATATCGTCTATCGGCCGGTCGCGGGCAGCTTCCAAAGTCCAACCGGTAAGCTCTGTGGCCACCGGATTGAGATACTCCACGTGACAATTAGCATCCGTCGTAATCACCCCATCGCCAATGGATCGCAGCGTAATCTGCGCGCTCTCTTTCTCGCGGAACAGCGCTTCTTCGGAGAGTTTTCGGTCGGTGATATCCAACTCCACACCCACCAGCCGTTTCCAGCGACGTTTGGAGTCCGACAGCGCCTTGGCCCGCGATAGCATCCAGCGCCACTCGCCATTGCGATGCCGCATCCGGTGAACACTTTCGAAAATCTCGGTCTTGCCGTCCAGATGCTCTTTGATAGCGGCCTGAACCTGGGCGTAGTCATCCGGATGCACCAGCGTTCGCCAGTCGGGCACGCTATCGATCAGTTCATCCTCATCGTAACCCAGCATCTTCTTCCAGCGGGGTGAGAAGTACGTGCGGTTGAGCACAAAATCGAAGTCCCAGACGCCATCGTTGGCACTGATTAACTCCAGTTCCTGTCGCTCCAGCACCGAGGCCAGTTCCTGCTCGGCACGCAACCGCTCGATGCCGCTGGCATAGCTGGAACCGATCAATTTGAGCAGCAGGCGCAGACTAACGTCCCAGCTCTCCTGCGGGTCCTCGCAACACAGCCACAACATGCCGGCCTGCTTCTTGCGCACGGCGAAGGCGATCATCAGAACGGCTGACATGCCACAGGCGTGCAGCAGATCGCCCTCGGCGCCCAGGGAGTCGTCGACCAGCGCTGAGTCCAGCACCTCAGACATCGCCAGATGCTGGAGCTGATCGCGCAGCCAGGTCAGTTTTTCCAGCGATTGGCCTTCGAGCAGCGCCGGTTTGATCCGCGAGTTGCGCTCGACGGAGCTCACAACACTCTTCAGTCGCTCACCCGCGTCATCAAAGTGCACGAGGCACACCGCCTCAACGTTGGTAGCGTCGCGCAGCGCTTCCAGCCCCTCCAGCACAGCCGTATCCACCTGATCCAGCTCTACATTTTGGAAATCCAGGGCAATCTTCGTAAATTGAAGATCCAGGCCTTCTTTGGCGAAAGCACTACGCGGCGACTTGGTGTTGTTTCGCACCGTTCTCAATCGCGGCGGCCGGCCGCCGCGGCTCCCTTGGTTCATGGCAACGCTCGTCTGAACATATTGTGATCGCCCCACCCCACGGTACCACTGGTCACCAAACTGCGCCGATACCGCGTAAGCGCCTCATCTTATGACAAAAACTGCAACATTGCCTACATTATCGACTGGCTCCCCACCTTACATAACTTCTGCCCTCGCCCCTATCGTCCAGCGTAGCGCACCGATCGCACTGAAAGCCTAACCCAGCTCACATCCCACAGTGCCCGCCAACCCGGCGCGACAAGTCCCCTGTTAGGCGAGCCGCGTCGCGCAATCGACGGGCCGCTGCCCGGCGCGGGTAGCCCGCGCGCCAGCCGCCCAATGTTCCTGGCCCAGAGCGAGGATTAAGTCGTAAATGGGCGGAATTCGGGCGCGAAGTTAACATGACGCACGACGCTGGCCGAAAAACTGTGCGGTGTTTGACGCATTGCGCGAGTGGCCGTGATCGCGGTCACGGCAGCCGTGCCAGTGGCGCGCCATACTCGCGAATTGCAATGGAAAGCACCTGGAGCAAGCGTTCATGAGTGACCGCCAGAGCGACATCGCCACTGTAGTCTTGTCGCGAGAAGAACTTGAAAATATTCACGGCGAGATGATCTATCTCGATGGCAGCGAGGAGGCTCAGCCCGCCTTGGCGAACGCGATAAGCGCCAAGCAATATGTACCGCCTCCGCCGAACGAGCCTTGGCTCACCTGAGCTAGCCGCCGCGACCTGGAAGGTCGAGGTTACGCTGAGACTGACTGCTCCAGCCGCCTGCCGGCTGGGCAGTCGTTCCCGACCTTGCGTTTCAGTCCCGCCGGATATCCGACACGCCACTGCCGGCGCACGCGCTGGGCGCTGAGGACTCTAACCACACAGCTCTTGCAAGCCTATAATCGCGGGCAGATGCGTCAATCTTACCCAAGCTCTATACTGTCACGATGTTGTCGCGCGCCATGCGCGTCATGCAACAAAACATAACACTACATAATTTGGGGAATTGCATGTTGAGACTAACTCTCGCTTGGAGACAGTGCGTGGCTTGCGCACCCGCCTTACTCAGTGCCGTGGCAATCGTTGGGCTTGGCAGTAATGCCGCACACGCCCAACCCGCGGCGTTGGAGCAGGTTATTAAACCTTACTCGATGCGTGCTGCCGATCTGCGCAACGACACCAATGGAGAAAAAGAAATTTTCCGGCAGGTGATTTCCGGTGGCGACGTGCCCTGGATTCGTGTCAGCTTCGCCCGGCTGGAACTGGCCCCTGGCAGCCGCCTGTTGCTTCGCTCACTCGCTGACAATGCCACTCAGACGCTCACCGCCAGCACCGCCGCCCAGTGGTCCAACACCTCCGCTTACTTTAACGGCGCGGATGTGGAGCTGCGGTTAATCGCCGCCGCTAGCGAGCACTTGCACGCAGTGGAAGTTGACCGGATTCTGGTTGGCGTATGGGCTGGCGCAACGCGTTCACAATGCGGCCCGACCGACGACCGGGTCGCCTCCAGCGAACCGGAGCGAGCTCGTTTGCTGGACATCGGGTGCACCGCCTCCATCTACAACGAGGAGAGTTGCTTTATTACCGCCGGGCACTGTCTGTCCAGCCCCTCATTCGCCAGCATCGTCGAGTTTAATGTGCCGCTCTCCAACGGCAGCGGCAGCTTGAACCACCCGCCCCCGGAAGATCAGTACGCGCTGACCAACGATCGCACCTTCACCAATGGCGGGGTCGGCAACGACTGGGGCCTGTTCAAAGTGTTCCCCAACTCCGAAACCGGGCTGATGCCGTTTGAGGCACAGGGCGCTGCACTGACCCTGGCCGACAGCCTTCCTGGCAACAACGACAGCGTGCACATTGTCGGCTACGGCGTCGACAATGGCAGCGCCAACCAGACCCAGCAAGAGAGCTTCGGACCTATCGCCTCAGTCAGCGGTAGTACCGTGCGCTACGTCGCTGACACCGAAGGTGGCAACAGCGGGTCAGCCGTCACCCAGGTGGGCACCGAAGAAGTCGTTGCCATCCACACGCATGGCGGCTGTAACGTCAGCGGCTCCGGCAGCAATGCAGGTACCGGCATCACCCACGCGCCGTTGCAGGCGGCTCTGGCTACTTTCTGCGGCAATGGTGGTGGTGATGAGATCGGCTGTGCCGACGTTGATCGCATGTTTGCCCGTTGCAACGCGGCTGGCAACATTCAGGTGCTAGTGAGAATGGTTGATGCCTCGCACTCAGGTGATTCGGTCACCGCCACCGTCGATGGCAATCCAGTCAACCTGCCGCTCAACTTTCTAGGTGGGCAGATCGGCTTTGGTCTGGTACCCGGCAGCAGTGGCGCACACGTGGTGAGCCTGTCTGAGCCCGCGGGTTGCTCGATTCCAGATGTGACCGTCAGTTGCCCGTAATCTGGCCGTACTGACGGGCGCGCTCACTGAGCTGCCCGTTGCATCACAGCCAAAAAAAAGGCCCGCAAATCGCGGGCCTTTTTTCTGCATGACTCGAGCTTGAGTTACTCGCCTTCGATGCTCAACAGTTCTACATCAAATGAAAGCGCGGCACCCGGGCCGATACTCGGCGGCGAACCACGGTCACCGTAGGCAATATCTGACGGGCAGACCAGCTTGGCACGCCCGCCAACCTTCATCATCGCCACACCTTCAGTCCAGCATTTGATCACCCGATCCAGCCCAAAGCTGGCCGGCTGACCGCGTTCCCGCGAGCTGTCAAATACCGTGCCATCACGCAGCGTGCCGGTGTAGTGAACGCTAACCGTATCGGTCGCAGCCGGCATTTCACCTGAACCTTCTTTCATCGGAACGTAGATCAAACCAGATTCGGTTTTTACCGCGCCTTTCTCACCGGCCGCCTTGTCCAGAAATTTGGTGCTGGCGACTTTCTCTTTGCTCGCAGCCGCGGTGGCGCGGGCCTGGGCAAAGGTTTGAATCTGTGTGCGGGCGGCCTGCATATCCACCTTCGCCTCATCGCCGGTAGAGGCATCCAGCAGTCCGGCCTGCACCCACTTGATCTCGTCTTTGGACAGATCAAGCGTTGCCAGTTGCTGGCCCAGTGTGTAGCCGATGGCGTAAACCGCCTGCTCGTCATCACTCTTAGGGGCAGCAGCGCTTGCTGCCAGCGGGGCGAACATGACCGCCGCAACAGCAGCAGGCAAATAACGATGTTTAAACATTTGTACTCCAAATCATGGGCCAGGGCGGCCCCGGTTCCTTGAGGATGCGCAACCGTAGCCGAAAGCCAGGGGTAAAGCCAATCGGACCGCGCATTGTTTACTTCCTGGCACAGGCCAAGTTCGATAACCGCTTAGAGGTCGCGATTGCTAAAAAATTTCACAAGGCACCGTTAAACACTGTTTAATTTTGTGAAATCTCAAAACCTGGTGAGTTTACGAAGCCTCGCCGGACTGTCGCTTCCCGTTGCGCCGATTCGGGTGCCAGGCCGACATCCCAACGAGGGCTCTGTCTCGGGCGAAGACACCGTCGATCCGATCGCCGGGCAGGCACTGAGCACTGCCATGCGCCAGTCGGACCCAGCAGCGGACTCTCGGTTCGCTTTTTGATTTTCTTGCCACCGTATTTTCTTGCCACCGTAATAGCATAATAGTGTACTATTGCGTTAATACGCTTGTACGGAGATCCCAGGATGAAGGACAACCGGCAGATGAGTATTGCCGAGGAGGCGGCAGAGGAGACGGCGCTGTACCGCGCGGTGCTCGCCCTCAACAACATTGATGAGGCCGGCAGATTTTTCCGCGACCTCTGCACACCCGCCGAACTGCAGGCGCTGAAAGACCGCTGGCACGTGGTAGGCCTGCTCGAGCAGGGCCTGACCTACCGCGATATCAACCGCCGCACGGGCATCAGTGTGACCACCATCGGGCGCGTCAATCGCTTCCTGGAGCAAGGAAATGACGGCTACGCCATCATCCGAGACCGCCTGAAAGGAAGCCCCAAACCATGAACCCGGCCGGCAACAACGGACGACTTAGAATTGCGATGCAAAAATCCGGCCGGCTGTCGGACAGCTCGCAGGATCTGTTCAAGCGCTGCGGACTGCGCTTCTCAGCGGACCGGGACCGCCTGATCTGGGTGGGAGAGAACCTGCCCGTGGACATCATGCTGGTGCGTGATGACGATATTCCCGGACTCATTGCCGATGCCCACTGCGACGCTGGCATCGTCGGACTCAATCTGCTGCGCGAAAGCGCGCTGGAACGCGAAGCGGCCGGTCAAAGTGCCGGTTTTGAACCGTGCATGGAGCTGGACTTCGGCACCTGTCGCCTATCTCTAGCGCGCCAGAACAGCGCCTCGTGGAGCGGGCTGAGCGATCTCGCGGGCAAACGTGTTGCCACCAGCTATCCCTACACGCTGTCGGCCTATTTGCATGAACATGGGGTGCAGGCGGAGGTAGTCACCCTGGCCGGTTCGGTGGAGATCGCCCCGCGTCTTGGCAAAGCCGAGTACATCTGCGATCTGGTATCCACCGGCGGCACGCTGGCCGCCAACGATCTGCAAGAAGTGTGCACGGTGCTGGAAAGCCAGGCGGTACTGGTGCGCGCCACACGTACGCTGGAGGATGAGGCCGAAGCACTACTGGCCAAACTGCGCCAGCGCATGCGCGGCGTGCTGCAAGCGCGGGAGAGCAAATACATCATGCTGCATGCCCCGCGTGCTGCACTGGCGGAAGTTACCCGGCTGCTACCCGGTTGCGAGGCCCCCACGGTGGTGCCGCTCGAGGGCATTGAGGATCGCGTCGCGGTGCACGCGGTATGCAACGAGTACGTCTTCTGGGAAACCCTGGAAGCGCTAAAGAGTGCCGGCGCCAGTGCAATGCTGGTATTGCCGGTCGAAAAAATGATGGCTTAAGCCACGTGAACATCCTGCTCTGGTCACAACTAACGCCCGACGAACGCGCGCATGCGCTGCGGCGACCTCCTGTCACACGCAGCGGCCAGGTCGATGCCGAGGTACGCGCAATCATTGAGCGGGTACGCGCGGGCGGTGAGCGCGCCCTGATAGAGATTACCGAGCAGTTCGACGGAGTGCGCCTGGCAGAGCTGCGCGTGAGTCCGGCGCAGTTCGAGCAGGCGGCCGCCGCGCTCACACCGTCTCAACACCAGGCGCTTGCACAAGCGCACCAGCGTATTCAGCGCTATCACTTGCCACAGGTACGCCAGGCCGATCAGATTGAAACCGCCCCTGGCGTGCTGTGCGAGCGGGTATGGCGCCCGATCCAGTCGGTCGGGCTTTATGTACCGGCGGGCAGCGCGCCGCTGCCCTCTACCGTGCTAATGCTGGGGGTGCCCTCCGCGCTGGCGCAATGCCCGGTGCGCGTTCTGTGTGCGCCACCACGCCGCGACGGCACCATCGATCCGGCGATTCTCAGCGCCGCCCGTCTGTGCGGCATTACTGATGTATTTAGGCTTGGGGGTGCTCAGGCCATCGCTGCCATGGCCTACGGCAGTGAGAGCGTGCCCAAGACCGACAAAATCTTCGGCCCGGGCAACGCCTGGGTCACCGCCGCCAAGGCCCAGGTCGCACAGGATCACGAGGGCGCGGCGGCAGATATGCCGGCCGGCCCGTCCGAGGTGATGGTCATCGCCGATGCCGGGGCTAACGCCGAATTCGTCGCCGCCGACCTCCTCTCGCAAGCGGAGCACGGTCCCGACTCCCAGGTCGTACTGGTCAGCACCGACACGGCACTCGCCCGTCGTGTGCAACAGGCAATCGATCAACAACTGCAACAGTTGACTCGCGCCACCATCGCCCGCCAGGCGCTCGAGCACGCGCGACTGATCCTCGTTAATACGCTTGATGAGGCCACGCAGTTGAGCAACCAATACGCCCCTGAGCACCTGATTATTCAAACCGCGCAACCGCGCGCGCTACTGCCCGACATTACCAACGCCGGCTCTGTCTTCCTGGGCCCCTGGAGCCCGGAGGCGATTGGCGATTACTGTAGTGGCACCAATCACGTGCTGCCCACCTACGGGCATGCGCGCAGCTATAGCGGGCTTTCGGTGGACGCCTTCGTGCGCAGCATGAGTGTGCAGGAATGTCAGCCGAACGGGCTGGATACGATTGGCCCGACCGGCGTCACGCTGGCGCAGCTGGAAGGGCTGGACGCCCACGCCAACGCCATTGAGCTGCGCCTGGCGCAGATTGCGCAAGGCGCTTGCACATGAACCCTCACATTACCCACCTAATGCGCCCGGATTTGCGCGGCGCGCAGGCCTATCAGGCCGCAGAGCCGGATTTTTCCCGCCTGCGTTTGCACGCCAACGAATCGCCGTGGCAAGTGGGCGAGGCGGATCTGAGCGAGGGCAGCATGAGTGGCCTGAACCGCTATCCGCCAGTACGCCCGTTAGCGCTAGAGCAACAACTGGCCGCGTTGTATGACGTGCGCCGTGAGCAGCTCATCGCCACCCGCGGCAGCGATGATGGCATCGATCTTCTGCTGCGCGGATTTTGCCGCGCTGGGCTCGACAGCATTGTAGTTCAGCCGCCCTGCTTCACCATGTACCAGAGCTTCGCGCGCGTACAGGGCGCCCGCGTCATCCAGGTGCCGCTGGCGGCAGAACGCGACTTCGCGCTGCAACCCGAGGAGGTCGCGGCGGCCTGCGCCGAGCACACACGGCTTGTGTTCCTGTGCTCGCCCAACAATCCCACCGGCACCTTACAGCAACCTGGACAGATCCTGCAGGTCTGCCGTCAGTTGCGCGGCCGTGCGATGGTCGTGGTGGATGAGGCCTACATCGAGTTTGCCAGCAATAACAGTGTCACCGAGCAGTTGGATGCGCATGACAACCTGATTGTGCTGCGTACGTTGTCCAAAGCTTACGGGCTGGCCGGGGCTCGGTGCGGCGCGGTGCTGGCGCATCCGCAAGTCATACAACTCCTGCAAACCATCGCGCCGCCTTACGCCATGCCGGAGCCCGTCATCCGCATTGTCTGTGCGGGGCTCGCCCAACACACACCGGCGCTGCAAGCGCGGCGCATGGCGGCTGTGCACACCCAGCGCGCCCTTTTGCGCGAAGCGCTGGCCGCGCTACCGCACGTACAGAGAATCTGGCCCAGTGAGGCCAACTTTCTGCTCGTTGATTTTTCTAATCCGCAACAAGCGGTGAACCAATGTCGGGAGGGCAATGTGCTGGTTCGACACTTCACTCACGACCCTGTGCTAGCTCAATCGGTACGCATCACCGTCGGCACCGAGGCACAGAACGCACAACTGCTGCGGTGCCTGCGCGGGGCTGGCGCATGAGCGGCGTACGTGCGCTATTCGTTGATCGCGACGGCACCTTAATTGAAGAGCCGCCGGATGAGCAGGTGGACAGAATCGACAAACTGCGCCTGCTCCCCAACGTTGTCCCCGCGCTGTTGCGCCTGCAGGCGCATGGGTATCGGCTCATCATGGTGAGCAACCAGGATGGTCTGGGCACTGACAGCTTCCCACAAGCCGACTTCGATGCAGCACACGCATTCATGCTGGAGATTTTCCAGTCGCAGGGCATTCGGTTTGATCACATTCTGATCTGCCCCCATCTCCCCGGCGAGGGGTGCAATTGTCGCAAACCGGCCACCGGACTGCTGGCGCCCTACTTGGCGCGCACAACCTTGGATACAGCGCACAGCTACGTGATTGGCGACCGGGAGACCGACATCGTGCTGGCGCAGAACATGGGTCTTGCGGGGATTCTTATTGGCGAGCACGGGGAGAGCTGGGAACAAATCGCCGAGCGACTATGCTCCGCACGCCGGGTGTCCAGTACCCGTCGCACTAGCAAAGAAACCGATATCCAGGTGACGGTCGATCTGGATAACTCCGGCCCGCTGGCCATTCGCACGGGTATTGGCTTTTTCGATCATATGCTGGAGCAACTGGCCAAACACGGCGGCTTCGCGCTGCAACTGACCTGCACCGGCGATCTGCAGATTGATGAGCACCACACGGTGGAAGATGTGGCACTCACCCTGGGCGCCGCCTTGCGCGAAGCGCTCGGCAACAAAATTGGCATTGCCCGCTACGGCTTTGTGCTGCCCATGGATGAGGCGTGCGCACAAGTCTCGGTGGATCTGAGTGGCCGGGCCTATTGCGTGTTCGATTCGCAAATCAAACGCTCGCGTGTCGGCGAGTTGCCCACCGAGATGGTGCAGCACTTTTTCCATTCGCTGGCGCAGGCCATGGGCGCCACACTGCACTTGAGCCTGCGCGGTGACAACGCCCATCATCAGGTCGAGGCCGCGTTTAAGAGCCTGGGCCGCGCGCTACGTCAGGCCATCCACATCGAAAGCGACAGCCTGCCGAGCACCAAGGGCATGCTATGAGTGCCGCGGTGGCGGGCATCCAATGCGCAACCGTCGCGCGATGATTGCCATTATTAACAGCGGCGGTGCGAACCTTGCCTCCGTGCGTTTTGCCTTTGAGCGACTTGGCACTGAGCCGGTGGTCACCACCGATCCGGAGCAGATACAACGTGCGGATCATGTCATTCTACCTGGCGTCGGTGCCGCCGCAGACATCATGAACCGTTTGCAGCAACTGAATCTGCACACACTCATTCCAACCTTGCGCCAGCCACTGCTCGGCATCTGCGTTGGCATGCAAGTGCTGTACAGCTATTGCGAAGAAGACGAGGTAAACACCATGGGCGTCTTCCCAGGTCAGGTGCAACGTCTACCCCGCGCCGCGCAGCAACCCATCCCGCATATGGGATGGAACACGCTGCACGTGCAACGTGACAACCCACTGATGCAAGACATCCAACCGCAGGACTACGCCTACTTTGTACACAGCTACGCAGCAACGGTAGATCAGTTCACCGTCGCCACTTGCCAGTACAGCACCAGCTTTACGGCCGTTGCCCAGCGAGAGAACTTTTATGCCACCCAATTTCATCCGGAGCGCTCGGCGCAAACCGGCGCGCGTGTGCTGCGCAACTTTCTGGCGATAACATGATATGCAGTTAATTCCCGCCATCGATCTGAAAGACGGACGCTGTGTGCGCCTGCTTGAAGGGCGCTTTGATGAGAAGACCGAGTACGCCGCCGACCCGATTGAACTGGCCACCGAGTACGCGCGCGCCGGTGCCGAGTGGGTACATCTGGTAGACCTGGACGGTGCACGCGACGGCCAGCGCGCCAACCACGCCTTGATCACTCGCATGACAGCCGCGTGCGAGGCCAACGTGCAGATAGGCGGCGGCATCCGGGACGAAGCCAGCGTGCGTGAAGTACTCGACCTGGGAGCTGGCCGCGTCGTCGTCGGCAGCACGGCGGTGGAGGCGTTTGATACCACCAGCAGCTGGCTCAACAGCTTCGGGTCCGAGCGCGTGGTGGTCGCGCTGGATATTCGCATGGACGCCAACGGCGACCCGCGCCCGCGCACACGGGGGTGGGTCCACGCCAGCCGCCTGACGCTGTGGACGCTACTCAGCGCCTATGTTCAGGCCGGCCTCAAACATCTTCTGTGCACCGACATCGCACGCGATGGCACCCTCACCGGGCCAAACACCGCGTTGTATCAGGAGATACATCGTCGCTACCCCACGCTGGCAATTCAGGCCAGCGGCGGCATCAGCAGCGTGCAGGACCTGCAACAACTCCTCGCTACCGGCGCCACTGGCGCGATCAGTGGCAAAGCACTGCTGGACGGGCGCATCACGCTTGCGGAGGTGACGTCATTCTTGCCAAACGCCTGATCCCCTGCCTGGACGTGCGCGACGGCCAGGTGGTCAAAGGCGTGCAGTTCAAGAACCATCGCGTCATGGGCGAGATTGCACAACTCGCACAACGCTATCGCGACGATTGCGCCGATGAGCTGGTCTTCTATGACATTACCGCCAGCCCCGAAGCACGTTCTGTCGAACGTGACTGGGTAACCCGTGTCGCCCGCCTGATCGACATTCCGTTTTGCGTGGCTGGCGGCATCCGCAGCGTGGCCGACGCCGAGGCAGTGCTAAACGCGGGGGCGGACAAAATCTCGATTAACTCACCCGCTTTAAAAGACCCAGGATTGATAGACCGGTTGGCCCGGCGCTTCGGCAGCCAGTGCGTCGTCATCGGCATGGACTCCTATCATGCGATGGGTGAGTACCGCATCTATCAGGACACCGGCGATCCGGATCGTAGCCGGGCGTCCGGGCGCACGCTGCTGGCTTGGATCAGCGAAGTGCAGGAGCGCGGCGCCGGCGAGATTGTACTTAACTGTATGAATCGCGATGGCGTACGCCAAGGCTACGACATCGAGCAACTGGCCCAGGCACGCGCGCACACGCACGTGCCGCTGATCGCCTCTGGTGGCGCCGGGGCACGCGAACACTTTGCCGACGTATTCCAACAAACTGATGTCGACGGCGCGCTAGCGGCCACTGTTTTTCACTCCGGGCAGATCCGTGTGCCCGCCTTAAAATCCTGGCTTGCCACGCAGGACATTCCCGTGAGACCACAATGACTCATCAGCCGACAGCTCCAAGAGCGTTTAACAGCGCTTGCAACGATGCAACCCAACCGGACTGGGACAAAGGTGGCGGACTGTTGCCCGCCATCATCCAGGACAGCCGTGACGGGCGGGTGCTGATGCTGGGCTACATGAATGCGCAGGCGCTCGCGCACACACAAGACACTGGACACGTCACGTTCTACAGCCGCTCCAGACAAACGCTGTGGAGCAAAGGCGAGACTTCTGGCAACACGCTTGCGCTGGTGAGCATCGCGTTGGATTGTGACGGAGATACCCTGCTGATACAGGCACGTCCGAGCGGGCCGGTCTGTCACCTTGGGCCAGCCACTTGTTTTGATGCGCCAGGTAACACAGCGCCCAGCGCCACCGCGCCATCCACGCCCGACACCCAGGTGCTGGCGCACCTGGACGCGCTCATCGCAACCCGCCAACAATCCGCGCCTGAGGAAAGCTACGTCGCCAGGCTGCTGGCCACGGGCATTCACAAGTGCGCGCAAAAAGTGGGCGAAGAAGGCGTGGAAGTTGCCATTGCAGGTGCCGCTCAAAGCGACGAGCACCTGATCAACGAGTCGGCCGACCTACTATTCCATACGCTGGTGCTGCTGCGTGCACGCGGCCTCGGCCTGCAACCCGTGCTACAGGAACTGCAGCGACGAGGCCAACCACCACAGGAGTGATGCCGTTGGAATCAGAGCAACCCGCCAGAATTGTAATTATTGGGGCCGGCTTCGGCGGCCTGTTCGCCGCGCGTCAGCTTGCTCGCGCCAACGCGCAGATCACCCTGATTGACCGGCACAACTATCATCTGTTCCAGCCGCTGCTGTACCAGGTCGCGACCGCCGGGCTGGCGCCTTCGGATGTGGCCTGGCCGATCCGCGCGATCCTGCGCCGGCAAAAGAACACTCGTGTGTTGCTGGACCAGGTGACCGGCGTGGACACCGCTGCCCACGAAGTGCTCACTCACCACAAGCGCATCCCCTACGATTACCTGGTGCTCGCCACCGGCGTACGCCACGCCTACTTTGGCCACGAAGATTGGGAACCGCATGCGCCTGGGCTCAAAAACATAGACGACGCCACTGCCATCCGACGACGGATTCTCCTGGCGTTCGAGCGCGCCGAACAGACTGACGATCCGCGCGTGCGCGAACAGCTGATGAACTTTGTGATCGTCGGCGCGGGACCGACCGGTGTTGAACTGGCCGGCACGATCGCAGAGCTGGCGCGACGAACGCTGGCCAGGGATTTCAGACGCATCGATTCGCGCGACGCACGCATCATCTTGTTGGAGGCCGGCCCGCGCGTGCTGCCAGCGCTGTCGGAAAAATTGTCCGACTATGCGTTAAAGGCATTGGGCAAACTGGGCGTCGAGGTACAACTTGGCGCGCCCGTGACCCATTGCGACGGCGAAGGTGTGATTGTGGGTGGCAACACCATCGCCTCAGCCACGGTGCTGTGGGCGGCGGGGGTTGAGGCCTCGCCCGCGGGCACTTGGTTAGGTGCACCAACCGATCGCGCCGGTCGGGTGATCGTCGAGCCAGACCTGTCCGTCGCCGGTCAGCCGAACATCTTCGTCGTCGGCGACACGGCGGCCGTAAAAGACGCCAAAGGCAATCCAGTGCCCGGCATCGCCCCCGCCGCGAAGCAACAGGGTCGGTACGTCGCCGAAGTGCTCCGCGCACGCCTCACGCAGCGCAAGCCACCCGCCCCCTTCCGCTATCGCCATGCTGGCAACCTAGCCACCGTGGGCCGCAAATCGGCCGTGGTCGACCTGCCCTTCGCGCGTTTATCGGGGTTCGTCGCCTGGTGGATCTGGGGCATCGCGCATATTTACTTTCTCATTGGCGTGCGCAGCCCCATCGCGGTCGCGCTGAATTGGTTATGGCAATACATCACGTATGGTCGCGGCGCCCGCCTGATTACCGACCACCGCATCCGGCCCCCCAACACGCAGGCCTCCCCTAACGCGACAGCCGAAGACGGCACCGATACAGCGATTTGACTACGCCCAGCTGACTGCGGGACTCTTGAACACCTGTGAGGCCACGCCAAGCGCGACGGACACCACCAATGACACCAGAGGACCGCGAGCTGGGACTGGATCGCCCGATTGCTCGCCGAGATTTCATCCAGGGCGTCAGTGTCGCCGCCATCGGCGCAACACTGGGCGGTGGCTGCACGACATCTAACGAGCTCGGCACGCCGCTGAACGCACCCTACCCCCCCGCGCTCACCGGTTTGCGTGGCGCCCATGCCGGATCGTTCGAGACAGCCCATGCGCTTGGCCTGGGGGCCCAGCGCTGGCCGCAGGCCCGCGACACCGGCGAGGCACCCTACGATCTCATCGTGGTCGGCGCCGGTATCAGCGGCCTCGCGGCCGCCTGGGAATATCAGCGCCAGCGCGAGGGCCGCGCGCGCATCTTGCTACTGGATAACCACGACGACTTTGGTGGCCACGCCAAACGCAACGAGTTTTCCCATCGGGGCCATACGCGGATGGCCTGGGGCGGTGCGGTCAATATGGAATTCCCCTCATGGGGCACGCGCGCGCTAGCGACAGTGACCGAGCTGGGCGTGGACATCCAGCGATTACTGGCGCGGCAGGAATTTGAGTTTGGCGGCGTTCACGACATGGGCCGCGCCATCTACTTCGACCGCCGTCACTTTGGTGAGGATCGTCTGGTTGCCGGCACGCGCAACGGGATGGCGCCGCAGGAGTTGGCGGCAGCGCTGGAGCAGTTCCCACTGGAGCGTGCCTCGCGCGAAGCGTTCAAAGGCTTCCTGACCGATGCCGCCAGTGTTCTCGGCAAGATGGGCCCGGCACAAAAACTGCAGTGGCTGCGCGAGCACAGCTACATCGATTTTCTGTCCAAAGCGGGTGCCCAGCCGGCACCGATTCTGCACCTGATGCGCAACGCCAGCCACGGTCTATGGGGGGCGAATACGGACACCGTTCCGGCGATGGAGGCGTTTGCCAACGGCGCGCCAGGACTGCACCGGGTGGGTAAGTTGCCGCATGTCGAGGAATTTGAAGGGCTGGACGGCATGGCGATGTTCCCGGACGGCAATGCGACGCTCGCGCGGTTGTTCGTCAGCGCGTTGATCCCGGCGGTGGCGCCAGGCCCGCGTAATCAGGAGGAGATCGCCACCCGGCATTTCGACTACACCCAACTGGACCGAGAACATCAGCCCGTGCGGTTACGACTGAACAGCACTGCGGTCGACGTACGGGCACGTCGCCTCGCGAGCGACCTTGACGGTGTGCGTGTGCGATTTGTGCGCGATGCCGAGGCGCACCAAGTCTATGCACGCGATTGCATTTTGGCCTGCAACCACAACATTATCCCCTGGCTGTGCAAGGACATGCCGCAGGCCCAGAAAACCGCGATGGGTTACGGCGAGCGTTGCGCGATGCTCATTACTAATGTGCTGCTGGACAATGCCCGCGCCGTGCAGCAAGTGGGATACTCGGGCTTCCAGAGCCCCGCCCGTCGACACGCCTCAGCGTTCCTGGCCAGCGGCCTGGATCTGGGCGGCTACCAGCCCGGCTGGGATCCAGACGCCCCCGCGGTGATGCAATTTTACGGCGCCATGGCCGGCCCGAGCGATGATTACGATGCGCCATTCGCGAGCGCCTCCGCAATGAAGGAGCAGATGGTGCAGGGCCGTCAACGCATGTTGAGCACCTCGTTCGAGCAGTATGAACGTGAGGTGCGTGAGCATCTGGGCGGCATGCTGGGCGCGGGCGGGTTCGACCCTGCTCGGGACATTGCGGCGATCACCGTCAACCGCTGGCCGCACGGCTATGCCTACGAGTACACCACCAGCAACGATCCCGAGTGGGCCGCCGGACAGGCCCCGCATGAGCTGGCGCGCCAGCGCTTCGGGCGTATCGCCATCGCTAACTCTGACGCCGGTGCGCATGCCTATGCCGACGGCGCCATCGATCAGGCGCACCGCGCGGTGGATGAGCTGCTGGGAGAGGCGTAAAAACGCCAACCAATCGGTCGGCTTTTGGCGACGCCCTGGCAAAACGTTCAAAACGCCCTAGAATGCGGGCGGGCGGCCATGCGTGAGCCCCTTAATCAGCGTGACAACTTAATTGGCGCACCGGTAAACCGTCACCGCTTGCGAACGTTACACTGGATAGCCGCAGGGGGCCGACAGCCTCGCCACCGAACCGCTAACAGCGATGGAGACACTGGATGACTGCAATTACGCTTGAGCGCGTCCTCAGGATGAGGTTAACAGCTTGTTTAATAACCGGTTTTGTTGCGCTAAGCGGCTGTGGCGGCGGCGGCGGCGGATCCGCCGCACCTACCTCGGTACAGCCACTCGCGCCCACCGTCACCATTACGGCCCCCGTGGGGGGCGAAAAACTCAGCCAGGCGGCGGCGCCCACGATCACCGCGAGCGCGGCAGATGCCGACGGCAATGTCACCCAGGTGGAGTTCTTTGCAGACGGCGTCTCCATCGGGGTGGATACCAGCAGCCCGTACTCGATTGTTTGGAATGCCACGGTCGGCACGTTCGACCTCACCGCGACGGCCACCGATGACGACGGTCAGCGCACAACCTCCAGCGCCCGCTCAGTTGAAGTGCTGGTGAGCTTTGCCCCCGTGCTCAGCCTCAAGGGCTTGACCGAAGACGACGTCTACGTCGGCCCCACCGACATCACCCTGGGGGTGGATGCCAGCGATGAGGACGGTGAGGTGGACGTGGTGACCTTCTTCGCGAACGGCGAGCTCATCGCCACCGATACCACCGAGCCGTTTGAAATTATCTGGCGCAACCCGGATGAAGCGCAGTACGCACTGAGCATCGTCGCGGTGGACGACCTGGGGGTAGAAACCACCACTGAGGTGGATATTTCGCTGGTATCGCAAGCCCCCTTCGTAGTGGACGACCAACAGATGGGCGATCCGGACACCTGCTACGGCAATCCTGAGTTTACCCGCGATAACCAGTACATGACCTGGTTCGAGCCCATGAACCGAATCGACAACGGTCGCCAGGTGGTGCAGATGTGGCACTGTGGCATCGATCAGGAAACCGGAGATTTCATCCCGCCCGACTGCCGCGGCTTCGCCGGCTTTGAGAGCAATTTGCCGGAGCGTGCCTACAACGGCATCAATGCCAACGGCTCACTGTACGTAGGCGGTAACAACGACCACCAGTTTGTGATGGTACAGCCGACTGGGCCCACCAGCGGCGAGGTGACGCTGATCGGCGGCCTCCCAGATACCGAGCGACGGGCGATTTACCCCAGCCAGGTGCCGGGGTCTGAGAAAGTCTGGGTGTACTGGCTGAAAAGCCACGGGCCTGACCTGAGCCCCGGCAACGCCGAATGGGTGGAGCTGCGTTACATCGACATCGACGAGCCGGAAAACGAAATACTGATTGAGCGCCAGGACCGCCCCACGGTGCAGTGGGCGCCCATGGATCTCACCTTCCCGCGCTGGTCTTGGGATGAGCCGATCATCATCTACGGCACGCGTGTCGACAGTGGCGCCATCGAGGTGGTACAGCTGAATGTGTCGGACGCCGACCCCCAGCCGCAGTTCATCACCAACGACTCCAACACCAAGACCGGCCAGTTTCCCATTATCTATGAAGGCGATCGCTACATCGTCTCCAGCCTGAACAGCGGCACGCAAAACACCCTGTTCCGCGCCCCCGAGAGTGGTGAGATTTTTGACACGGTGGATGCGTGGTCGCCTCCGCTTAACCGCACCTTCCCCGATCCCTGCACCGCCGTCTCTAACGAGCCGTTTGAGTTCGACGGGCGTCTGTTCACCACCTACCAGGTGAACCGCTGTGGCGACGAAATCGACATCTTCTTCTCCAACACCGGTGAAATCTGGTTGACGGAGTTGTTGGACGGTTCCAGCGAATCCTGGCGCCTTACCCAGGCCAGCAGCGATGTAAAAATTGAGCCGGAACCGCTGGTGATCAACGGCAAGGCCTTTGTGTACTACACCCGCTACGCCGAAGGGCTGGATCAGAGCAACGCCTGCTTCCAGGTACATCGCGCCGCGACGCCGCTGAATCAATCCTGAGCCGAGACGCCGCGCGAATCGCACCCTCCAGGGGCGGGCGCAGTCCTCGCCCAGCCCCCTGAGTCAACGCCGCGCGCCGAAACGGTTTGCTTTCAGCGCATCGTGCTGCACCCCAGCAATCCGGCCTCGCCCGAGACACCGCGCGTCTGCTGTGCCATGTCAAGACTACGAATGGCCGTGAATTTCTGCCATTATCCACAGCACTTAGGCAGATCTACCCCCGGCGCCAGGCCGACTGGGCCGGCCGCCGGGTCGCCGCTATAACATCTACTTCTCTAACCGTTGGCGAGCTTGTGCGCCGAACGGTTTTGGTCGCCCATCCGAAGGAGGCCCATGAGTACCAAACCTAAACTGCACGTGCCCGAGCCTGCGACGCGCCCCGGTGACAAGCCGGATTTTAGCTACATTAATGTCTCCAAAGCCGGCGCCCAGCCGCGCCCGGATGCATTGGCAAAGGTGAAAGAGACCGCATTTCTGGCCAATGATCTGGTTCGCGTACTGGATGAAGAAGGCAGCGCCCAGGGGCCCTGGAACCCACATCTGCACCCCAGCGATCTTCAGGTGGGCCTGGCCCATATGGTGATGACGCGCGCTTACGACGATCGCATGTTGCGTGTGCAGCGCCAGGGCAAAATATCTTTCTACGTCCAATGCAAAGGCGAAGAAGCCGTCTCGGTAGCCGCGGCAACCGCCCTGCGCCCGGGCGACATGCTGTTCCCCAGCTACCGCAACCAGGGCCTGCAGATCGCCCGTGGCACCGACCTGGTGGACCTAATCTCCCACTGCCTCTCCAATACACGCGATATGTGCAAGGGCCGGCAGATGCCCATCATGTACCACTCCAAGGAGAGCAACATCTTCTCCGTCTCCGGCAATCTTGCCACCCAGTTGCCGCAGGCGGTCGGCTGGGCTATGGCCAGCGCGGTCAAAGGCGAGGATCATCTGGCCGCCGGTTGGATTGGCGACGGCAGTACGGCCGAGGCCGACTTCCACTACGCATTAACCTTCGCCTCGGTCTACCAGGCACCGACGATTCTGAACGTGGCCAATAACCAGTGGGCGATCTCCAGCTTCCAGGGCATCGCCGGTGGCGAGCGCGGCACCTTCGCCGCGCGCGGGCCGGGCTACGGCATGCCCGGCATCCGCGTGGACGGCAACGACTATCTGGCGGTACACGCAGTCACTCAGTGGGCGGCAGAGCGCGCACGGGCCGGCCGCGGCCCCACCTTAATCGAGCATGTCACCTATCGCGGCGGGGCGCATTCCACCAGCGATGACCCCTCGCGTTACCGCCCCAAAGGCGAATATGAGGCGTGGCCGCTGGGCGACCCGATCGATCGACTAAAACATCATTTGATCGAACTGGGCGAATGGAGTGAGCAGCAGCATGAAGCGCTTGAGAAAAAATCCACGGCGCATGTATTGAAAGCCTGGAAGGAATCCATCAGCTACGGCACCTTAACCGAAGGCCCACACCTGAACCCCGAACTGATGTTCGAAGACGTGTTCAAGGATGTGCCTCCGCATCTGCAGGCGCAGCGCAGACAAATGCGCGCGCTGGAGGATTAAGCCGATGCCACAGATGAACATGATTCAGGCGCTGAATTCGGCGATGGACATCAGCATGGAGCGGGACGATTCGGTGACCGTGCTGGGCGAGGACGTGGGCTATTTTGGCGGCGTGTTTAACGTCACCGACGGCTTGCAGCGCAAATTTGGAACGCATCGGGCCTTTGATACCCCCATCGCCGAAGGTGGCATCGTCGCCGTGGCCATCGGCATGGCGGTCAATGGCTTGCGTCCGGTCGCCGAAATCCAGTTCGCCGATTACATTTACCCGGCCTACGATCAGATCGTGAGTGAGCTGGCGCGCATCCGCTATCGCACCGCAGGCAAGTTTGCCGCGCCGGTCACCGTACGTGCGCCATGCGGCGGCGGTATCCGTGGTGGGCAGACCCATTCACAGAGCCCCGAAGCTACCTTTGCCCATGTGTGCGGCCTAAAGGTGGTGATGCCATCTAATCCGTACGACGCAAAGGGCCTGCTGATTTCGGCCATCGAGGATGACGACCCGGTGATCTTCTTCGAGCCCAAGCGCCTGTACAACGGGCCCTTTGATGGCGACGCTGGCAAACCGGCCGAGTCCTGGACCAACCATCCCAAAGGCAAGGTGCCGCAAGGCCACTATACCGTGCCGATCGGCGAGGCAGATGTCGTCCGCGCGGGCAGCGCCGTCACCGTGGTGACCTACGGCACCATGGTGCACGTGGCGATGGCCACTGCCGAGTTGATGGACGTGGATGCCGAGGTGATTGATGTGCGCTCGATGGTGCCGCTGGATATCGACACGCTCACCCAATCCGTGGAGAAAACCGGGCGTTGCGTGGTGATGCACGAAGCCACCCGGTTCTGTGGCTTTGGCGCGGAACTGGTAGCCAGTTTGCAAGAGCATTGCTTCTGGCACCTGGAAGCGCCGATTATGCGCGTCGCCGGCTGGGACACGCCGTACCCGCACAAATTCGAATGGGAGTACTTCCCCGGGCAGAAGCGCGCGACCGCGGCACTTGAAGCCGTATTGGGAGGCTGAGATGACGCAGTACACATTTAAACTCCCGGATCTGGGTGAGGGCACGGTCGAAGCGGAAATCTCCGAGTGGCACGTCAAAGTGGGCGAGAGCGTCGAGGAAGACCAGGTGATCGTCGACATGATGACCGACAAGGCGGCGGTGGAAATCCCCTCGCCGGTCAGCGGTCGCATCGTCTCGGTGCACGGTGATGCAGGCGACATGGTGCCAGTGGGCAGCGCGCTGGTGATATTCGACACCCAAGCCTCACCGGATGAGGCCACCAGCGTACCAGAGGCGCCGGCACCGTCAGCGCCAACGCCCGCCCCGGCTGTCACCACGCCGCAGACGCCGCAGGTACCCGCAGTGGCCGCTCATGCGACAGCGAAGACGCCGGGACGGCGGCCGATCACCTCGCCGGCGATTCGCCGACGCGCCCGCGAAGCCGGCGTTGATCTGCATCAGGTGACCGGCTCCGGACCGCGTGGGCGGATTTTGCAAAAAGATCTGGAAACCCACATTGCCCGGCGTACCCTGCCACGCGCACCCACGCCCGAGCACGCCTCTACGGCCACCCACGAAATCAAGATTATCGGTTTGCGCCGAGTCATCGCCCGACGGATGACCGAAGCCAAGCGCAACATTCCGCACTTCTCTTATGTCGAGGAAATTGACGTCACGGAACTGGAGGCGCTACGCCAGCAACTCAAGCAGGCCAATGCGCACGCCAACATTTCGCTCACCTATCTGCCATTCCTGATCATGGCACTGTGCCGGGTGGTCAGAAATTACCCTCAGTGCAACGCCGTGTACGACGCACAGCGCGAGGTACTTATTCAGCACGAGGCGGTGCACATCGGTGTGGCGACCCAAACCCCGGACGGATTGAAAGTGCCGGTGGTCCGGCATGGTGAATCACGAGATTTATGGGATCTGGCGCGCGAGCTCAAGCGCGTGTCCGGCGCGGCGCGCGACGGCTCGGCCAAACGCCACGAGCTAAGCGGCTCGACGATTACCGTCACCAGCCTGGGCAAACTGGGCGGCATTGCCTCTACCCCGGTGATCAACGCGCCGGAAGTGGGTATTATCGGCGTCAACAAGGCCGTCGAGCGGCCAATGGTGATCGACGGGGCGGTAGTGATCCGCCGCATGATGAACCTCTCCTCCTCCTTCGACCATCGATTCGTCGACGGCTACGATGCGGCGGAGATGATTCAGGCGATCAAACTACTGCTGGAACGCCCCGCTGCGCTGTTTGTGCCGCCCGCGCCGTAGCCCCACACCTCGGCGACAGAGACTTCATGGGCCACAGGCGCAACAGCACGATCACCATTCGCCCCGTTCTGCCCGACGATGCAGGCCCGATTGCCGCCATCTACAATTATTATGTGCGCGATACCATCGTCTCGCTGGAAGAGCAGGCGGTGAGCGTGGCGCAAATGCGCGAGCGCATTACCCACGGCCTTGCGCAGTATCCCTGGCTCGCGCTTGAGCACGATGCGCAACTGCTGGGCTATGCCTACGCCAGCCAGTGGAAGTCACGGGTGGGGTACCGGTATTGCGCCGAAACCACTATCTACCTTGAGCAGGGCCATACCGGGCACGGATACGGCGCAAGGCTCTACGCCGCACTGCTTGATGAGTTACAGCGGCGCGGCCTACACTGCGCACTAGGCGGCATCGGGCTGCCCAATGCTGCGAGTATCGCGCTTCACGAGCGACTAGGGTTTCGCAAGGTCGGGGAACTGAAGCAGGTGGGCTGGAAGATGGGTCGATGGATAGACGTGGGTTATTGGCAGCTGGTCCTTTCAGCATCCGCCCCCAAGTAGGGCCGTGATGCGCCCTATCATCGTGTTTACGCTCGCGGCAATCGCCGCCTGCTCGGAGTCGCCCTCTTGCCACAGCACCCTGCAGGCGGAGGCCTATTCAACCGCTCTGAGGCTGTGCCGCGAAGCGTACCAGCGAGCCCCGACGGCAGCCGCGCTTAGCGGGTGGGTGCGGGCAGCAGGAGAAAACGACGCGCTGGATCAGGTGATCGCTGCGGTGCAAGCCGCAGCGCAAACACCAGGGCAGGCAGAGGCGATGATGCTGGCCGCCACCTACGCGGTGCGAGCAGGTGATACCGCGCTGGCGCAACGGTTTTATCAACAAAGCGCACACCACTTTCAGCAAACCGGTCTCGAGGTGGAGCTGTCGCAAGCGCTGCATGGCTTGTACCGGGTGGCGTGGGAACGCTCCGATCATCGCGAGGCGCTTAACTTTGCGACCGACTCGCTGGACGCCGCACGCCGCGCGGGCGATGAACGCCGCGAACTCGCGGCGCTCAATGCCCTGTTCACCGTATTCGAAGATGTTGGCAGCCTCGGCCCGGCGCAACACACGTTGGATCTAATCAACGAGAAGCTGGGCGAGCAGGTCACGCCCGCCCGGATCAATGCCTATATCAGTCAGGGCTTGTTGCACATGAGCCAGCAGCACTATGGGTTGGCAGCGCATGAGTTCGATCTGGCACTGGCGGCTGCCAGCGGCTCGAAGAATCACTCGGCGCTGCGCGGCCTGCATCTGAACATCGTGCACGCGAATCTGGAAATTGATCGCCTGCAGAAAGCTGAGGCGCACATGCAAACGGCCTGGGGTTACGCCAACCCCAATGGCACTGTGCGTTTTGCGCTTAATTACTATCAGGCAAAACTGTACCTCAAACAAAATCAGTATGCGCAGGCGCGAGAGCACCTGCTGCTGGCACTGGACGACCCAGCGGTGCCTGACATCTGGATCTGGGAGCTGCACTACTGGGCCGGGCAAGCGGCTGCGGCGATGGGCGAGCGGGCATGGGCCGTGGCGTCCTACCGCCAGTCGGTGGCGGCGCTGGAGGTGTTGCGCTCGGAGCTCGCACTGGCTGAGTTGAAATCGCATCTGCTTATACGCAAACGCAAAGCGTACGAGGCGCTGTTCGCTAACCTGATCGCCTCGGGCGAGACACTAGAGGCCTTTGCACTTTCTGAGCAAGCCAAGTCGCGCAGCTTCATTGACGCCTTTATCGCCAGCGGCAGCACCGCGATGCGCAGCGACGGGCAAGCGCGGCCGGGGCAGCAAACAGCCGATCGCATCGACAGTGTACGCGCTTATGTCGATCGCCTGCGCATCTCACCAGTGGCTGAGGTACGAGCGACCGCCGACATCCTCGCGCAGGTAGGCGAGCGCGTACTGCTGTCGTACTTTTCCGCGGACGGACAACTCTACGTGCTCGCCGTTACATCCGGCCACGTGAGCGCGCAGTTGCTGAGCGCAGAACCGACTCGGTTGCGCGCGTTAATCGACACGTACAAACAAAACCCCGACAGTACCGAGGTGCTGGAGGAACTAGGCGCGCAGCTGCTGCCGCCAACGATGTTGCCGGCGCCGGGGCAAACCCTCTACATCGCGCCGGATGCGCTTGTGAGCGAGCTGGCGTTTGCCGGACTGAGAGTCGACGGGCAGTTCCTGGTGCAGCGGCACGATATTGCGCTGGTCCCCAGCGCAAGCGCGATGCTCGCCCTTGCCACACAACGCACGACGGCCGTGGCCCCTGCGGCTACGGCCACTATCGATCCGAAAGATTACCTCATCGTTGGCGACCCCACTGGTGATCTACCGGCGGCGCGCGAAGAGGCGCTAGAGGTCGCCGCGTATCTCGGCACACCTGCGGTGATTGGCACCCAGGCCTCCGCTGAACAAGTGATGCAAAGTGCTCACCTGCGTGTGCTGCACCTTGCCATGCACTCCGGTATCGGGCCGCTAGGACCCTGGCTGCGCTTCGCCAATGGGGAGATGGCGGGCGCCAAATTACTGAGCAAGAACCTGGCCCCCGAGTTGGCGGTGCTCGCCAGTTGTGCGTCCGGCGCAGGTCAGGGCGCAGATTTCTGGGGCTCGCTAGGAGGCTTGTTTCTGTCGGCGGGCACCCCGAGCGTTGTTGTATCGATAGGGGCAGCAGAAGATACCACCACGCGCCTTCTCGTTAATGACTTCTACCGCGAGTATCTCACCACCAACCGACCCTCTGCCGCCCTGGCAGACGCGCAAAAGCGAGCGATCGCCAGCGGGCTCGCACCGCGCGCCTGGGCCCCCTTCGCCGTGATGGGCGACGTGCTTGCAATACGCGGCACGCGCTAGCGTCCGTCCACTTCGCGAGGCGACGTGGCTGAGCCTATGTCGTCAAGTTCGCTCCACCGTCGCCTGTCTTAAGTAACCCGCTTGCGGCACCCTCGCCGCACGCGATTATTCGATGCCTTTGATCTTTTGAGTAAACCGATTCGGTACACTTTTGAGGTGTTGGCAGCGCAAACTTAGGCCGGTGCCATCGAGGGAGGCGTCTACACACGCAGGAGAAGAGAAATGAAAAAACTAATCGCACTTAGCATGTGCCTTGCCCTGAGCGCTTGCGCAGAACTACCAAGTATTGGCGCTGACACCGGGCTCACATTTACTCAGGTGAACGGGAAGCCCGCGGCCAGATTCGATACGCCTGCCGACCTCACACTAGTGGTCGCCGATGAGGCCACAGGTAAAAAGGCCATCTTTCAAAATGCTCAGTGGCAGTCCTCGCCGGCTTCCTACGTCGCGTTGTCGGGTGATCTCCCGGTCGGTGACGAATTGCTGATACTCACTGACCCAGGGCGAGTAATTGTGTTCGAGCGCGCTAGCTGGGAAGAGCCGCGAATCATCATCGGACTGGATTTCGCGCCATGTCTGCCTAACGACGGATGTGGCGGTACCTTCGGCACCTTCAGCACAATAGTCACCGACCTGCTGTTTGATATTAGCCTGGGACAAACGGTTAAGCGACACTGTCCTTATCGCACAGAGGCGGCGTGCGACGCGCAGTGCGCGAGCTGTACGCGCGGCCCGTTAAGGGGCACACACATCGACCGAAGCATGCGGTTTTGCCGCCACTCCGGTGAGGCCGCATGCGATATGCAGTGCGATGAGCCGTGTATCTGAGTTAGCGCACGCGCACCGGCGTCGATAACACACCTCGGCGCCGGCGCGCGCGCCCTAGTGCAGGCGGCTAGTACCACTGGTCTTCGACGCTGCGCTTACGGCGCTCGACAAACGCTCGCAGCGCCTCATCCACGCCCGGGGCTATCGCCGGGGCCTGGTAGCGCGACAGCATCCGCTTCCAACTGCGATTGGCGCGTTGCTCGGCATTCTCAGCACCATCTTCCACCCACTGCTCATAGGAATTGGTATCGGCCAGTTGGGAGGCGTAGTTGGCGGTCTTGAAGTTCTTCATCGTGTGCGCGCAACCCAGGTAGTTGCCGCCAGGACCCGCTTCTTTAAACGCCTCGACAGCCAGCCCGTTCGCGTCAATCGACAGGCCCTGCAACATCCGATGGGCCATCCCGCAACGATCAAGATCCAGCACGAACTTCTCATACCCCATGGTCAAGCCGCCCTCCAGCCACCCGGCCGCGTGCAGTACGTAGTTGGCGCCGGCCAGCAAACCGGCATTCATGCTGTCGGCGGACTCCTGCATCGCCTGCCCGTCGGCCACCTTGGCGGCGGTGAGATGGCCACCACATCGCAGCGGCAGCCCTAGCCGCCGGCACAGTTGCCCGATGGCCAGTGCCGATAGATTCGCCTCCGGTGTGCCGAAGGTCGGGGCGCCGGATTTGAGATTCAGCGTGCTTAGAAAATTGCCATAGACCACCGGTGAGCCTGGGCGCACCAGTTGGCTCAACGCAATCCCCACCATCGCCTCGGCGTGCGCCTGGGCAATCAGCGCCGGTTGCGTCACCGGCCCCATCGCGCCACC
>CBDUQI010000046.1:0-32359 GCA_965369325.1 uncultured Gammaproteobacteria bacterium
ATCACAGCGACGAGCAGATGAGCGAAGAGATGGACTACTCGGGCTACGAGCATCATAAGCCGGACTACGACACCTATGTGGCGGCGATTACCGAGCGCAGCGGCAAGCCCACCATGTCGGAAGATCGTTTCCGTATGCGGGATGAAGGGCGCAGCAAAGACTACAACGAGGAACAAACCCGTCGTGGCCTGTACCACTCCACGATGGCCGGTGGCATCGCCAACATCTGGGGCAACCTGTTGTCCGGATCGGTGGATGACGAGTGGAGCGGCCCATATGACAACCCCGAGTGGTCGCAGACCTATGCGATGTTCTTTGCTGATCGCTTCACCAACGACATTCAGCGCTGCAGCTCGCTGGCGAGTGGTAACGGCACGTGTCTGAAGCGACCTGACAATGCGCACTATGTGTTCTACAAAGAGAGCACCAATGCGGTGGAGATGGACCTGTCCGGCATGTCCGGCTCACGCAGCGCCGTCGCGATAGACACCAAGCTCGAGTACGCCGAGATTAACCTCGGGAACCTCAATTCGACCGATCAGACCTGGTCGGCACCGTACAGCTCAGACTGGATTATCGCGGTCGGCAGCTGGTAGCCACGGCGTTTGCCAAACCTTGTGATGTGCGCCCGCTCGGGCGCACATCAGCACCTGCCGATTAACGGCACCATCTTAAACGCCCGGCGACCCGCCAGCGCGCCCTGTCTGTTACCATAAGCGCCCATTGCGCGGGCACCCTGCGGTGCCCCTCTTTCACCGACATATTCGCCGCGCGGAACAAACGCGCGAGCCCGGCGATGGCATCCGGAACGGCCCATGCAGCGAGACGAACTAAAAATACGAAAGTCGGTGAGCAATAGCGGCTCCAAGCGCCAGAAGTATCAGCAAATGATCATCGGGCGCTCCGGCTGGGGCGCGCTAATCAAATACGAACTGATCGTGCTGTTCAGCAGCTGGGTGCCGGGTGCACTGGGCCTGGCCCTGCGCAGCAAACTGTATCCGCGTTTGATGGGCAGTTGTGGCCGAGGCGTCGTGTTCGGCACTAATGTGGTACTGCGACACCCGCACAAGATTCATATCGGCGCCAACACCATCGTAGACGACAACTGCATGCTGGATGCTAAAGGCGTCGACAACGACGGTATCACCCTGGGCGAAGGAGTGTTCATCGGGCGCAATACAATTCTTAGCTGCAAAGACGGTAATATTGCGCTGGCAGATGGTGCGAATGTCGGCTTCAACTGCGAGATCTACTCCTCCAGCGACGTGCGCATCGGCGCAGATACCATGATCGCGGCCTATGTCTATCTGGTGGGCGGGGGCAACTACGATCTGGAAGCATCAGCGCCGGCATTCGGCGAACAAACCGCGCTGGAGTCGCAAGGCATAGAGGTGGCAGGCAACGTCTGGATAGGCGCGCATTGCACGGTGCTTGACGGCACCCAGATTCAAACCGGTGCGGTCGTGGCCGCCGGCTCGGTGGTGAGTGCCACCGTGGCCACCAACACCGTGGTCGGCGGCGTGCCGGCACGGGTGATTAAAAAGCGTGCGGCAGGCACGCTGGTCTAAGCTCACCTGATGGGCACACTGCTGCGAGTCACGCGACGCCGCACCGTGCTTGCCCTGCTCGCGCTGATCACCATGATTCCGTTGGGGGCGATGCTGGCGGTGGGACGCGGCGCACCCGACTGGGCGCCCGAACCGCTACTAAACTTAGGTCACGACACCCGCCTGCTGCTACGCCCCGCCCTCATTGCCGCCAACTCTCTGCTCGCAGGCCCCATCACCCAGCGCCGTATCTATCTGGCGGAACCCGGCGACCCGTTGCTGTTGCGTCGCGGGACGCTGAATGTCGCCACCACCCGGTACCGGCCCCGCAGTGGCCCACCACGGCAAATTGCGATATTGCTGGTTCACGGTTCCACCCCTTTTGCCCGACGCCTGGGGTTGTACCGGGCCCTGGCCGAGCATCTGCGCGATGCCGGTTTTCATGTAATGGCAATGGATCAATTCGGCTACGGCGGCTCCAGCGATCCGCAGGACCCGACGAACCCTGATGAGTATCAGGCCGCGCAGGCGGTATGCATGGCGGCCGAGCAGGTGCGTCAACTCAGCGGCATGCAACGCGTTGCCGTGGTTGGGCACAGCCTGGGCGCTGACGCCAGCCTCGCGGCGGCGCATGAATATCAATGCATGAGCACGCTGGTCGCCATCGGGCCCGCGCGTCGCTTTGATGAGCGGGCCGGTCACCCGCAAGCGCCCGAAGTGCGTTACCAGGCGCGCCGCGAGATGCGTCACATGGGGCTGGCAAAGCTGCCAACCGATACTTTCCTGGCGACCCGCGGGCAATTGGCGCTGGAGCGACACCTGGGGTGGCTTGCAGAGCCAACCCATTTACCGGTGCTGTTCATCGACGGTGGGTTGGAGTCGGCCGAAGATCTGGCCTTTCTGCGGGCCGCCTATGCACGCATGCAGGGCCCGGTGCAATACTTGACGCTGCCACAAGCTGATCACTACGCGAACACGATAGGCTTGGGGTCCATCATCATCGAGGACAAGGCGGCCATGCAGCATTTGTCCACCGCGATTGTTAGCTGGGTGGAGCGCAGCGCCCCATGAGGCGGTGTACGCCACATCGGCGCATCGATCGGCATCCAGAGCGTTGCGCATGCTGAAGTCCCTGGCCCGCTACAAATGGATCATCAAGCTGCTGATCTCCGCCGCACTGCTCACCTGGCTGCTGCGCAAAACGGATCTCAGCGCTATTTGGGGCTCTATCTCCGGCGCGCACCCAGGTTGGGTAGCATTCGCGCTGGGAATGAACTTGACTGGCATGCTGGTCAGCTCCTTGCGCTGGAAGGTGCTGCTGTCGAGCAAGGGCTCACGAATACCCCTCTGGCGCCTGTATCTATCCTATCTGGTAGCGATGTTCTTCAATAACTTCCTGCCCTCCACCATCGGTGGCGATGCCATGCGCGCCTACGACTCCTGGAAACACGGCGGCGATAAATCCGGCGCGGTCGCAGTGGTGCTGGTCGATCGGGCGCTGGGACTCAGTGCGCTGCTTATCGTGGCGGCGGTTTGCGCGCTGGCCATGTACGGCACCGCCACCTTATACCGCGCGGCCACCGAGGTGCTGCCCGCGCCCGCTCTGATCGGGGCAGCGGCAAGCGCCGTGGTAGCGCTGCTGGCCGTGATATTTTCATCGGGCTTACGCGCACGGTTGGTGCGACTGATCGAGCGGCTGCCGTTGGCCGAAAAAGTGCTGTCGCTGTTGCGCTCGGTGTGGGATTTCCGCCGCTTTCCCGGCCACCTTGCGCTGGCACTCACACTATCGTTCGTCTTGCAGAGCATGGTGATTGCGTATTATTTCATTATCGGACGCGCGCTCGGACTGGACGTGCCCCTCATCTACTTCGGCATGGTAATCCCGCTAATCCTCATCATCATGATGTTGCCCATTTCTATTAATGGCATTGGTGTGCGCGAGAGCGCGTTTGCGTTTTTTCTGGGCGCCTATGGGGTGGCCCAAGCGGATGCCATCGCGCTGGCCTGGGTCGCCTATGCGCTGGTACTCTTGCAGGGGTTGGTTGGGGGGCTCATCTACGCCGTGCGCCGATAGGCGAGATTGATGAATGTGGTTTAACTCCTGGGAATTCGCGTGGTTTCTGCCTGCAGTGCTGGCAGGCTACTATTTGCTCGGCCGGCGCATGCAAAACGCCTGGCTGGTGCTGGCCAGCTATGTGTTCTACGGCTGGTGGGACTGGCGTTACCTCTCGCTTATCGTGCTGTCCACGGCAGTGGATTACTTCGCCGCGCAGCGCATTCACGACGCTGAGCATGAGTCTCGACGGCGGCTGGCGCTGTATGCCAGCCTGCTGGTGAATCTGGGTGCGCTGGCCACCTTTAAGTATTTTAATTTTTTTGTCGACAGCTTTATCGAGCTGGGTGCCACGATTGGGCTCAACTTCGATACACCTGCGCTGCGTCTGCTGCCGCCAGTAGGCATCTCGTTTTATACCTTTCAAACCCTGTCGTACACCATTGATGTGTATCGCGGCAAGTTGGCACCCACGCGCAGTCCGATCGATTTTGCACTGTACGTCTGTTACTTCCCACAACTGGTGGCCGGGCCGATTGAGCGCGCCAGCCGCCTGTTGCCACAAATCGCGCAAGCGCGGCGTGTGGACAGTGCCTGGATTACCTCTGGGCTGTTCCTGATTCTGGTGGGCCTGTTCAAAAAAGTGGCCATCGCGGACACCGCGGGGGTCCGCGTTGATGACATCTTTGCGCAACCGGATGCCCGCACCAGCTGGGAGCTGTGGAAAGGCATGGTGCTGTTTTCCATTCAGATCTACGGTGATTTTTCCGGCTACAGCAATATCGCCCGTGGCGTCAGCCGCCTGTTCGGGATTGAGCTGATCGAAAATTTCCGCACGCCCTACCTGGCCAGCAATATCACCGATTTCTGGCGCCGCTGGCACGTCAGCCTGAGCGCTTGGTTACGGGACTATCTGTACATTCCGCTGGGCGGCAATCGCAAGGGCACCGCCAATACTTATCGCAACCTGATGCTGACCATGCTAATCGGAGGTTTGTGGCATGGCGCTGCCTGGACCTTCGTCGTTTGGGGCGGGCTGCATGGCATCTGGCTGGCGCTGCATCGTCTGTATCTGCGCGCGGTGCAGCGGCCAGTACACTCACAGCTTACCGGGGCCAGCCCGCTGCAGGCGTTGCGCTGGGCAGCGGGCGTGTTTGTCACCTTTCACTTGGTGGCCATTAGCTGGATTTTCTTTCGCGCCGAAAACTTTCCCCAGGCCTGGGCCTACCTGACCGGGCTGGTGAGTTTCCGCGGTGCGTTCAGCCCTGGGGATGTGGCCATCCCCGTATTGCTGCTGCTCGCCCTCGCACCGATTGAGATTGCGCAGTACCGCCGCGATGATATCTTCGCGTTGCGCAACTGGCGGCTACCGGTTCGCGCCGCCTGCTACCTGGGGATGATCCTGGGCCTGATTTTCTTAAGCGGCAACAAGGTACCGTTTATTTACTTCCAGTTTTGATCTGCGCCAGGTTCTGATTAAGACCCGCAGTCAGCCTGCCCGCTTGGGCCGGGCGCCATCAAAAACAACGCCTTCATATCCGCGAAGTCCAGAAAGTCGACCTGGCCGTCCACGTTAAAGTCAGCGCTGGCATCACTGGTGAAGATTACGTCTTTGAGTAAGGCCAGATCCAGAAAGTCTACCGCGCAGTCGTTGTTTAAGTCCGCATCGCAGCGATTACCAAAACCGTCAGCGTCGCCGTCGGTCTGCGCATTGTTCGGTACGTCCAGGCAATTATCGGAAGCATCCGACACGCCATCTGCATCGCTGTCTTGCACCACGCTCAACAGCGGCGCCAACGTATCGAACCAACGCTGCGCCATCAGCGCCTCGCCATCGGCATTGGGATGAGTGCCATCGTAGGTGTGGGCGAAGGTATCAAAGCCGGTGAAATGATCGACCACTACAATTGGCGAGGCCGTTGTGCTCTTGCCTGCCGCGTAGGGCGGGATCAGATCGTTGTACACGGGAATGTTCACGTTGCGCGGGGAGCGGCGTGAGGGTATTAACTGCGCCAGCAATACACAGACATCCGCGTTATCCGCGCGCAGCAGATCGATAATCTGATCCACTCGCGCCAGTGTGTCGTCCGAGACGTCCTCTGAGGTGCCGTCCGCCTTCAGATCATTGTGGCCGATATGCAGCAGCACGATGTCAGGCGTATACCCGCTCAGCCAGCTTTGCAGATCGCCATCAGCGCCAATCCCGTCCAGAATCTCCTGCGCGGTCCAGCCCCAGTGGCCTTCGTGGTCGAGGTCGAAATCCGGCGTCGGATTAGGCCCTTCAAAATTCGTGTCCAGCGAGCCGACAAAATCCACATCGGCATTGATGCCCTCTAACAGCTGCCACAACGGGCGACGAAAGGTCTCGTGATCGTCATCTCCCTGAGTGATGGAATCACCTAACAGTGTCACCGCGACGGTGCCGCTGAACGGTCCGCAATCCTGCGCGTGCACCTGCCAGGTGAGCAGCGACAACCCCATCGCCAGCGCACTGACGCTAGCCCAACTACGAACCGTTTCCATTATGTATTGCTCCCTTCGAGCCATTTGTCCCGCCATGCTTCAAACACGATCATCGACCACAACAAGTGGCTGTGATTCGCTTTGCCCTGCAAATGTTCTACCTTCAGGCGCTCAACGGTCTGCCAGTTAAACAAACCGGCTGCCTTGATGCGCTGCTCACTCAGCAATGCCTCCATCACCGGCCTGAACTGCGTGCCCAACCAGGTTTTGATCGGGATGCTGAACCCTTCTTTTTGCCTGTATACACATTCGTGTGGAATGTGTCGGGCCGCAACCCGCTTGAGCAGCACCTTGGTTTGCCGCTGCGCAAGTTTCATTGACTCTGGAATTTGGAACGCCAGTTGAACCAGGTCCTTGTCCAGAAACGGTACGCGCGTTTCCAGCGATACCGCCATCGACATCCTGTCGAGCTTGGTCAGGATATTCTCCGACAGGTAGCTGCGAGTATCAACAAATAACATCCGGTTGACATCATCCATTGCACCCGCCTCATCGGCCAGCTTAAGGATATGTTCATCCACCGACTGCTGCATCTGATTTTGTGCATCTTTTGTAAACAACAGTGCCCGCCAGCTTGCATCCGCGAACAATCGCCAGCGCGCATGCATCAACGCGGGCGGCAACGCTGCGCCCTGGGCAAAACGCTGAACCTTGTTAATCAGGCCCTTCTTCTGACTCTGCGGTGGCAGCAGCCCGACCAGCGCTGGCATCGTGCGTGTTCTAAACCATGCCGGCAAACGCTCGTACGTGCGCGCAAGCTGCTGCGCGACATAGGTGTCATAACCACCAAACAACTCATCGCCGCCGTCGCCACTCAGCGCAACGCTCACATGCTGGCGCGCAAGCCGCGAGACCAGGAAAGTGGGAAAAATTGAAAAATCCCCAATAGGGTCGTCCATGAAATGCATCAGATGATCGAAGTGTTGAACCACCTGTGGTTTCACCACCTCGGTGGTGTGCGATACCCCCAGGTGCTCGGCTACCTGTTGTGAGTAAGCCAACTCGTTGTAGGAAGGATCCTCAAAACCAATGCTGAAGGTACGCGCATCGCCACCCATCGCGGCCACAATCAACGAGGAGTCAACGCCACCGGATAAAAACGCACCTAACGGTACATCGGCAACCATTTGCATACGCACACTGCGGGCCAGTTGCTCATCAACGGCATCCTCCCACGCACGCGCATCCAGGGCCCGCTCGCCCGCCTGAATCTCCCAGTACGCACGCCTACTCACCCGAGCACCGTCGAGGCTCAGGCTGAGCATCGCACCGGGTTGCAGTTTGTGTACCCCCTGCAGCAGAGTGTCGGTGCCCGGCACGTACTCCCACGCCATAAACTGCCCAAGCGCATCCAGGTGCAGTTGCCGGGGTACCTGCCCGCTCTCCAGCAATACTTTGATCTCAGAACCAAACACCAGATGGGAGTCGGTCAAAGAGTAAAACAGCGGCTTGATGCCTAGATGGTCGCGGACCAGTAGCAAGCGTTGCTGCGCCAGATCGTACAGCGCGATGGCGAACATGCCGTTCAGGTGGTTGGCAAAATCATCGCCGTATTGCTCATAGGCGTGCACGATCACTTCGGTATCGCAGTCGGTGCGGAACTGATGGCCGGCCTTGATCAGCCGCTGTCGCAACTCGCGGAAATTGTAGATCTCACCGTTGAAGACCGTCGCGACCGTACCGTCCTCGTTAAACACCGGTTGCTGGCCACCGGCCAAATCGATGATGGCCAGACGGCGCATGCCAAGGCCCACGTTGCCGTGCACCCACACCCCCTCATCGTCCGGGCCGCGATGCACGATACTGCGGCACATGCGCTCGATCTGTGCGACTTCAGGCGGGGGCGCACCCGCTAACGCGACCAGCCCAGCGATTCCACACATACGACTAGGCTCGGCGCCAATGGCGTCGGGGGATAACCGGCATCAGCGACGCTTCCTGAACTGCATCGCTACCTGATTGCGCACAAAGCGCACAGCGCCCTCCTGGCGGCCGTAAGCATGCACTGATGGCTGTTCTCGCAGCGCTTGCGACAGCGCTTGCATGGGGCGTTCAGGATCGGGTGTCACCGGTACATGGAACCCAAAGGTACCTGCTCGCCAAAACTCAGAGGCAAAGGGCAAGGGATCGCTGCCCGGCAACACGCGACGTGCGCGGCCGATGCCGCTGCCGAACGGGGCCGGACGTGGCCAGAACCAGGGCCGCCCGCTGTTATCGCCCAAATGAAAGACAGGCAGATCCGGATTGGCCAGCAACCCCTCAAGCACGCGGCCGCGACGCCCCATCCACTTGCCGAATCCCCATGGGATCACGCACACCGCCCCAGCGCTGGTGGCCTGCTGTAACGAGTTCACCAGGGGCTCACCGTCCTCGAAGCGCTGGGCAGTGCCCAGGGTCAGTAACTCCAGCCCTTCCTGGGCGACCACCTGGTTGCCCGCCACCAGCGTCAGCTTTGCCGCATCGCGGGTGCTCTCGCCCGTGCCGTGAGCCGGCGGGCGCTGCAGCTCCAGCGAACAGTGCTCGCTGTTTGGATGCACTTGCCAGCGCTGTAACGGAATTTCACCGCTGCTCAGGCGCTCAAAGTAGTTGGCCCAGCGGCTCTCGGTCAGCAGCAGCAGATACTGCACCGCCTGCGTCTGCCCTAGCCGCGCGGCGGCCTGATTAAAATTCGACCACGCACAATCAAGCATGCTGTCCAGGTCAAAGCAGTCGTGAATGTGCACATGGGCATCCGCAAGCACGGCGGGATCGGGCAGATGCTGGGCGTTGGCCGAGGGCTCCATGATGCGTGGTTCCTTAGTATTGGTTGGCTTGGTCCCGGCCCGACCTGCCACCATCGACAGGGGCTACAAGCACGCTCGCAGCCCGTGCTGCGCGGCGGCCCGCAGGACGGGCGAATGGTACCAGACCGTTCTGCTATGTGGGCTTACGCCGGCCACATTCGGGCACATTGCCGGTACCGGCCCGGCATAAGGCCCGCCCCTTGAGAAGGGGACAGGAAGGCTTATGAACCAATCCCTTCGCAACGCGCCCCAAAGCCAGTACACTGCGGCACCCATGCGTACCTTGGTCGTGGCCCCACAGCCTTTCTTCACCCCGCGCGGAACCCCGTTCAGCGTGTACTACCGTACCCTTATCATGAGCGAGCAGGGGCTGGAGATCGATTTACTCACCTACGGCCAGGGCCAGGATGTAGAGGTACCCGGGGTGAATATCATCCGAATCCCCGGCTTCTCGTTTTTGGGCAACGTCAAGATTGGACCCTCACCGCTAAAAGCGTTCCTGGACATCTTTATGGTGTTGTGGACGCTGGCCCTGCTCATCCGCCATCGCTACCCGCTGGTCCACGCGCATGAGGAGGCGGTATTTTTCTGCCGCCTGTTCAAACCACTGTTTGGCTACAAACTAATCTACGACATGCATTCCAGCTTGCCGCAGCAGCTGTCTAATTTTGGATTTACCAAGTCCAGGCTGATTCACGGCCTGTTCGCCCGGCAGGAAGACCTGGCGCTTACCCGCGCGGATGCGGTGATTACCATTTGCCCGCATCTGGCCGAATACGCGGTTACCAAAGTGGCCGATGAGCAGCGTCATTTTCTGATCGAGAACTCTATTTTCGAACCGGTGCGACTGGCGGGGGCGAAGACGGCCAGCGACGCGCCCGAACAACTTCCGCCGGACATTACCAAGCTACTCCAGCGCGAACGCCAAGGCGCTCTCGTTGTCTACGCCGGTACACTCGAGCTGTATCAGGGGATCGATCTGCTGGTGGGCGCGATGGCGCAAGTGGTACGCCAGCATCCCGACACCACCCTGCTGGTCGTCGGAGGCACGCCGGCACAGGTACAGCGGTATGAGGGCCAGGCGCGCGAGGCGGGCATCGGCGAGCATTGCTGGTTTACCGGCAACCAGCCACAGCACGTCGCCACCGCTTGCACCGACCGCGCCGACATCCTGGTATCACCGCGCAGCCGCGGCACCAATACGCCGCTTAAGGTGTACCAGCAGCTAGCGAGTGGCAAGCCGCTGGTGGCCACCAATATCTACTCACACACGCAGGTGCTGACCGACAAGGTGTGTGTGCTGGTGCCGCCGGAACCGGCGGGTATTGCTGCCGGCCTGGTTCGCCTGATCGACGCACCAGCGGATGCGCAGGCGCTGGTGGCCGCCGCACAACGCTTGTACGCGCAAGAATACTCACGCGCCGCGTACACCGACAAGATGCAACGGCTGCTGGGCCTGCTCGGGCACTCCCCGGGCGGCTGATTGGCGCACAAGCGCGCGGCGCTTAGTCAAACCACACCCGCATGTTGCGAAACATGCGCATCCACGGGCTGTACTCGCCCCACTCCGGCGGGTGCCAGGAATGCTGCACTGTGCGAAATACCCGTTCGGGGTGCGGCATCATCACGGTGGTACGCCCATCGGCGCTAGCCAGGCCGGCGATCCCCTGCGGCGATCCGTTAGGATTACCGGGATAGGTGCTCGCGATCTCTCCGTCCGCCTCCGAGTAGGTCACCGCGATCAATCCACGATCAAGCGCCCGCTGTTCATCGTTTTCGAGGAACTCGGCGCGGCCCTCGCCGTGCGACACCACCACCGGAATCATCGAGTCTTCCATTGCATTCAACGCAATTGAGCGCGAGCGCCCGACCCGCACGCGCGTTAGCCGCGCTTCAAACTGCTCGGATCGATTACGCACGAAACGCGGCCAGTGCTCAGTACCCGGCACGATGGATTTCAGCGCTGCGAGCATCTGGCAGCCGTTGCACACCCCAAGGCTCAGCGTATCTTTGCGATCGAAAAATGCGGCAAACTCCTCGCGTGCATGGCCATTGTAAAGAATGGACTTGGCCCAGCCCTCGCCCGCTCCCAGCACATCCCCGTAGGAAAATCCGCCGCAAGCGGCCAAGGCTTTGAACTCCCGCAACGAGCGGCGCTGGCTCAGGATGTCGGTCATATGCACATCCACGCACTCAAACCCAGCCTGGTAAAACGCAGCCGCCATCTCTACCTGCCCGTTTACCCCTTGCTCGCGCGCGATGGCGATTTTCGGACGCGCCCCGGTGCTGATATAGGGCGCCGCTACATCTTCTTGTGGATCAAAGCTAAGGTCGCAACTTAATTGCGGCGGCCGAGCCGCTATCTTGCCGGCGAACTCCTCATCGGCGCAGGCCGGATCATCACGCAGCCGTTGCATCGCATGGCTGGTCGCCGACCAATAGCCCCGCAACGTGCTCAGCGGCGCCTGATGCGTGCCGGTCGGCGTGTGGATGAGGATCTGCAGCGAGTCGTTTACTCGCGCCACTGGATGTACTAAATCCTGCAGTTGATGCGCGCGCACGACGGACAGGAAGTCGGCTTCACCCTGCGCGCGCACCTGCACCACCGCGCCCAGTTCTTCGCTGAACAGGCGCGCGGCGACACTGCCCTCGCCCGGTGCGAGTTGGACATCCAGGCCGGTCTGGGCCGCAAATGCCATCTCTAGCAGGGTGACCAGCAAACCGCCGTCGGAGCGATCATGGTAAGCGCACAGCAGTGACCGGCTGCGCAACTCGGCGATGACCGCAAAGAAATTCTTCAACCACTGCGGATTGTCCAGGTCGGCCGGCTCGCTGCCCAGTGTGTTGAAGGTCTGCGCCAGAGCGGATCCGCCCAGGCGATTCCGGCCCGCCCCCAGATCGAACAGCCACAGCTGCGCCTGCGGGTCCAGCACCAGTTGCGGGGTGAGACTGCGGCGCACATCCTGCACCGGTGCGAAGGCCGAGACAATGAGCGACATCGGCGCAACCACCCGCTGCTCATCGCCCTGCGGGGCCTGCCAGCGGGACTGCATGGAGAGGGAGTCTTTACCCACAGGAATGGCAATACCCAGCGCTGGGCACAGCTGCTCGCCTACCGCATGTACGGTATCGAACAAGGTTGCATCCTCACCGGGGTAGCCTGCGGCCGCCATCCAATTGGCCGACAAGCGCACATCGGTGATGTTCGCAACGTCGGCAGCAGCGATATTCGTCAGCGCCTCGCCCACCGCCATCCGTCCCGAGGCCGGGCCGTCCAACAGTGCGACCGGGGTGCGCTCGCCCATCGCCATCGCCTCGCCGTTGTACCCGGTAAACCCGGCCAGGGTGACACCGGCATCTGCGACTGGCACTTGATACGGCCCCACCATCTGATCCTGCGCGATCAACCCGCCTACCGAGCGATCCGCAATACTCACCAAAAATCCTTTATCGCCCACCGTGGGCAAACTCAGCACCCGCTCAATTGCCTCTGACAACCCAACCTCCGCCGCATCCCACGGCGTGCTAGCGCGTGCGAGACGGGTGGCTTCCCGATGCATCTGTGGCGTGTTCCCAAACAGAGTGGCCATCGGCATATCAACCGGGCGGTCGCCAAACTGGCGATCGTTCAGGGTCAGGTGCGGTTCGCTGCTGGCCGTGCCGATCATGGCGTACGGGCAGCGCTCGCGTGCGCATAGTTGCTCAAATTCATCCAGACGTTGCGGGGCAATCGCCAGTACGTAACGCTCCTGAGCCTCGTTACACCAAATAGCCAACGGCGCCATGCCAGGCTCGTCATTGGGTACCTCACGAAGATGCAGATCGCCACCGAGATCGCTTTGCTCCAGCAACTCGGGCACCGCATTGGACAATCCGCCTGCGCCAACATCGTGAATGCACAGAATCGGGTTTTGCTCACCCATGGCCCAGCAACGGTCGATCACTTCCTGCGCCCGCCGCTGCATCTCGGGATTGCCGCGCTGCACGGAGGCAAAATCCAGATCTTCGGAACTTTGTCCGCTGCCCATGGAAGAGGCGGCACCGCCACCCAGCCCGATCTGCATTGCTGGCCCACCCAGCACAATCACGGCCGCACCGCCTGGATACTCGCGCTTTAGAACGTGCTCGGGCAACACATTGCCCAGGCCACCCGCGACCATGATCGGCTTGTGATAGCCACGCACTTCATCAACGCCCGTGCGTTGCTCGAAGGTGCGGAAATATCCCAGGATGTTGGGGCGGCCGAACTCGTTGTTAAACGCCGCGCCGCCAATCGGCCCCTCCAACATGATGTCCAGCGCCGAGGCGATGCGCGAGGGCTTGCCGTTGTCCTGCTCCCAGGGCATTTCCCGGCCCGGGATGCGCAGATTCGACACCGAGAACCCGGTTAAGCCAGCTTTGGGTTTAGCGCCCAGGCCGGTGGCGCCCTCATCGCGAATCTCGCCGCCTGCGCCGGTCGCCGCCCCAGGGAAGGGTGAAATGGCCGTGGGATGATTGTGCGTTTCCACTTTGATCATGATGTCTGCGCGGGTCGGATGCTCATGGTAATGGGCACCGTTCGCACCGGCCGACAACGGCCGAGGGAAAAACCGCGAGGTCGCCCCGCCCTGCAATACTGCAGCGTTATCGCTGTACGCCGAGAGCACGCCATCGGGGCTGTGCGCGTGGGTGTTGCGAATCATCGCGAACAGCGACTTGCTCTGCGCCTGCCCATTAATCACCCAGCGCGCATTGAATATCTTGTGTCGGCAGTGCTCGGAGTTCGCCTGCGCAAACATCATCAGCTCAGTGTCGGTCGGATTGCGGTTCATCCTGGTGAACGCATCCATCAGATAGTCGATTTCCTCATCCGCCAGCGCCAGCCCCAATTGCGCATTGGCCATAGCGAGCGCCTCGCGGCCGCCCTGCCCAATATCAATGCGCTGGCCGGGCTCCGCCTCTGGATGAGTAAACAACTGCGCGGCCTGCTGAACGTCGCTGACCACCACGTCGGTCATGCGATCGTGCAGCGTCGCACGAATCAACTCGATCGCATCCGCATCCAACGGGCACTCGCTGTAAAGGGTAAATTCGATCCCACGCTCGATACGCGCAACGGCCGCGAGCCCGCAAACCCGGGCGATATCGGTTGCCTTGCTCGACCAGGGCGAAACCGTGCCAAACCGCGGCAGCACCCAGAACTGCACGACGCACGGCGCCGACTGCGACGCCGTACGCGCGCCGGTCTGCGGGCCGTAGCGCAACAACGATGCCAGCCGATCCTGTTCCAGCGCACTGAGCGCCCGCACCACTTCCACCAAATGGACGTAGCGTGCGCTGATGTCGCGTAATACCGGGCATTGGGGCCCAAGCTGTTTTAGGTACTTGCGAACGCGAAAAGAAGATAGCGCCTCAGCGCCGGGGATAATCAGGATATTGCTGTCCAAGCGTTCAACTCATCTGCGCGGCCGGGACTTTGCGCCCGGGTGCCGCTAACCCGGCGCCAAACGTGGCGCAATGATACCGGACCGGAAGGTAAGCGCCAATTCACGGGGGCTGGACCGGCGCTGCGGGATCAGCGGCACCTTAGTTGCTGCTATTGCCGCCGCCGCCATCGTTGTCGCTGCCCGGGCTGCCTGGTCCGCCCGGTGTGTACACCTGGTAGGGGAATTGCGCCACATTGCCGCCTTTGGCATCCACAATCTTACTAACGCCGCGCTTCTCCACCTCATCGATACGGATCACTGAGTGCACCGGAAGGTAGGTGCGCTTGACGCCCTCGAATTCGGCTTTGATCCGTTCCTCAGAAGGGTCAAGCACCAGCGAGGTGCGCTGGCCAAAATCCAGCTCCTCCACCTCGATGAAGCCCAGCAGGCCACCATGGCTGATGCGACGTGCATAAATCTCGTACACCTTGCTCTGGGCGTGAAAAACCACTTTGTAGATATGTGTGTCAGACATGATGGGGATAGCCATTTAGGTGTTTCGGATAACAGATGCCGCTACTTGCGCGTGCCACCGCTAGTCCTCAATCGTGTGGGCCAGGATCTTGGCGCGCTCGCGCCGATAGGTAGCGCTGGAAATCAGGCGACTGTAGTGCGCCTCGGCGAGGCGGCCCAGCTCGCTCTCATCAGCTAAATAGTAGGATTCCGGATCAGTTAGCTGATCCGCCACATCCCGGTCCGTGGCTGCCGACTCAGCTTTGTGTCCGTCCAGCACATCCACAATGGCCAACGCAAAATTATCCCGGGCCTGCCCACTGAGCAGATCGTCGTTGATCGCCTTGCACGTTTGCTCAGTATCATCGGCCCGCAACAGTTGCGCAATCTGCGGGTTGGTGAGTTCTTTGTACAGCCCATCCGTGCACAACATATACCGATCACCTGCCTGCGCGGCGAGACAAACCGGATCAAGAAACAGCTCCTCGGTACCCCCAACGGCTCGGGTAATCACGTGCGATAGCGGGTGATTTTCCGCGCTGGCCCGGGCAAGCTCGCCGCGCAGGACCAGTTCCTCCACCTGACTATGGTCGCGGGTGAGCTGCTTCAGGTGGCCGTCCCGCATGCGGTACAGGCGGCTGTCACCGGCCCACAGGCACAGGATTTTCTGTTCGAAACCGAGCATGACGGCCACGGTACTGCCCATGGTGCGATGGCCACCTTCAGCGGCAATCGCCAGCAACTGGGTATTGACCTGCTCCAAGGCGTCCTCCACCGAGTCTACCCACTCGCTGAGTATCTCGCGTGGCTGAATCTGCTCCAGCGCCTCGACAATTTTCTGGCTGGCCACATCGCCCCCGTCGTGCCCGCCCATGCCATCGGCGACTGCCCACAGGCGCTGCTCGGGAAGCGCAACGCAGGCATCTTCGTTGGTCTGACGGACATGTCCCGGGTGTGTAATGGCCGAGGAAACCCAGCGATACTTCATTGAAAAATTATTTGTGGGCGGCACATGCGCGTAATGCTCCTGAGTCTACGGGCGTCGCCGGGGTATAACAAGGTAATAAGTCCCGCCTAGCGAGCGGAAATCGCCGATTTTACCTGCAAGACCACCCCCTACGGGGCGGGCGCGCAACATCTGCGGATTTCAGGCACTCACCCGGCAACCAGGCTCTGATACAGCATTTGTGTCTGCGCCACCGTCGCCTCAATCGAAAAATGGGTACGAATCCTCTCACGTGCGGCCGTGCCCAGCGTGCGGGCGAACGCACGATCGCTGTACAGGGTGTTGATCGCACCCGCCAGCGCCGGCGGGTCGCCTGGAGGCACCACCAGCCCGCTGCGCCCGTGCTCCACCAGCTCCGGGCTGCCACCGCTCGCCGTCACCACCGGCGGCGTGCGGTAACACATTGCCTCAATGATCGATCGTGGCAGCCCCTCGCGGCGCAAGGTTGGCAACACCGCCACATCCGCCGCCGCCGATAGTGAGGGGGCGTCATCGCGATAACCCAACACATGGACCCGATCAGCCCGTGGGCTGGCGGCGATGCGTTTGCGCAAAGCCGTCTGCTGCATACGATCGCCGACCAGCAACAGCCGGATCGGTAACTCCGCCGGCAGGTATCGCAGGGCATCAACTAACGAGCTCACGCCTTTTCGCGGACGGTTGTTGGCCACCATCACCACCGAGAAGTCGCCGGGCTGTACTCCCAGCTTGCCCAGGTCTGCGGGGGTGTCCCGGTACCAGCTCAGGTCGTGCCCTTTGTAGATGCGTACCGGGCGCTCGCGCGGCAGACGTAGACCAAAGCCGCCCAGGTCCAGCAAATACGCCTTCACGGCATCGCACACGCACACAATTCGGTCTACGCCGGGGTGCAAAAAAGTACTGTAGCAGGTGGGGTCGAGAAAACTCAGATTACCCACGATGCCACGATAGGCAACGCGCTTGATGTTCACTCCGCGCGAGGCGAACAAACTGTTTGAGAGCGTTGGATTGGTAAACGCGTGCAGCACATCAAAGTGGCGGCGGAGCAGCAAACCACGCAGCACGCCGATCGCACGTCGGTCGTAGCGCCCCCGCATGGCAAGCGGCGTAACCTCGACGCCGGCCTCACGCAAGCGCCAAAGATGCGGCGCGTCCGGGTGGCTGACAACATGCAGCTGCACGCCGGCGCGGGCCAAGCCGATAAAGGTCTCGGTCTCCGGCCGATCACTGTAGGTTGCAACGCAAAGCACTCGCAGAACTGTCACCCGATTTCCCAACACCCGACGCTCCGGCCAGCCGGCGCACCAGCGCTCTCGCGCCACCGGCACAGGGCGCGCGAGAATAGCGGCGGGTTACAGCCGAGCAGTGTACACGCTGGCGGGCGGCCACGTGATCAGCGGTAGCGCGATGCTAGCTACTGACGGGTGGCGCGAGGCCACGCGGTCGGCTATGGTGTCGCCGCAATGAGCACTCCAAGCGAACAATTACTGCTGCAGCTAGCCGACGAGCTGCAGTGGCGGGCTATTCACTCCTCCGGGCCGGGCGGGCAGAACGTTAACAAGGTCGCCACCGCGATGCAGATGCGCTTCGACGTGGGCCGCTGTAAGCACCTGACCGGCGGTGTGCGCCAGCGTTTTACCGCACTCGCCGGCAATCGCATGACCCGCGAACAAGTGCTGGTAATGACCGCCAGACGTCATCGCACACAAAGCGCCAACCGTCGCGACCTGATGGAGCGTCTTGAGCGAATGCTGCACCGTGCGCTGCAGGCACCCAAAGTGCGGCGCAAACGCAAACCCTCCAAAGCGTCCAGGCAACAACGCCTGAACGAGAAGAAACGTCGTGGCGACGTCAAACAGGCGCGGCGAAAACCGGCCTACTAGTGCAGGGCAATCGCCGGCGCGAGGCTTCCCATCACTCGCCCGGCTGGCCCGTAAAGCACGCCTCGGGGTAAGATAAGCCCGGTTACCGGAGAGGTACCGAAGTGGTCATAACGGCACCGACTCGAAATCGGTTGGGGGCGAACGCCCCACGTGGGTTCGAATCCCACCCTCTCCGCCATCTTGTTGTCTTAAACTACCTCGCCTGCGTCCGGCGAAACAGACCGGAAGTTGATCTATGTTCAAGCGGCCGCGCCCACGTTATGACCAACGACCGCATAGATTTCGCGATAGCAACAACTCGCGCCGTGCCATCAATCACGGCACCGATCACATAAAGTGAGGACTGGGTCACGAATTACCCACCCCCCATCGCTTAGTTTGCCTATATGACAACCCCGCCCAACGCCTATCGATTCGACAGCGAGATGACCACGGCAATCGCACGCCTGATCGCCGTACTGGCGTTCGGCGCGGTTATCTGGTCAGGCGCATTCCAACAGCAAAACACCGGTCTGGCGAATCTGGATCTGCTCAAAATGCTGTCGGTGGTCACCTTGGGCGTAGCGGTGATTATGGTGATCTCCGTGCTGGTGTACCCCGGATCCAACCCGCCGCGATACCTGATAGGCATCTCGCTGGACGCGTTGAGCGTGTCTGGCGCCCTGTACCTGGGGGAAGGAGCGCTAGCGCCAGCCGCGGCGCTGTACCTCTGGACGATGGTCGGGAGCGGTTTCGTATTCGGCGTTCGCTATCTGTATTTTGCGACCACCGTCTCACTACTGGGGTTCGCGGTGGTCTTCTGGGCCAGCGCTTACTGGCGTGAAAGCGTTGCCTTTAGCGTCACCATCGCCACGTCAATTGTGTTGCTGACGCCCTACATGGCAACACTGCTCACCAGCTTGCGTAACGCAAAGAACCTGATCAGCTGGCAGGCCAAATACGATGCGCTGACACATGCGCTGAATCGCGGGTCCTTCAAGGCTCAACTAGGCGAGGTGCTGGTCGGCTCGACGGCAGATCATCAGGACCTGCTGCTGTTTTGTGATCTGGACCGGTTTAAGCGAATTAACGACACGGCTGGGCATGCGGCAGGCGACAAAGCGCTTCAAGACGTGTGCAAAATCCTGGCTGAACATACCGGCCCACTCGATCTGCTTGGGCGCATGGGCGGCGATGAGTTTTGCATTCTGCTGCGCAATCGCAGTTGGGAAACCGGGCGCGCGACTGCCGAAAAAATTCGCAATGCCGTTGCCTCCTACCGGCTTGCCTGGGGCACCGGTTATTACTCACTTGGCATCAGCATTGGCATGGCCCCGGCCTCTGCCGTCACCGACGAAGACTCACTGATCCGACTGGCGGACGCCGCCTGCTATGCGGCCAAGAATGCAGGTCGCAACCAAGTGCACGTGGTCGACCCCCGCGTCGGGCCCACCGACACCCAGACCATTCGTCATTTATCCATCCCGCCACAGGCCTCATCCGCGCCATAACCTCGCTACGCCAGCGGCGACACCTGTCCGGACAGGCATAATGCATGCCTACTGACACTACGAATCAAGGGCTTGCAGGGCATCTCGACTTGAGCCATATCGCTGGAGCCAGCAACTTGGGTAACATCCTGCCACGTGAGTATATGGACGGAATTCGATTTTCGCCTCATCGCGTGGCGAACGCTTTGGTGGACCCGTTTGTTCGCACTTACGATCACGTGCCTGTTGCTGCTCACCTGCCAGGGTGCGCCTGACGCACTTCAGCGCGTATTGCAGACGGGCAAGCTCAGCGTCGTCACCCGCAACGCCGCCACTACTTACTATCTGGGCGCGGAAGGCCCCACCGGACCGGAGTACGAGCTTGCCAGCCGTTTCGCGCAGGAACTTGGCGTACAACTGGATCTGATCCCGATGGCCAGCTTCTCTAACCTGCTACCGCAGGTGATGCACAAGAGCGCTGACTTTGCCGCCGCACATATCACGGTGACGCCAGCCCGGGCCGAGCAGTTGCGCTTTGGGCCGCCTTATCAGGAAGTCGCACAGGTGGTGGTGTATCGGGTAAACAGCCGGCGGCCGCGCAAAGTGCAGGATCTGCTCGACCGAAAGGTGGGGGTGATCGCCAACAGCAGCCATGTAGAGACGCTGCTGGCCCTGCGTGAACGCTACCCGGAACTCGCCTGGGAACCGGCCGATGACGCCTCGATAGACAATTTGTTTGAGCGCGTCTCCAACAAGACGCTAGACTTTGTCGTGACCGATTCCACCACGTTTCTGATCAACCGGCGGTTCTACCCGGAAGTGCGGCTGGGCTTTGAGTTAAAGTCAGCCGACCGCATCGCCTGGGCATTCCATCGGGACTATGACCACAGCCTGTACAACGAGGCACAAAGCTTCTTCGCCCGGCTGCGTATGAGCGGCGAGCTGGATGTCATCCTAAACCGCTACTACGAGCATACCGACAAATTCGACTATGTTGGCACCCGCACCTTTCTGCGACATATCAATGCCCGTTTGCCCAAGCACCGGCGCAGCTTTGAGGAGGCCGCGTTTCAAACCGATATCGACTGGCAGCTACTGGCCGCCATCAGTTATCAGGAGTCGCACTGGAATCCCAAAGCGGTCTCGCCCACCGGCGTGCGCGGCATGATGATGCTTACGCAGGCAACGGCGCGTCAGCTAGGCGTCAAAGACCGCACCCAACCGCGTGAAGCGATCCACGGTGGCGCACGCTACTTTGCCCAGGTGAAGGCGCGCATTCCTGCACGTATCACCGAGCCCGATCGCACCTGGCTGGCACTGGCAGCCTACAACGTCGGCTACGGACATCTGGAAGACGCCCGTATTCTGGCCGCACGCAGCGGCCGCAGCCCCGATTCCTGGCGCGATGTACGCGAGTTCCTGCCGCTGCTGAGCCAGGAGAAGTGGTACAGCCAGGTGCGCCATGGCTATGCGCGCGGGCGCGAGCCGGTGCTGTATGTCCGCAATATACGCAGCTACTACGATATCCTGGCGTGGAAAGTACCGGCGTTCGAGCCCAACCCTACGCAGCAGATCCCGATCGAAGGCAAATTCGCGGACGCCACGCCCGCGCCCGAGCGCTAACTGGAAGTCCGCCCAATTTGAGGGCACGATGTCCCAGCCCGAGAGCGCTGGCCAGCACCTGTGTGCGCCTGCCACCGGGCCAGCCGTCGCACGCGCAATGCGTGCGTCATCGTCATCCATCCGGTTCAAGGAGGACTTCATGATGAGTTCAGGGATTCTAAACATACCTCGCTGGATCAGTGGTGCGAGCGCAGCGCTCGCACTAGTGCTGTGCCCAACGGTTTTCGCAGCAAGCGACGCAGTTAGCGAGCGGCCGCTTATCACCTATACCCAGTATCACGGCATGCTCGCCCACGGCGACAACCAGCCACTGCTGCGCATCTACGCCGACGGACAGGTGCGCGTGCACCGCCAGCCGCATATGCGCGGCGCCGGCGATTACCTCATGCAGCTGGAAGCCGGCGCACTCGATCGTCTGGTGGCGATGCTGGAACGCGAAGGGCTCACTCGCTGGGATGCCGCCGCGGTGAGCGCACAACGCGCCGCACTGGCCGAACAGCACAGCCGTGGCGCGGACGGACGCATGCGGGTGGGATACGCAAACTCAGACCCGACCGATACCCGGATTGTCCTGCAGTTGCCGGCGCAAGATGGCTCGCAGCGCCCGCACAGCATTGTGTGGCGGGACGTAGGTATGGACGCGCGCATGTTTCCGGCGCTGGCCCCGATTCAGAGCCTGGCCCGTATCGCGGGCGAGCTTGAGGCACTGGTATGGCATCCGGCACTGCGTGCGCAGGCGGGAGGTTCACAATGAAAACGCTTATTCGGCTCACCATCATGGTGCTGGCAGGCCTGAGCGCCGCTGGCGTCGCTCACGCGGGCGCCTATATTGGCTCCAGCGCCTCACAGCTCGACTTCATCATGCATCCGACCGGCTACACCGGCGCAAGCACAGATCTATCCGTGAAGGTGTGCATCACCCCTGGGACACCTAATGCTTCCGCGATGGAAATACCCGTACAGAACACCATCACCGTTTGGAACGCCCAGAACGGCACGACAGATAATCTCAAGTTCGGCGATGACAATAACATTCCGCAAACGGATACCGATTTTGAGTCTGTCGCCCTGCATGAGCTTGGGCACTGCATCGGGCTGGGCCACACCAACATCGGCAGCATCCTGCCCATGTCGCTGTCTGACTACGCTGCGTCGACCGCCGGCAGCAACAGCACCTTTGATCTGGATGACGGTGCAGACGATATTCAAGGCAGCGCCGATGATCAGCGCGGCGACGACCTGTCGCTGCTCTGGTATCGCATCAGCGACAACAACCCCTGCACCACCCCACCGGCCGTGATCGACTCCACCACCTACGCACGCGATCCCGCCCAACTGCCCGGTTCAGACAGCTTTCCGGCCAGCTCAGACCGGGCGGTCTGCGCAGCACTGGGCCTACCCAACACGGAGGCGGTGATGAACCAACTCACGTTCAACGACGAAGATCAACGTGATCTGGCGCACGATGACGTAGCCACCATCCGCTATGCGCAGAGCGGGCTGGATGAGATTGCCAATACCAGCGATGACTATACCTACACGCTGGAGTATGGCGGTATCAGCAACGCGGGCGATTGCGATATCAACATCGCATTCGACAATACGCAGACGTCCTTCGCGACCTGCGCCGTGAACTTTACCTTCCCCGATTACCCCAACGATATCACTCACGGCGCAATCATCACGGGCAACATCTTCATGAACACCGGCACCGACTGGTTCTTCAACCCAGACCTGATAGGCCCGAACACCGAACCGGCGCTGGTTGCGATCCCAGACACCCAGGTGATGGAAACGCAGACGGTCGACATTGCACTGTCCTCCAGTGACAGCGACGGCGACGGGCTCACCCTCTCGCAAACTGGACTGCCGGGCTTTTGCACGCTCAGCGACAATGGTGACGGCAGCGGCAACATTGCCTGCGCACCCGCAATCGGCGATGCGGGCATCTCCAACGTAACCGTCACCGTCACCGACGACGGCATTCCCAATCTCAGCAACGAACAGAGCTTTATGTTGACGGTAACGGCCGCGCTAAGCGACATGGATGAGGACGGCATTCCCGACGATGAGGACAATTGCAAGCTCGTCCCAAATGCGGATCAAAGTGACCCTGACAGTGATGGCTTCGGCACCCCATGCGACGGGGATTTGAACAACGACTGCGGGACCGACTTTCTAGATCTGGCGGTCTTCAAAGGCCTGATCTTCGGCGCCGATCCGGTCGCGGACTTTGATGGCAGCGGCGGCGTGGATTTTCTTGATTTGGGAATCTTGAAGGCTTTGTTCTTTATGCCACCCGGCCCGAGCGGCGTAAGCAACATCTGCGAAGCGCTATGAGGCAAGCGCGCTCAGTTAACCCCGCTCGCTTAACCCAATCGCCTAGGCGGGCTTAACCCATGGTTAAGGTGCATCAACCCGGTCCTGCCGAGTTGGTGCGCCTTAGCGGCGGGCTTTAAAGAACTGCTTCAGCAAATCCGCGCTGTCAGCCGCCATCAGTCCCCCCTCGCAGGCGATCACATGGTTTAACTGATCAGTGCCCGCAATGGTAAAAACGCTGCCGGCCGCACCGGTCTTCGGATCCGCGGCGGCGTACACCAGGCGCGCGATGCGCGCGTGTATCATCGCCCCGGCACACATCGCACAGGGCTCTAGTGTGACGTACAACGTTGCACCGGGAATTCGGTAGCTGCCGGCCTGCGCGGTGGCCTCACGCAGCGCCAGCATCTCCGCGTGTGCACTAGGATCGCACAGGCCAATCGGCTGATTGTGCCCTTCGCCAATCATCTGCCCATCCCGCGTAACAACGCAACCGACCGGCACCTCGCCAGCCTCAGCGGCGCGGTTGGCCAGCGTCAGTGCATACCGCATGAAGTACTGATCAGCGGCATCACCGTCGCGCACCTGCGCCGACACGCCCGGCGTTACCGGGTTTGACGATTGGGCCTCGCACTGCGCGGGTATGGGCGGGCTATTTGAGGGATGTTTGTTCACCAGCGTCGCCGGAGATTATTCCCACTCGATGGTGGCGGGGGGTTTGCCCGAGATGTCGTAAACCACGCGGGCCAGACCATCAATCTCGTTCATGATCCGGCGCGAGCAATGATCCAGGAATTCGTACGGCAGGTGTGCCCAGCGAGCGGTCATGAAGTCGACGGTCTCGACCGCGCGCAATGCGATCACATGGCCGTACACGCGCCCATCGCCCATCACCCCAACGGACTTAACCGGCAGAAATACGGCAAACGCCTGACTCACCTGATCGTACAGATCAGCATTGCGTAACTCGCTGATAAAAATATCATCGGCTAGGCGCAACAGGCGAGCGGCTTCATGGTTAACCTCGCCCAGAATCCGCACCCCCAGCCCCGGCCCCGGAAACGGATGGCGATAGACCATTTCGTCGGGCAACCCCAGCTCCACGCCAATACGCCGCACCTCGTCTTTAAACAGCTCGCGCAACGGCTCGATCAGATCCAGCTTCATGTGCTCCGGCAGTCCGCCCACGTTGTGATGCGACTTGATCACGTGGGCCTTGCCGGTCTTGGCGCCGGCCGACTCAATCACATCCGGATAGATAGTTCCCTGCGCCAGCCAGCGCACGTCGTCCAACTTCTCGGCCTGCTCTTCGAAGATTTCGATAAACGTCGCCCCGATCACCTTGCGCTTGGCTTCCGGGTCGGACACGCCTTGCAGGGCCTGCATAAAGCGGTCCTGCGCGTTCGCCCGCCGTACATCCACGCCCAGGTGTTCGGCAAAGGTGGCCATTACCTGATCGCCCTCGTTATGGCGCAGCAGGCCGTTGTCCACAAACACGCACACCAAACGATCGCCAATGGCCCGATGCAACAGCGCCGCCACCACGGAAGAGTCGACCCCGCCTGATAACCCAAGCAATACTTTGCCGGTATCGCCCATGCTCGCGCGCACCGTGTTGATGCTGTCCTCGATAATGCTGTCCGCGGTCCATAGCCGGCCGCACCCACAGATGTCATGCACGAACCGCTCAAGGATTCGCTTACCCTGTTTGGTGTGGGTAACCTCGGGATGGAACTGGATGGCGTAGAGCCCACGCGACTCATCTGCCATGCCAGCCAGTGGCGCGTTGTCGGAGCTGGCGATGCACTTAAACCCCGGCGGCAGCGTCTCCACCCGGTCGCCATGGCTCATCCAGACATCCAGCAGACCATGCCCATCCGCATTGCTGAGGTCTTGGATATCGCGTAGCAAGGCGGAATGCCCGCGCGCGCGCACCCGTGCGTAACCAAATTCTTTGTGACTGGAGGGGCGTACCTGTCCGCCAAGTTGGGCGGCCATGGTTTGCATGCCGTAGCAAATCCCCAGCACCGGTACGGCCTGCGCAAATACGGCGTCCTGCGCACGCGGGGGTTCGGCTAGTTCGACGGACTCGGGGCTACCGGACAGAATAATGCCGTTGGGCTTGAACCCAGCGATAGTCTCCGGGGCGGTATCCCAGGGATGTATTTCGCAGTAAACCCCTGCCTCACGCACACGTCTGGCGATCAGCTGCGTGTATTGCGAGCCGAAATCCAAAATCAGGATTCGCTCGGCATGAATGTCACTGCTCAACAACCGCCCTCCGGTTTTACCTGCCACCCCCGGTCGTTATCGGTTGGTGCGGTAGTTTGGCGCCTCTTTGGTAATAGTCACATCGTGCACATGCCCTTCGCTGACACCCGCGGCGCTGATGCGGACGAATTGCGGCTGCGTGCGCATCGTCTCAATGTCCTTACTGCCGGTATAGCCCATCGCGGAGCGTAAGCCGCCCGCCAGTTGGTGCACGATAGCGCCCACCGGCCCCTTGTAGGACACGCGCCCTTCGATGCCCTCGGGGACCAGCTTCTCCACCTCTTCGGTGGAGTCTTGAAAGTAGCGATCGCTGGAGCCGTGCTTGGCCGCCATCGCACCAAGCGAGCCCATCCCCCGGTAGGACTTATAAGAGCGGCCCTGGTACAGCTCGACTTCGCCGGGCGACTCTTCGGTGCCGGCAAACAACCCGCCAATCATGACCGTGTGTGCGCCCGCGACAATGGCCTTGGCAAAATCGCCGGAATAACGAATGCCCCCGTCCGCGATCAGCGGCACACCCGTGTCTTTGAGCGCCTCAGCCACGCGGGTAACGGCTGTGACCTGCGGCATACCGACCCCCGCAACGACGCGAGTGGTGCAGATGGAACCTGGGCCAATGCCCACTTTCACCCCATCGGCGCCCGCCTCGACCAACGCCTGCGCGGCCTGCGCAGTAACGATATTGCCGGCAATAATCTGCAAGCTGCCGTAGGTGTTTTTGAGCTGGCGCACCATATCGATGACACCACGGCTGTGGCCGTGCGAGGTGTCCACCACCACCACATCCACGCCCGCATCAACCAGCGCCCCTACCCGCTCAACCGTATCAGCAGCGGTGCCGACGGCAGCGCCGACACGCAGGGCACCGCGCTCGTCTTTACACGCATTCGGATAGTCGCTGGCTTTCTGGAAATCCTTGACTGTGATCAGCCCTTTCAGCTCGAAGTTATCGCCGACCACCAGTACTTTCTCGATCCGATGACGATGCAGCAGGTGCAGCACCTCTTCATCTTTTGCCCCTTCACGCACAGTCACCAGCTTTGCTTTTGGCGTCATCACCGACGTCACCGGCGCGTCCATGTTGGTCTCGAAACGCAAATCGCGGTTGGTCACAATGCCCACCGTCTCATGCCCATCCACCACCGGCACACCGGAGATATTACGGGCGCGGGTGAGCTCGATGACCTCGCGGATGGTTTTGTCCGGCGTGACCGTAATTGGATTGGCGATAATGCCACTCTCAAAGGTCTTGACCAGCGCCACCTCGGCGGCCTGCTGGTGTGGAGACATATTCTTGTGGATGATGCCGATGCCGCCCTCCTGCGCCAGCGTGATCGCCAGTCGGGCCTCGGTCACCGTGTCCATCGCGGCGGATACCAGGGGCAGATTCAGCCCAATTTCGCGGGTGAGCCGGGTAGACAAGTCCACGTCGCGGGGCAGAATCTCTGAATAGGCGGGCTGAAGCAGAATGTCATCGAAGGTAAGGGCTTCATCTTTTATGATGCGCATGGATGACGATTCCCTATGCCATTAGGTAAACCGCGCATTATATCTAAGCAAGCTGATGGTTGGCCAGCCTTGTTAGGGATCTTTTCGTGTCGCCCGCGCCAAACCCAAAATAATACGAGCGTATTCAGGCGCGCGGTGATGAGGCGGGTTACCAGCAACCGCGGCGGAAACGTCTGCTTAATCCGCGCAATATCCGCTCCCGCACGCCAGCCTCGGCGGCATGAACGGGCCAGTCGGCCACCGCCAAAATATAGCTCGCTAAAAGTATCAAACTACTTTAACGCGTAATATTTCATACAAAACAAACTCTTCTTACCTATTCTAATACTAAAATGCCAAGGCACTGCGGCCAACTACTCCTAAGTAGGTGCCCAACGCCCGCCCCCCGCGATCGCAAGTCCCTGGGAACTCACATGCGCAACAGGCGTCTCGCTTCGAAAATAATCCTGCTCTGCGCAAACGCCGACGCGTAGAATCCTCATTGTGATCGCCCCACACTTGGTTCGCCATTGGCGCGCGACGTACTCTGGCACTCCTCATCGCGTCATGGGTAACCCCGCCGACTGCACATAACTGAGCGGAGACTGGAATCTGATGGATCTAATGGACGGCGATCAAGTGAGCCTGGAGGCTCTGCAAGCGGTGCTCGATGAGCATTTCGCTCCCTGGGTATTGCGCCTGGGACTCAAAGTCAGCGCCGCGTCCCGGCAACACGTCGCGCTTACCATGCACGCTGGCGCGGAACTGCACCGCCAGGGCAATATGGTGTGCGGTCAGGCACTGGTGGCCGCCGCCGATACGGCGATGGCGCTGGCCTCCATCGTCGCGGTCGGGGAGTTTACGCCGACCGCCACGGTGGACATCAACACGAGCTTTCTACGGGCCGCGCGCAATCCGTCATTGCTGATAGAAGGCTTCGTGGTAAAACCCGGTCGGCGTCTGACCTTTACCCGGGCGCAAATTACCGACACCAGCACAGGCAAGCCGGTCGCGAGCGCGACGGCAACCTTTGCCATGCCCTAAGCGGCTACTTCACCAGACGGGTTTCCGGGAACGTGGCATGCCAGCCAAACCAGAACGCCCGATGGTAGGGCAGCCGATGCTGGCGGGCCCCATCCGGGGAGGTTAACCACTCCTCGCCTAATCGCCAGACCGCACCGGTCTCGTCGGTCACGGATACATCGCGATCGTACTTCACGAACGTATGCGGGCCGGGATCATATACGCGGTTAGCACCGGTGCTGTCGGTCAGCACTAACACGGCCTGCTGCCCAACGCGATCAAGATAAAGCGGATGGCGATCCAAAAACGCCGTATCAATGGCCAACTGCTGTTTGGGCGCGGCCGCAAAACGCAGGGCCAGTACTTCCTGTTTATTGGCCAAACGAGTGTCGTCAAACGGCGTCTGGAACATCAGCTGATCATCTGCGAAGTAGTCCTGATAGGCGACGCCCTCGCCATAGTCGCGCGCGTGCCCGGTCTGCCGCGCAAGCACCGTCGTGTTGGGGTGTCGGCGAACCCATTCTGCCCAGGTGGTGGTGACCACACTCAGATGCTCAAGCGCAATGCCCTGATCCACCAGCGGGCCAAGCACCGGCTCACCGCGCAGTGTATTCCACAAAGATTCGGTGGCTTGGTCGTACATCAGCTTATTGGAGCGATATAAAAACCCGCTGGTGCCCAACGCATGCGTCTTACCATTAAAGGTGGTTTTGTAGGGGATGACCGTGCCACACAACGTGCAGTACACGCCAGCGATCGGCTCACCGCCTATCGTGTCGGTAAACATCTCGTGCCACGCCAGGATGCGCTTGGGGTAAGCGCGAGCATCACCGTTGATCTCGATGCCAAACACCACATTATCGCCTTGCAAGTAGGTAGCCTGCGCGGCGCTGATCATTTGCGGTTTGCGCAGTGGCGGGATCCCATCGCGAATCACCCCACCCCAGCGAATCTCATCCAGGCGGATACGAGCCGAATCCGCACGCCCTCGAAAATACACATCAAAGCGTGGGTCAATTGCGCGGTACAAATCTGCCTTGAAGTTCGCATACTCGCTCGCCGCATGCTCGGGTTGATTCCACAACCAGTGGTACCAGTCATCCATCCATACGCCGAACTCCTGCCCGGTGTGCTCGCGCAGCACACCAATCAAACCCACTTTGGCGTAGGGCGAGCCAGTGTAAGAGATGCTCTCCAGCAGCATCGGAACCAGGCCGGGCGACCAGTGCTTGTTGATGACGTCGACGGCGGCATTCACCGCCTCCGGATCACTCTGCCTCAGCAATGCAACAAGAGTGTCGCGCACAAGCCGCTCTGGGGCCGCGCCGGCATCGGACATCCCCACCGGGACAGCCACGACGTCACGCGCACCTCCGACTAAGCCCGCCACCAACAGGCTAGCAGTCACTGCAACTGCCGCCAGCCACTGCGCCGGATAGCGCCAACCACGCGTATTCATCTCCTGAGAATTCAACCGCCGTCTCCATCGCCCGGCCGATGCCGGCCTGACACCTACTTTACGGGCAACTTATCCGCAATATGTCCATTTTCGATCACATCGACCAGCACACAAATCGAAAAAGACGCCCTCACAGGTGGTATGGCCCGCGCGATGCGGGTCACAAAAATGAATTTTCCCTGTCGGGCGGATTTGACGGAAGTCGGTGCTGATTGTCGCGGCTTGATACGCTTGGGTCGCGCTTGATATGCGTCCACATTATGGCAATTGTTAAATCTGTTCAATGCCACGAAAAACTCCAAAGACGCTTGATAAACTTGCTTCGCAAGCCAACAAAAAAAACAACATCAAGTAGACATAACCATGCAAGAACAAGAAGAACTGGAGCGGCAAACGCCGTCCACGTGCCCTTACGCGCAAGCGTTAGCACAATTCTCGCAGCAAGCGCCTGGCAGCAGGGAGACACTTCGTTCACGCGGATTTGGCAACGCCCGCGCGGTGATCGACGCGCGTCTGCGGACGGAAACAAGTATCACCTTCATTACCGCACCTACCGGGGCCGGCAAGACCACGCTGGTACACGATCTCAGCCGTGCCCACCCCGATGCGTTGCTTGTGGTGCCCGCCGTGGCCAACCAGAAAATCGCCGACAGCGCCACTTGCAGCGACTTCCACACGCTACTGCGCCGCCACGGCATCGTGCTAGAGGACGGCCCGCCGGCTGACTTGTTGCACGCGCTGAGCAAATTGCTAACGGCACAAACAAACGCCACGATAATCATTGATGATGCCGAACACCTGTACTCGCCCGACTGGCAAACGCTAAACCAGCTCTTGGACGATGGCATCCTCAGACATCTACTGCTGATCGGCATGCCTCAGCTGCCCAGCCTGCTCGCAAGCAAATGCGACGCCCTGCTCGAACGCTGCGACACACATCAACCACTGGTGCCCTTCAACCAACAGGAAACCACCCAATACTTAAGCGCCCAACTGGCCGCTGCGCCAGCGCCCGAGGGCTTTGGTTTTACCCGTGATGCGATCAGTGCCGTTCACCAGTTTGCACTTGGCGTACCTGCCCGTATCAATCTGATCGCACAGCGCTCACTCGAGGCAGCACAGCAGCGCGACGAAGACCTGCGAGTGCGCAAAATTGATGTTGAGCAAGGTTACGCCAAAGCCCGGCATAAGGGGCTGCGAGCAGGTGCACCGGCCCGAACCTCAAGCGCACAGCCGGTCTGCGCAGTTGAGGCAGATATACCGAGCAACCACGCGCCAACGCATCAACGCCTACGCACCGGCATGATGAGTATGCTTGATGCAACAGCCGCTTGCGTGTTGGTGGTATTGATTGGGACCGGTGCCTATCAGGCCGGCGAAGCCTATGCCGATTCCCGGTTGGAACAAACGCTGAGCGACACGACAACGGGACGTTCGCACACCCTGCGATTGTCCCCAGCGCTCACCGTGGGCAGATCGCGCGCCGGCGCAGGCGAGCCTGCACCGTCACCAGATCAGGCCCCGATTCGTCTGAAAATTGATGAGGATCTCGGTTAAGGGGCGGGGTTTGACCTGTCAGCGACCAGATATGATAGTCGTCACTTGATCTGCCCGACCACGTCCTCAAGATCCAGACCAATCTTGGGCAGATCTGCTCCGGTTCCCCTTCAGCCCACCCGATCTTCACCTCTTGGCATCCCTACCGACACGCGAGCTCGCGGTCGCGGACTGACGCGTCAAGCATGCCCTTAACTCTCACATCTGTTGGGTCGACAGCCAGAGCATCTTCAAAGGCCTCGTTAGCGGCGGCGAATCGCGCGCACTCTTCTCCCTCATCACCCGCATCGCGCGCAAGTAAGGCGAGCTTTGCATTGCTGATCGCTACATCAACTTTGTAGCCCAGATTACTGGGATCGCGCCCGGCGAGGTCTCGAGCGATGGTCAGGCCCTCGTTGTAGGCCGCCAGCGCCTGCTCGACTTGGCCTTGCCTCAACAGTACGTTCGCGAGTTTGGTAAGGCTGACGAAGACGTCGCGCTGGTAGCCCAGATTGTTGGGCTCGCGCCCGGCCAGATCCCGAGCGGTGGTCAGGCCCTCGTTGTAGGCCGCCAGCGCCTCCTTGACTTCGCCTTGCCGCAACAATACGTCCGCGATGCGCCCCAGGCTGACGGAGGCGTCGCGCTGGTAGCGCAAATTGTTGGGATCGCGCACGGCCAGGTCCCGCCTTAGGGTCAGGCTCTCGTTGTAGGCCGCCAGCGCCTCCTCGACTTCGCCTTGCTGCCGCAACAATACGTCCGCGATGAGATCCAGGCTGACGGAGAGGGCGCGCTGGTAGCGCAAATTGTTGGGATCGCGCCCGGCCAGGTCCCGCCTTAGGGTCAGCCCCTCGTTGTAGGCCGCCAGCGCCTCCTCGACTTCGCCTTGCCGCAACAAAACGTCCGCGATGCGATCCAGGCTGACAGAGACGTCGAACTGGTAGCCCAGATTATTGGGATCGCGCCCGGCCAGGTCCCGAGCGGTGGTCAGAGCCTCGTTGTAGGCCGCCAGCGCCTCCTCAACTTCGCCTTGCCGCAACAAAACGTCCGCGATGCGATCCAGGCTGACAGAGACGTCGCGCTGGTAGCCCAGATTATTGGGATCGCGCCCGGCCAGGTCACGCCTTAGGGTCAGGCCCTCGTTGTAGGCCGCCAGCGCTTCCGAGACTTGGCCTTGCCGCAACAAAACGTCCGCGATGCGATCCAGGCTGACGGAGGCGTCGCGCTGGTAACCCAAATTGTTGGGATCGCGCCCGGCCAAGTCCCGAGCGGTGGTCAGGACCTCGTTGTAGGCCGCCAGCGCTTCCGAGACTTGGCCTTGCCGCAACAAAACGTCCGCGACTTTATTGAGGCTGACGGAGACGTCGCGCTGGTAACGCAGATTGTAGGGATCGCGCCCAGTCAGGTCCCGAGCGGTGGTCAGGCCTTCGTTGTAGGCCGCCAGCGCCTCCTTGACTTCGCCTTGCCGCAACAATACGTCCG
>CBDUQI010000047.1:0-31751 GCA_965369325.1 uncultured Gammaproteobacteria bacterium
GAGGTTGCATGGATGATAATTCACTATATGCCAAGGAGGCCCTTGATCGTGGCGGAAGCCGCGTCTAGCCTTGGGTTATCGTAAATGGACGGCCTGACAGTTCGGGTCGCGCAGAGTAGCAGGTTGCACGTGAATTCACACAATACCAACGACATTGACAACACCCCCGCCGCCCGGTCGAGTCGGGACGCACGTCGCCCGGCGCTCACGGTGCTGGCGCTCGCCACTGCCGGTGTAGGCGCATTGGCGCTGCTGGCCGGCGCTCACGCGATGACCAGCTCTGACAGTATCGAGCGCGCCGACCTTGGCACGGCGGAGCCGCGCGCGGAACTCATCGCCGATCAGGCCGATACCGAACACGCTGAAGCCCTCTACCCCAGCAAGCGCCATACTCAGGCGGCGCAGGTGGTGACCTCGCTGATCGAGCGCAGCCACTATCGCCGCACGCGGGTGGACGATGTACTGTCATCGCAAATCCTGGATCAGTATCTGAAGGCCCTCGACCGCAACAAGTTGTACTTTCTCGCCGCCGACATTGCCCGCTTCGATCGCTATCGCACGCGCCTGGACGATGCCGTACGCAGCGGCCGGGTAGATCCGGCGTTTGATATTTTCAATGTGTACCGCACACGCGTTGAGGAGCGCATCTCGTATGCCAAATCCGCGCTGGCCAAGGCACCGGATTTCGACGTTGACGAGAGCTATGTCTTCGACCGCACCGATACGCTGTGGGCGGCCAACCAGCAAGAGCTGGATGATGTATGGCGGCGGCGCGTCAAAAACGACGTGCTCAGCCTGAACCTAACCGGCAAAGAGCACGAGGAAATTACCGAGTTACTGGGCAAGCGCTATGAACGCGTGCTCAAACGCACCCATCAGCTCAACTCTGATGAGGTATTCGAGAGTTTCATGAATGCCTACGCCGATACGCTGGACCCGCACAGCAACTACTTCTCCCCGCGCAATTCTGAGGAGTACCGCATTCAGATGAGTCTGTCGTACGACGGCATCGGTGCCTCACTAAACTTCGTGGATGACTATGTGACGGTGCTGGACGTGATTGCGGGCGGCCCGGCAGCCATCGACGGCACGCTGGCCCCGAAAGACCGCATCACCGGCGTTGCCCAGGGTGATGATGAGATGGTTGACGTCATCGGCTGGCGTCTGGATGACGTGGTGCAGCTTATTCGTGGTCCCGGCGGTACCGAAGTGCGCCTGCAAATCCTGCCCGCCAACGCGCCGCCAGGGTCGCCGGAAGAAATCCTAGCGCTACAGCGTGACAAAGTACGCCTAGAAGCACAGGCAGCGCAGAAAGAGGTGCTGGAGGTGGAGCGCGGCGGCAAAGTGGCCAAGATTGGCGTTATTAGCGTGCCCAGTTTTTACCAGGACTTCGCTGCCAAGCAGGCGGGCAAAAAAGACTACACCAGCACCACCGCAGATGTCAGACGGCTGATCTTGGACCTTCAAAAAGAAGGCGTTGAAGGATTGATCGTAGATCTGCGCGGTAACGGTGGCGGCCATCTGTGGGAGGCACGCGCCATGACCGGGCTGTTTCTTGAAGGCCCCGTGGTGCAGTTTAAAGAATGGTCCGGACGAGTGAGAGAACTGGACGACATCCACCGCGGTAGCGTCTATGACGGGCCGTTGGCAGTGCTGGTTGATCGCTTTAGTGCCTCAGCCTCGGAGATTTTTGCGGCGGCCATTCAGGACTATGAGCGCGGCGTGGTGATTGGCCAGAACACCTTCGGCAAGGGTTCGGTCCAAAACCTTTACGATCTTGACCAAGTAACCCGCAGTGATGGCATGGGCCAACTCACGCTCACCATCGGCAAGTACTACCGGGTGACAGGCGAGAGCACGCAGCTGAGAGGCGTTGCCCCGGATATCAGCATGCCGTCACTGATTGCGGCCGATCAGGTCGGCGAGAGTACCCGCGACACGGCGATGCCCTGGGATGTTATCCGCGCTACCCGTTTCCGTATGGGCGACCCGCTGGATGATGAGATTAACAGCCTGCTCACCAGCCATGCACAACGGGCTAAAACCGATCCCGACCTGATGTACTGGCGTGGCCAAATCGACCGGGTGGACGAGCTGAACAGCCGTAAATCGGTGTCGCTAAATCTGGAAACTCGCAAGGAAGAGCAGGAGGCGGCCCGTCAGAAACGTCTGTCGCTCGAGAATGAACGCCGGGTGGCGCACAACCTGGAACCCATTACGCTGGACGAGTTGGATGAAACCGAACCGGTAGACGTGGTGCTGCATGAGGCCGGGCAGATCGTCGGCGATCTGGTAGAGATCGCGGCCAGCCCCGCACCCGAGCGAGCCACCGCCGCGGTTAATCGCAGCAAACGGTGAATCTGCGCGGTTGCCAGTCATTGCTGGCGACCGATGGAACAAAGCAGCGCCGGCCCGCCTCTATAGGCTGTGCCGGCGCTTTGTTTTGCGTAAAAACAATCCGTTAAGTTAAATCCGCCAGCCCGCGATGCGGATTTTGATATGCACAAAGTGTGAATCAACCATTGAGTTTTAGACTTGTAGTGTTATACTCAACTACAACACTAAATAACCTGCTTGTTCGACCGACATTCGCTCAATTGCACTAAAGTAGTCATTGAGAAGGACAGGCTAACGCTCTCTTCAGGGGGTTCCATGCAGTATCAGGATGTCCATTCAGGACGACCAACCCAGTCGTTGTATCGGTCAGTCAGCCGGGCAATCGCGCTCATCGTAATGAGTTCCGTGCTATTGAGCGCATGCATGCCCGGTGGTCCCAAGGGCGAACAGGAAGACGAGCAGGAAGCCACCCCTATTCCGGTTGAGACAGCCAGCCTGCAGCGCGGTGATGTTAGCGCTGTATACGCCGGTACCGCCAACTTTGAAGCCGAGCAGGAAGCGCAAGTCGTGGCTAAGGTTGCGGGCGAAGTCAAGCGCATTTTGGTCGAAGAAGGCGATCAGGTGAAGGCAGGGCAGGTGCTCGCCACCCTGGATGGCGACCGTTTGCGGCTGCAACTGGAGCGCGCCAAAGCCAACTTGGGCAAGATGCAGAACGACTACGACCGTAATGTGGAAGTACACGCCAAGGGCTTGGTGACGGAAGAGTCTTTCGACGGGTTGCGGTTTGATCTGGAAGCCCTCAAGGCCGACGTTAAACTGGCCACGCTGGAGCTGTCGTACACGCAGATCCGTGCGTCCATCGACGGCGTGGTCACCGCCCGCGATATCAAGATCGGCAGCAATATCAAAGTAAACGACCCAGTGTTTCAGATTGTCGATCTGCAACCGCTGCTCGCCTATCTGCATGTGCCCGAGCGCGAATTTAATCGTCTTCAGGCAGGGCAGACTGCCGCCGTACAGGTGGACGCGCTGGGAGAAGCACAATTTCAGGGTGTCATCGCACGGATCAGCCCGGTGGTGGACGCGCAGACCGGCACCTTCAAGGTGACCATCGAGGCCCGCGACCCACAGAACCGGCTTAAGCCAGGCATGTTCAGTCGCTTTTCTGTGGCATACGACGTGCATGAGCAGGTGGTGCTGGTGCCGCGCGATGCTGTCCTGGGTGAAGCGCCGGATGCCACCGTGTTTGTGGTGGAGGACGGGCTCGCGAAACGACGCGACATCGCCTTGGGCCTGACCCAGGGCAGCAACGTTGAAGTCACCAGCGGGCTCGACGGTGATGAACAAGTGGTGGTCATTGGCCAGGGTGGTTTACGCGATGGTGGCAAAGTGCACGTCGTGAGCACCCCGCCAGGCGATGAGTCGACCGATCAGAAAATTGAGGACATGGGCGAGGAGAAAGCGCTGGCGGCGAGCCAATAGCGCGCGCACCCAACCCTGTCCGCATCACTGCCATCGCGACCCGCGCGGCGCCACTGAGGGGTGGCCGCGCACGCGGTTAACAACGACAACGCGAGCACAACAATGCGTCTGATAGATATCGCCTGTGAGCGTCGGGTTACTGTGGTGATGTTCACCGTCGCCATCGTGCTGTTCGGCATGGTGTCGCTGCAACGTCTGCCGGTAGGCCTGCTGCCCGACCTATCCTATCCCACACTGACAATCCGCACTGAACTCACCGGTGCCGCGCCGATTGAAATCGAAAATCTGCTGACCAAACCAATCGAAGAAGCGGCAGGCGTTATCCGTAATGTACGCGTGGTCCGCTCGGTATCCCGCGCCGGCCAGTCGGACGTTATTTTGGAGTTTGCCTGGGGCACCGACATGGATCTGGCCGGTGTGGATGTGCGCGAGAAAGTGGACATCCTGCAGTTACCCAAGGAAGCCACCCGCCCGGTGCTGCTGCGCTTTGATCCCTCCTCCGAGCCGATGATGCGCCTCGCGCTGATCGACACCAAAACTCTGGCCGAATCCACTATCGCTGGCGATGCGCAGTCGCGCCTTAAGTGGCTGCGGCGCTTTGCCGAGAACCGCCTGAAGATTGATCTTGAAGCCGTCGAGGGCACAGCCGCTGTAAAAATCAGCGGTGGGCTGGAAGATGAGATCCAAATCCTGGTGGACGAGAACAAAACCTCGGCGCTGGGCTTGTCTGTCGAGACCGTGGCAGCGCGCATCAGGGCCGAGAACATCAATCTGTCCGGGGGCCGGCTGGAACAGGGTAACCAGCGCTTTCTGGTTCGCACGTTGAACGAATTCGAATCCGTGAGCGCCATCGCCAACACCATTATCGCCACCCCCACTGATCGCGCCGTGTACCTGCGAGATATCGCCGAGGTTAGCCGCGGGTTCAAAGAGCGTGAGGCGATCACGCGGCTCGATGGCGAGGAGTCCATCGAGCTTGCCATCTACAAGGAAGGCGATGCCAACCCGGTGCAGATTGCACAGCGGGTTAACAACAGTCTGAGCAAAATTACCGAAGGCCTGCCGGAAGGCATCGCGCTGCAGACGTTGTACGACCAATCGCGTTTTATTAACTCGGCGATTAATCAGGTGAAAACCGCCGCCCTCGCCGGAGGTTTGCTGGCTGTCCTGGTGTTGTACGGTTTTTTACGCAACGTGCGCGCCACCGTGATCATCGGCCTGGCCATCCCGATTTCTGTGATCGGGACATTCGTGCTCATGTACAGCAGCGATTTGTCACTGAACATCATGTCACTCGGCGGCATCGCGCTAGCCGTCGGATTACTAGTCGACAACTCCATTGTGGTGCTGGAGAGTATCGTGCGACAACGCGAGGCAGGCAAGTCGATACTGCTCGCCGCCAGAGTCGGCACATCGGAAGTCGCTACGGCGGTAATTGCGGCGACGCTGACCACCGTTGCCGTGTTCTTCCCGATGGTCTTCGTGACAGGCGTCGCAGGACAGCTGTTTCGCGATCAGGCCCTGACGGTCACCTATGCCCTGCTGTTCTCGTTGTTGGTTGCCCTTACACTCATTCCCATGCTCGCCGCACTTGGTGCCGGCCAGCGTTACAGCGACAGCGTGGATCATTCCGCACCGGGCCTGTTCACCCGTATCATCGCCGCTGTCCTGCGTGTGTTTTTCCTACTGGGCGCACTGATTAGTCGGGTGTTCGGTGTGGTGTTTCGCCCGCTGACCTGGGTTTTCGGCGGGCTGTACCGTGGGCTGGCGAAAGTCTATCCTGGGTTGCTGCGTTGGTCGCTCAATCATCGACTGATCGTATTGGCCGCATCGACAATAGCGATGGCTGCGACTCTCTCACTGGTACCTCAACTGGGTGCGGAGCTAATTCCGCAACTGTCGCAGGGCGAGTTCAGCGTTAATCTGCGCTTGCCGCCCGGCACACCGCTAAGCGCAACCGATCGTACCGTACAACAGGCCCAGCAACTGGTCGGCGAACAGGACAGCGTTGATCTGAGTTATTCGGTGGCGGGCACCGGCAACCGTCTGGACGCCAATCCGGTGGATGCAGGCGAGAACAGCGGCGAACTCAGCGTGCGACTAAAACCAGGTGCGGACCGCGCACAAGAAAATGCCACCATTGACGCCCTACGCGAGAGTCTGCGCGACGTCGCCGGACTGGAGTACGAATTCGCACGGCCCGACTTGCTTAACTTCGCCACGCCGTTGGAGATTGAACTGTCCGGCTATGATCTTGAGGGTCTGCGGCGCGCGAACGATGTATTGCTGGCGCAAATGCAAAACTCGCCCACTTTCGCGGACGTACGCTCCAGCCTTGAAAACGGCAACCCGGAAGTGCAGATTCTGTTCGACCATGAACGCGCCGCCAATCTCGGTCTAGCCGTGCGTGACATCGCCGATGAGGTGGTGCTTAAAGTTCGCGGCGAAGTCGCGACACGCTACCGGCTGGCGGACAAAGAGATAGACGTACTGGTGCGCAGTGTCGACCGTGAACACGCCTCTATCGAACAGGTGCGTCAGCTCATCGTGAATCCGCAAGCCGAGCGTCCGGTCACCCTGCAGGCCGTCGCTGACATTCAGGTCACCAGCGGACCGGCCGAGATTCGTCGCACCAATCAAGAGCGCGTGGCGATTATCTCGGCCAGCGTTGGCCAGGGCGATCTGGCCAACGCTGCCGCCGAGGCGCAAGCGCTGGTGGACCGCACGCCGATGCCCGCTGGCGTTGTGGGCATTGTGACGGGGCAAAGCGAAGAGATGGAATCCTCATTCAACTCCATGCGTTTCGCGCTCATCATGGCCGTATTCCTGGTCTACCTGGTGATGGCTTCGCAGTTTGAGTCACTGGTACACCCGTTCATTATTTTGTTCACCATCCCCCTGGCACTGGTGGGCGCCGTGCTCGCGCTGTATGTCACCGGCACCACCATTAATGTGGTCGCCTTGATCGGGCTCATCATGCTTACCGGTATTGTGGTGAACAATGCCATTGTGCTGGTGGACTTTATTAACAAACAACGGGCGGCGGGAGTGGAGAAGACACAGGCCATTTTTGACGGTGGGCGTGCACGGCTGCGGCCGATTCTGATGACCACCATGACCACCGTCCTGGGCCTGGCCCCGATGGCGATGGGCTTTGGTGAAGGTGCCGAAATGCGCGCGCCAATGGCCATCACCGTAATCGGCGGGTTGCTGGTTTCCACCCTGCTCACACTCATTGTTATCCCGGTGGTCTACTCACTGATGGATCGCAAGCGATACTCGAACGCAGCGCTGCCGATTGAGGCCGCTGCTGACCCAGCACAAGTGTAGTCATCGTGGATACTCATCCGCGCGGAGCAACGCAATGAAACATACGGAAATTGCACTAAAGCGCCCGGTCACCACGCTGATGGTGTTTTTAGCACTTGGAGTAGTGGGGTTTATTTCTACGCCGCTGCTGCCGCTGGAGCAGTTTCCGGACATTCAGTTTCCGGGCTTTTTCGTCCAAGTGCCCTACCCCGGCTCAACACCGGAAGAGGTGGAACGTACCATTACCCGGCCAATCGAGGAATCACTGGCGACCTTAAGTGGCGTCGAGCAGATGCAATCCACCTCCAAGCGCGATTCCGCCGAGATATTTGTGCAATTCGGTTGGGACGTGGACGCGTCGGCCAAGGGCATCGAAGCACGCAGTAAGATCGACGCTATCCGCGGCAACCTGCCGGACGACGTTCAACGCATTCTGGTGTTTACCGGCTCGATTGGCGATCAACCTATCCTTAACCTGCGCATCTCATCGCAGCGTGACTTGTCCGATGCCTACGACCTGCTGGACAAACACCTTAAGCGTCCGCTGGAGCGCCTCGCAGGTGTCTCCAAGGTCGACCTGTACGGGGTGGACCCGCGCGAGGTACGAATCCTGCTGGATGCCGGTCGGCTGGCCGCCCATGACGTTGATACAGCCGCCCTACTGGAGCTGCTGCGCAAGAGTAACTTCGCGGTCAGCGCCGGGCGCATCACCGATGCTGGCCAGCGCTTCAGTCTGCGCCCGCTGGGAGAGTTCGCCAGCGTTACGGACATCGAGAACGTCATCATCAACGACAACAACGTGCGCCTGGGTGATATTTCGCGGATCGAGATGCGCAGCCCCGAGCGGGAGTATGGTCGTCACCTGAATCGCCAATACGCCATCGGCCTGGATATCTTTAAGCAGACCGGCGCCAACATGGTGGACGTGGCCGACCGTGTGACCGCAGAGGTGGACCGCCTGGCCGAGCATCCCAAGATGCGCGGCATCGATATTTTCCAGCTGGACAACCAGGCGAAAAGCGTAAAAGCCTCGTTGCGCGAGCTGCTCGCGTCCGGCCTGTTAGGCGCGCTGCTCGCGGTCATCGTGCTGTACCTGTTTCTACGCCAGTGGAGCACCACCTTCATCGTGATGCTGGCGGTTCCGTTTTCTTTGCTGATGACGCTAGGCGCAATGTACTTTGCCGGGCTGTCGCTGAACACGCTCACCATGATGGGCCTAATGTTAGCCATCGGCATGCTGGTGGACAATGCAGTGGTGGTAACAGAGAGCGTGTTCCGCGCGCGTCAAGCTGATCCACACAACGCGCACGCAGCGACCTTGCGCGGCGTACGCGAAGTGGGCATCGCCGTGCTCGCCGGCACCGCCACCTCCATTATCGTGTTCCTGCCCATCATGTTCGGCACCAAAGTAGATATCACGATCTTCCTCAGCCACGTCGCGATCACCATTGTGGTCGCGTTGATTGGCTCGTTAGCCATTGCGCAGACGCTGGTGCCTATGCTGGCAGCACGTATTGCGCCGCCCAAGCAGTTAACCACCGGCCGCCTCATGCAGGGCCTAAACAATCGCTACGCGGGCGCGCTGAGCTGGACCATGCGTCACCCTAAGTGGACGGCGTTGTTTATCGTACTCACACTCGCCAGTACCGCGATCCCGATGAAGCTGGTCAAATTCGACACCTTCCCGCAGGAAGTATCCCGGCGACTGTTCATGCCTTATCACATCGAGGGCATCCACACGCTGGAGCGCACGGAAGCCGTGGTCACTCGGGTCGAGAACTTCCTGTACGAGAACAAAGACGAGCTGGAGATTCGGGAGGTCTACAGTTACTTCGATCCCGGTCGTGCCGAGTCGACCATCCTGCTCACCCCCGAAAATGAATCGAAAAAATCTACCCGCGAGATCATCAAGCAAATCGAGGAAGGCTTGCCGGAAATCATTATCGGAAAACCAAGCTTCAAATTTGACCATACCGGCGGGCAGGAAGGGTTCAGTCTGCAACTGTCCGGGGAATCCACCGATGTACTTGCCCCTCTGTCTTGGGAGGTCATGCGCATACTGGAAACCCTGCCCGAACTTGAGGACGTCACCAACGATCTGCTGCGCGGCGAAGACGAAGTACGGGTGGTGGTAGACCGCGAACGCGCAATGGCCGTAGGCCTGAGTACTCAGGTGATCGCCACTGCCGTGGCCGCCAGTATGCGCGGGGAGAACCTACGCGAGTTCCGCACCGAGACCGGTGAGATTGAGGTGCGCGTGGCATTTCGCGACGGCGACCGCGCGAACATTGAAAGCCTGTCCCGCATGCCTCTGTTTGCGGCCAATGGGGATCGCATCACGTTAGGAGCAGTCGCCGACCTTGAGGTCGCCACGGGCGCACGACAGATCCGCCGTGTGAACCGTCAAACCGCCACGGTAATTGAAGCCGATCTGGTCGACACCAGCATGGACGAGCTGCGCCCGAAGATTGAGCAACTGATGGAGCAGGTGCAATTGCCCGCAGGCTACGCCTGGAAATTCGGACGCGGCTTTGACCAGAGCGACGAAACCCAGAAGTTGATGGCAACCAATATCATGTTGGGGATTGTCCTGATCTTCTTGGTAATGGCAGCGCTGTTCGAATCCACGCTGCTGCCGATGTCCATTATTACTTCGATTGCGTTTTCTATCATCGGGGTGTTCTGGTTCTTCCTTATCACCAATACTACGTTCTCGTTCATGGCCTCAATTGGCATCATGATTCTTATCGGCGTGGTGGTGAATAACGGCATTGTACTGGTGGACCATATCAACAATCTGCGTCTGGCCGGAGCAAACCGCGAAGATGCGATTTTGCAAGCGGGTCGAGACCGGCTGCGACCGATCTTAATGACCGTCGCCACCACTATTTTGGGGCTGGCGCCGCTGGCGATGGGCAGCGCACAGATCGGCAACGGAGGCGCCCCCTACTTTCCGATGGCGCGCGCGATCATCGGCGGACTGGGCTTCTCCACCGTAACCTCGTTGTTGGTGGTCCCCAGCATCTACCTGTGGTTCGACAGCCTGGGACGGTGGGCGCGCAAGGTGGTGAGCACCGCACGCGGCCACGACGGCGCAAGCAAGCCCGCGTAAGAATTAGTGCGCGTGCCCACCGACACCATGCACATGCCCGTGGCTAAGCTCCTCTTCGCTGGCCGCGCGGACAGTCACAATCTCGATATCAAACACCAGCGTTTTGCCGGCTAACGGGTGATTAGTATCCACATCCACGTTGAAACGCCCGACTTTGCTCACCACCACATGGCGCACGCCCTTCTCCGTGTTGACCCCCACCGTCATACCGGGTTTTAACTTTTTGCGGTCGTGTACCGTCAGGTGTTTGATCGGAATACGCTGCGAAGCATCCTCACGGCGCACACCATAGGCCTGCTCAGGCCGCACGGTCACCGAGAATACATCGCCCTCGCTTTTACCCACCAGGCCCGCATCCAGCCCTGCAATAATGTTGCCGTGACCTTGTAGCGCGGCAATAGGATCACCGCCGTGGGAGGACTCCATCTCCTCGCCGCCCTCCTCGCTTAAACGATAGTGAAAAACGACTACTGAATCGCGCTCAATCTGCATGGCATGTTCCGGATAGTGTGAGTACTTCAACGTGCTGTGACGGACAGTGACGGTCACCGACCTCAAAGCTCACGAATGCCTAAGAGCCTGCCGCCAGCGCATCATGATACCAAGCTGCATCAGCCACGAACACCGGGCGGCTCATCGCCGATCGCAGAAATCCAGGGGGACTGGCGCTATCTCCCTTACGATTCTGATAGCCTGTAATATCAAGCGGATCGCTTAGAGAACCCGTACGAGTGTCGTCTATCTTCATAAGTTATCGCCGATCAGATGCCGGAGGTCATGCGCAATCATTGTTCCGCCAGCTCAGGCTTTGGTGGAACGAAGATGAGCTTTTCTTTGATCAAGCCGGTATCGACATGGGCGAGCGCTTTCCCGATAGGATCGCGAGAGCACTTGATCAGGCCAACGCTGTCTTGATCGTAATCGGTCCACAGTGGGTAGATGCTCTACACCAACGCCTGAATCAATCTGGTATCGACTACGTGCGGGCCGAACTGACTCGATCGCTCACCCAGGCTGCTACTGGCGACCCCAAACAGATAATCCCCATCCTTGTGGGCGGAGCCCTAATGCCACGTGAGTTTGACTTTGCCCATCCGCTTCAAGGAGAGCTCGCGGGCCTGGTCAATCACAACGCGTTAACGTTTGCGGGTTCCCAGCGCGACTTAGATAGGCAATTTAGGCGGTTACGTAAACGGCTAGAGAACATTGAAGGCATTCCGGCCGCTCGCGACCGATCTCCGGCGGGGAATCGCTGGCGTAAGCGTCTGGTTGTTATCGGATCTGTTTCGGTCGGCGCGGTACTGGCCTTGGCGGGCACCGGCTATTTCCAATCTCAATACATTGGCTATTTGGAACGAGACGTACAATTCTACAGGCAGCTGGCCCAACAATTAGCGGGCGGAGAGCTTACTGAGGACTCTGTCGAGCAGGGTGCAGAAGCGCTGGCCGCTCTGAGACAAGCGAAGGCAGCCGACGCACTCGCTGCACTGGCCACCGGTAATACTGAACAAGCGAAGCGTATTTTCCGCGAGATCGCAGAACAACCCGACATTGAAAGAGCGGCCGCCTGGCGACACCTCGGCGCTATCGCCTTCCTCGATAACACCGGCGAGGCAATAGATGCGTATCGTCGGGCGACCGCACTTGATCCCACGGACCCTACCGGCTGGAACCAGCTCGGCCATTTATTGGGCCGCAACGGTGCTCTTGCCGGCGCACAACACGCATTTGAACAGGTGGTGCAACTCGGTAACGCGCGTAGAGACGAAGCCCTTCTGGCGACTGGGTACGGCAATCTCGGGACCGTGCACGAAACCCGGGGCGAGTTGGCGCAAGCCGAAGCCATGTACCGCCGAGCGCTGGAGATCGATAAGGCTCTCGGGCTCAAGGAAGGCATGATCAACCAATACCACAATCTCGGGAATGTGCACCTTATCCGAGGCGAACTCAATCAAGCCGAGGTCATGTACCACCAAGCGCTCGAGATCGAGAAGACGCTCGAGCACTCGGAGGGTGTCGTGAGTGCCTACGGCAATCTCGGGAATGTGCACCTTATCCGGGGTGAGTTCGATCAAGCCGAGCTCATGTACCGCCAAGCGCTCGAGATCGATAAGGCGCTCGGGCGCAAAGTGGGCATCGCCATTGACTACGGTAATCTTGGGAATGTCCACCAACTCCGCGGCGAACTTGATCAAGCCGAGGCTATGTACCGGAATTCACTTGAGACCGAAGAGGCGCTGGGCCGAAAGGAAGGTATCGCCGCTGACCACGTCAATCTCGGAAATTTGTATCAACGCCGGGGCGAGGTCAACCAAGCTGAGACAATGTTCCGCAAGTCGCTCGAGATCTATGAATTGCTCGGGCACAGTGAAAACATGGCGATTGTCTACGTTAATCTCGGCAATGTGCACCGAATCAGGGGCGAACTCGATCAAGCCGAGTCTATGTACCAAAGCTCCCTCGCGATCAATGAAATGCTAGGACGTAAGGAAGATGTTGCCACTGACTACGGCAATCTGGGAATTTTGCTCGAACTGCGAGGCAAGCTCAACCAGGCCGAGGCCATGTATAGAGAAGCCTTCGAGATCTATAAACGGCGTAGTGATAATGCGGATCTGACCCTATCCTACGCAAGCATCGGTATCGAATACGATATCCCGGGCCCGCACGAGGCGAGCGTGGCCATCAGTTACGCGACGCTTGGGCAAGCTTACCGGATCCAGGGTGAGTCGTACCAGGCCGAATTCATGTATAGCAAGGCCCTTGAGTTTGATCAGGCGCTGGGTCACGAGGAAGGGGTGGCCATCTCCTACAGCAACCTTGGGCTCTTGTACCGAGATCAAGGTAAACTCGAACACGCTCGCTCTGCCTGGATTCAGTCAATTTCGCTGTTTGAGCAAGTCAGTTCGCCTAACAGCAAAGTTGTCGAGGCTTGGTTGGCCGGCTTGGGTGACTAGAGCGAGCGTGGCGAATTGTGCCAGACGCTAAACGTTAAAACTAGCGAGAAAACGCCATTTCCGATACTGCAGCGTTAACGGTCTGCTAAGACTCAAGCCGATGCCGGCGCGACCGCGATCAGCCCCTGCTCACGCGCCACACGGCGTAACATGTCAATCGCAACCAGCGCTGCCAGCACATTGCCTACGGCAGCGCCAACAAACAGGCCGGTCACGCCGGCGAGGTGCGCGCCTGCGTAGGCCAGCGGGACGTACAGCACGGCCAGCCGCAACACCGTCAACAACAACGCCAAACGCGGCGCCTGCAATACATTCAGCGATACCATCACCAGAATCACAATGCCGTGCGCGCCATAGGTAAGCGGCAGGATACGAAGAAAGCTCTCAATCACGGCACCCACCTGCGGATCGCCACCATAGGCGCGTGCGATCCACGGCGCTGCCAGCCATAGGGCCGCCCATATCAATAACTGCAACAGCACGGCAAAACGCAAACAGAGCATTAACGCCTCCCAGGCACGGTGCGGCTTGTTGGCACCCATATTCTGACCGATAAACATCGGCAACGTGGCAGACATCGCCAGCACCAGCAGCAACGCTAAGGCCTCTACCCGTGCACCCACACCAAACCCTGCGACTGCCGCCGCCCCATAGCGAGCGATGATTGCTGTCATAGCGGTGGCAGCCAGCGGGGTCATCAGATTCGCCCCGATGGCGGGCACCCCCACCTGCAGCAAGGTGCGCCAGTTACTCCCCAGATGGGCCCAGCGTGGCAATCGGGTGTGATTCAGCAAGCGCTCGCGCGTGCCCAGAATCCACAACGCTAAGCTCAACGACGTGCCGACGGCAATCAACGTCGCCACTGCCGCCCCCTGAATGCCCATCGCCGGTATTGGACCAAAACCGAAAATAAAAATCGGGTCCAGGACCAGGTTAAGCAACGACATGGTCAAGGAGACCTTAGCCGAACTGCGGGTGTCGCCGATGGCACGCATAGCGTTAGTGGCGAGCAGATTGAGCATGATGAGCGGCAGCCCCAGATACCACACCGACATGTAATCGCGCACGTAAGGCAACGTGGTGTTATCGGCGCCCAAACTGCCGAAGACCCAATCGATGCTCAAATACCCAACCAGCGCCAGCGTGCATCCGATGGCCAGGGCCAATATCTGGGTATCCGATACAAAACGGGCAGCATCGTCGCGACGCTGCTCGCCAATCAATCGCGAAGTGTTGGCACTCTGCCCCATGCCGATACCCAGCCCGACACTGGTTAGCATGCCAGTAATCGGCAGTGAAAATCCGGCGGCCGCCAGCGGGCGAAGGCCCAGCAGGCTAATAAAATACATATCGACAACCCCCAGCAGCATCATCGAGACGATGGCCAGAATCATCGGAAGCGTGAGACGCACCATGAGGGGGCCGATCGGGTCGGTTGTGATCGCCCGGGTGCGGTCGGTTTGGGTGTTAACTGCGCCACTCCGACAGGAGGATGATAGATCGCGCATTTTGCCACAGCCCGCCAATCAACGGTGACGAAGACAGCAAAAGCCATGTTGATCTATCCAACCGTCGCTCGAGCCGCTCGATCACGACAACGCCTGCCAGGTGGGTTGAACCCACGCACGTCATGGTCAGTCGCAAATATTGGGCAGCCCGCTCGGGCCCGGCACCAAGAAAAATCGTGTCTTCATCTGCGCCAAATCATCAAAGTTCACCGCCCCATCCCCAGTCAAATCACCGTTTGGGTCCGAGGAGAAAAACAGGCTTTTCAATAACGCCAGATCCGCAAAATCAGTGAAGCAATTGTTGTCCAGATCAGCATCGCAAGCATTACCAAACCCATCGCCATCGGCGTCCATCTGTGATGGGTTTGCTTCGAGTTGACAATTGTCATCACTGTCTAGCGTCCCATCTGCATCTACATCATCCGGTTGCCACTCAAACGCACCCATATCAACCGCGACACCTACAATGCGCGGGAGCCCGTCGAAATCGGTTGCCAATACGCCTGGGGCAAAGCTGAAACCCGCATCGATCAACATTGAGTCGGCAGCTAGGCGGTAATCATCACCGGCAAGGTCGACAAATCTTGGGTCCACCGAGATATTACCGTTCTCGCCCTCGAATACGGGAGTACACCCTCCGGGAACAAACGGGAAAACGTTATTGACTGCAACGATGGTGTCCTGCGATGCGCATATATCCAGGCGCCCGGAAAACACAACGTTGTTGTACATCTTTGCCGTTGCGCTGGCGCCGCCCTGTACGGAGAGATTAGCGCCGATCAACGTATTATTTGCTACCGATCCAATGTCGCTAAACGCAACCGAAATCTCACCATCAAGTACGACGTTGTTAGCAATAACCTCATCATCATCTGCATCGGTGGGAGTGCCACTGGCAAGAATGCTCCCAATAATAAAGTTGTCCCGCACGGTAAACGATGGCGTCGCGGAATTGCTCCCTACACTCACTTGCCCACCGTCGATGTAATTGCCCTGAATCAGCGCATCGGAATTGCTGGCGTCTATTCGCATGATATTGGAATCACCAAGCAATCGATTGTCCAAGATACTGGCCGTAGAGCTCCTCAGCTTGATGCTAATCTCACCGCCGCTATCCACAATGTTGCCAGCGATGGTCGGCGATGCACCATTCGTGCAATCGACGGTAGAGTAGGTGCCACCGCGAATCGTGAATCCTTCAATTCGCGCGTCTGCGCAGATCAAGGCCATCTGCGCGAACTCGGAGGCGTTTACGATAGTGGTTTGCGGGTCAGAGCCAATCAAGTCAATGCCATCTCGCATCGTAATGGTGCCGTCGTAGATGCCCGATGCAACACCAATCTGATCACCTGGAAACGCGTTCGGCAACGCCTGAAGGATAGATACATACGGCGCGAGTGCCGTGCCGTTACTGGTTCCTGAGTAGTCAGCGTCGACATGCACCGTGCTTCCCTCTGGATAAGGCCCCAGTGCTGAGCCAAACTCATCGGCGCCTATATCAAACTCGGAAATTAAGTCACCAGTACCGTCAACGGGGCGGTTACCCCCATCCAGATCGGTGACTGGCGCGCCCGCAGCGCTTCCACCATCTATTGCAGGCGACCCAGGCAGCAAGTGTACGTCCTGGTTGTCAACATCGTTAAGCAAAGGGTCTGCGGCGATGTTGCCATTGGTACCCGTTGGGTCGGGTACGTTCTCGTAGTTAACGGTATTGCCCCAAACCAGATTATGCTCCCAAGTAGGCAACTCGCCCGCCTCTGCCAGTACACCAATACCGTTAAAGGCAATCAGATTATTGCGCAACACATCGGCCGTGTTCACGAAAGACCGGCTCAGAATAATGCCAGTGCGATTGTCTACGAATGTATTGTTAAGCACTTGGGCCTGAGCTGGTGAATTCTGCGGTGCTAACGCCAATGCGGTGCACTCATTATTGATAAAGACATTGTTTTGGATGACTGGGCCATTCGCAGAACCGAAGTCAACGACGCCCGAGTCAGAAGTAATGTCACACTTGTTCTCGAGGAATAGATTATGTTCGATGATGGCGGTGGCGATACGTGCATCTATCGCGGGCGCGTTGCCGACATTTCCGACGAAGACATTGTAGTGAATATGCGCTCCATCACTCGTTATCCGAATCGCTGAACTGCCAAAATTCCCCGTACGAGCGCCACCCTCAATAGTGAAACCACGTAACTCACTACCGGCACCAAGGCGCACCGTATAGTCATTGCCATCAACAGATCCGCGTAGAGTAGTACTCGCCGGTCCGGCATGGCTGATGAGCGCTACGTTCCCCCCGGGAAAGGCCAACGCTTCTCGATACGCACCTGGGAATACCATGACTGTGTCGCCGTCAGCTGAGGCATCAAGCGCCGCCTGAATGGTGGGGAAGTCCCAAGGCACCTGGTGTACCGCTGCGAGCGCGTATCCAGGTAAATGCAACCCAAGGCAAGCCGCTCCGATCGTTATTATTCTTGACGGCATTGTGAGCCCCCTTGTTCGCTACCCGTGCGCACTGCACGTTCATGATAACGCAAAAGCAGAGCTCTATCGCAACAGTACGGCCACGACGTCCCAGTAGTTCTCGATCATCACATTCACCTCGATGCTGGCACCGGGGACACCATCGTTCAGTGCCCGCGGGAAGCTGTCCAGGCTGTTGGGCGCTGGCACGGTATCGGCTTTGTCCTTGTAGTGCACCCGCTTGCGCAGGTATCGGGCCCGCGCTTTCAACGCATCCGCATACCCTTTGTGTTCACGCATCGTGGCCATCGACTCTGCCAGGCGTTGCGCGATGAGCGCGCACTCATTGGGCGCGCCATACTCCACCTCCGTCAGCGAGTGGATCGTCGCCAGACGCGACATCATTGCCAGTGAATGCTCGGAGAACACCAAGTACAGATACTGCGCAAGCGCCAGCACCGCCAGGTTTATCGAGCGTCGCGCATCGCCGCTTAACCCATCGAATCCAGGTCCGCGATCCGCCTCCAGTTCGATCCGTTTGTTGGACAGACTCTCCAGTTGCACCCGCAATTGCTCGCTGTGCTCTCGCAACGGATCGATTTGTTCGGTCAGCTTGCGTCGGCGAAAGTAATTCCAGAATCCGGACATTCCTTCGCGCCGCCCTATCATCGCGCCGAGTCGGGCGGTCGACTCGCGCGACTGCTCGCTCAGCGCCTGCACCTTAGCGCGCAGCGCGTTCAGGCGTTTGTCGCGCTCACGGCGGTGGCCCGTTTGTAGTTCGTGGCGGGCGCGCTGCTCCTGCTGGGCAGTAAGCTCGCCAGCGAAATCGCGCAGCAACGTATTGCAGTAACTCCAAAGTCCACGTAGCTGGTAATGCAAGGTAATTGCGTAGGCCGCACCAGGGTCACCCAGCATCGCCTCTAGTGAGGCGAGTTTTTGCCGCTCCTGCTGGGTGAGCTCACGTTGCTCGTTGAGCTGATCGCGCAGTTGCTCGCACTTATCGTTAAGTCCGGAAAACGCTTTTTTTAGTTCAGCGCGGTTCTTAAACAGTTCCAACAGGCGTTGATCGCCCTGGTTGGACCCGGACGAGCGAGCCGCCGCATCGGCGGATACCGCATCAGGTGCCGGCGACGACGGGCGCCGCAGCCGCGAGACGACTCGTTCCAGGGGTAAGGCGGATAATCCCACCAGGCGCAACCTCGTGAGCACTGCATGCAAGCGTGAAATGATTGAATCCGACATGGTAGAGGCCCGACCCCGCCGGTGGACTTGATTCAGGTCACAAAGCGGACGTTGCGCTCGCTGGCCGACTCACTGCCGTCGGCCAGATCGTGCTGGCGGTCCAGGCAGTATTCGAGCCACTTATTCAGCAAGACATTGCGCGTCCAGCGCCGGCGCAGCTCAGCGCCGCATCCCGTGTCGAACTCGGCCAGCACCGGGTGCACACTGCGTTGCCCGCACGCCATCGCCTCGGCCAGATCGGCATCGTGGTAGACCCGGATACTGATGTCCGGATCGGCGATCACCCGCCCTTCATCCTCAAAGTAATATGTCATATTCAGCGTGGTGGTATATCGCGCGGTATCCTCCACGCTGACATGCAGTGGGAAGTCTTCGTCCACTACCGATACCAACTGGGCGCTAGGGTCTCGCAGCCGTTGTAAATTGCCGATCAGCTGAGTCAGGCGTACATAGTTGCTCTCATACAACGTCATCAACGCGGCAAAACTGCGCGGCGCAAACGCTCGGGGCAGAACTATGGCACTGTCTATCATCATGTCCTTAGAGTTTCCCTCCACACCCAGGTGCAGGTGGCCGTCATCGGTGCTCCCCTCAACCGCCTGGCAACCGTTTGTCCAAGCCGATAGAAGCACTTTAATCGACTATAGCATAGCCTGTTCGAGGGGTAGGATCGTGCATTCGGAGCACACAATTGGGGGAGCTTTTTTGCGCTTTTTGTGCTATGTACCGTGCACCGTGCGGCACCGCAGCGACGGCGCCCAGGGGCAGCTGCCAGTTCCTCAGCTGCCAGAGGCAGCTAGCTTTTGCGCAGGCCCAGCTTGCTGACGATACGGCTGGCCAGCTCTTCCACCGAGGAGGCCGTGGTATTGAGCACCGGAATTCCATGGCGCTTGCACATCGCCTCGGCTTCGCGAATCTCAAAGCGAATTTGCTGCGGCGATGCATAGCGACTGTCGGGGCGGCGCCCCTCGCGAATCTGGTGCAGTCGCTGCGGCTCGATAGTCACGCCGAACAGCTTGCGGGTATGGAGGCGAAGCGGTGCTGGTAATCCCCGCTTCTCGCGGTCGAAATGCTCTTCAGTCAGCGGAAAGTTGGCCGCAAAAATACCGTGCTGAAGGGCAAGGTAAAGTGAGATAGGTGTTTTGCCGCTACGCGAGACGCCCACCAGAATCACATCTGCTTGGGCGTATCCCTCCACCGCCACGCCATCATCGTGCGCCAGGGAGAAGTTAATCGCATCAATCCGACGGGTATACTTGGCATCGTCCGACAGGCCGTGGGCACGCCCGCTCGTATGGGATGAGGGAATGTCCAGCTCTCGCTCCAACGGCCCGATAAAGGCATCGAAGAAATCCAGCAACAGGCTGTTCGACTTGGCCACAACGCTGCGGATGTCTTCACTGACAAAGGTACCGAACACAATGGGTCTGGAGCCCTCCACATCGGCCGTCAGGTCAATCCTGCGCACTGCATCGCGTGCCTTGTCAAGCGTGGAGATAAATGGCACAGTCACCAGCCGAAATTTAATCCCATCGAACTGCGTGAGAAGGCTCCTGCCCATCGTCTCCGCAGTAATGCCTGTCTGGTCAGATACGAAAAAGACGGTTCGTTGGTTCATAAATCTCTATTTCGGCCGACATCGCTCGCCCGCTGCGTTAGCATGACGGAATTGTGCACTTCTCAGTGACAAATACAAGGTAAGCCTGTGAAAAAGTACGTTCTCCCATTCGAACAACTTAAGATTGATGATGTGCCGGTTGTTGGCGGCAAAAACGCCTCGCTGGGCGAGATGATCAGCGAGCTGTCCGAGCTGGGTGTCGTGGTGCCTGGGGGATTCGCGACCACCGCCGAGGCCTATCGCGACTTTATCAACCAGAACAACCTCGAGCAGCGCATTAACGACACGCTGAGCACACTGGATACAGCCGATGTAGATGCGCTTGCAGCCGCAGGCTCGCGCATCCGTGACTGGATCATGCAGGCCCCGCTGCCACGGGCGTTGCGTGAGCAGATTGAGCAAGGTTATCGCGAGCTGGGTGATGGCCAGGCGATCGACGTGGCGGTGCGCTCCTCCGCCACCGCGGAGGATTTACCGGAAGCCTCGTTTGCCGGGCAGCAGGAAACCTTCCTGAACGTGCGTGGCATTGACGACGTACTGCTCAAGGTGCGTGAGGTATTCGCATCACTGTTTAATGACCGTGCTATCTCCTACCGGGTCCATCAAGGCTTTGCGCACGAAGAGGTGGCGCTGTCGGCCGGCATCCAGCGCATGGTGCGAAGTGATTTGGGCGCCGCCGGTGTCATGTTTACCCTGGACACCGAATCGGGCTTTCCCGATGTGGTGTTTATTACCTCCGCCTATGGCCTTGGCGAGACCGTGGTACAGGGCGCCGTAAATCCGGATGAGTTCTACGTCTACAAGCCCGCACTGGAGGCAGGCAATGACGCGATCCTAAGGCGTAACCTCGGCGCCAAGTCGATCAAGATGGTGTATTCGGAAAACCCCAACGAACTGGTCGCCACGGTAGACGTTCCCCGGACTGAGCGGCGCCGCTTCTCGCTCAGCGACGCGCATGTAGAAGCACTTGCCCGACAGGCGTTGACCATTGAGAAACACTACCAGCGCCCGATGGATATCGAATGGGGCCTGGACGGCCAGGATGGCAATCTGTACATCCTTCAGGCGCGACCGGAAACAGTCCGCAGCCGCAGCACCGGCGCAATCGTACGCTGCAAACTCAAGCAACGCGGCAAGATCCTCACCCGCGGTCGCAGCATCGGTAATCTGATCGGTAGCGGACGCGCCAAAGTCATTAATCACATCAGCGAAATGAACCGTGTGCGTGAGGGCGATGTGCTGGTGACTGACATGACGGATCCGGATTGGGAACCGATCATGAAGATTGCGGCCGGCATTGTTACCAATCGCGGCGGGCGCACCTGCCATGCGGCCATTATCGCGCGCGAGTTGGGCATACCAGCGGTGGTCGGCACCGCGAGTGGCACCAAGAGTATCTATGAGGGCCAGGAAGTGACTGTCTCTTGCGCCGAAGGCGATGAGGGCTTTGTTTACGAAGGCCGACTGGAGTTCGAGCGGCAAGAGTTGGCGCTCGGCAAGATGCCCGCCTTGGACGTCAAGATTATGATGAACGTCGGTAACCCCGATCGTGCATTTGATTTTGCCTGCCTGCCGCATCGGGGCGTGGGCCTTGCGCGGTTGGAGTTCATCATCAACCGAATGATAGGCGTACATCCCAAGGCACTGCTGGAGTTTGACGATCTGGAGCCGACCCTGCACGATGAAATCCGTCTGCAGATGTCTGGCTTCGACGATCCAATCGACTTCTACGTCAAACGGCTGGCGGAGGGCATCAGCACGATCGCGGCCGCGTTCGCGCCCGAGCCGGTTATTGTGCGGTTGTCAGACTTTAAGTCCAACGAATACGCCAATTTAATCGGCGGCGCGCAGTACGAGCCGCATGAAGAAAATCCCATGCTCGGATTCCGGGGTGCTTCGCGCTACATCTCCCAGGAGTTTCGCGCGTGTTTTGAACTGGAGTGTCGCGCGCTACGATACGTGCGCAAAGAGATGGGGCTTACCAACGTTCAGGTGATGGTGCCGTTTGTGCGCACCGTGGCCGAGGCCCGCGCCGTGGTGAAGTTGCTGGGTGAGAATGGCATGGCGCGTGGCGAGAACGGCTTGAAGGTCATCATGATGTGCGAGTTGCCGTCGAATGCATTGTTGGCCGAGCAGTTCCTGGAACACTTCGATGGCTTTTCCATCGGCTCTAACGACCTCACTCAACTAACCCTGGGCCTGGATCGCGATTCCGGCATCATCGCCGAGCTGTTCGATGAACGCGACACCGCGGTCAAACTACTGCTGGATCGTGCGATCTGCGCATGCCGTGATGCAGGCAAGTACATCGGCATCTGCGGCCAGGGCCCGTCGGATCACCCGGACCTCGCCCAGTGGCTGATGGATCGCAACATCGAGAGTATGTCGCTCAATCCGGACACCGTTGTCGAAACTTGGGTAGCGCTTGGCAAACAGCAGGCCAAACAACGCGGATGAGCAAGCGAGGCGACAGTGAATCCAAACAAAATCCGCTACCAGACGGCGGCGAGGCGCATGACGTCGAGCCGAGTCGCTGGGAGCTGTTGCGAGATGTCGCGGCATTCCAAGTAAAGCTTGCCATCGACGGATTGCGGGATCTGTTACTTAGTCCGTTGTCGCTAATGGCCGGGCTGATTGGCGGGCTGTTGCTGGGTGACCGCAAAATGTTCTACCGGCTAGTGCACTTGGGGCGGCGCAGCGAACGCTGGATCAACCTGTTTGGGGCCGCCGACCGCATGCCAGATTCTGATCATCCGGCTAACGAGCACGACCATCATGATGCCGGCCCGGCGCGTGAGGGCTCGAGTACCGACACGCCCACCGATGGGCTGCCCATGCAATTGCCCGCAACGCGCACGAGTCCGCGCCGTGCCTCAGGACTGGATGACATTTTCGCAAAGGTCGAAGGGCTGATGGCAGAGCAGGTTCGTCAGGGCGGCCTGACCGCCACCGCCAAACAAACCATCGACCGCGCGCTGAACGCGATGGAATCGCAGAACGAAGTGGTCAAGGCGCGCGAATTACTCGGCCCGGGTTCCCCACGTAACGTGGTGCGCCCGGCGCAAGCACCCGAGGCGGCTAAGGATGCGAAGGGCCCGCCCGAATCTGACTAATCGCCCGGTGGTTCTTCCGTCTCGCTGACCACCAGGGCCAACGTGTCACCTTGCGGATTCATTGCCATCCGGCTGATCGGCCCCGGCAGGCTGTTGTATTCCGCTACCATCGACCACTGCTCGGGTTGCCGTCCCCATACGTACACCGACTTGCCACGCGCCATGTACAGCCCACCATCGTGACCGAACACAAAATCCTCACTGCCTTCAAGCACAGGCGTCAACAGCATGGTGAGGCCACTGGGGTACTGCAGCACGCTCACCCACTCGGTCCCGTCACGGTTGTGTACAAAGCCAGCCCAGGTGCGATTAGGCACCGTCTGCAGGCTGCGCCCGATGTCACTGGCCAGCTCGCGCACGTTGCCAAGGTCGGTCCGCAGCAGTGACAGCGTGTGCGGCTCTCCGACCAGAAACATCGCAATCGCCTGCTCATTCAGCCATGCGTGATAGCCCACGTTCGTCAGCGACGGCGTCAGCGACTGCCGCACGCTGCCATCCAGGCCCAGACGCCACAGTTGCTGATCGCCATCTAGCCCCACACGCACCGTGGTAAGCGCGATGCCATCCGGCGTCACCGTGGGCGAGTACTCGCTTTGTGGCGTGTCGGTAATCTGAGTGTGGCTGTCCGCTTCCAGGTCATACAGGTAGATATCTGATTGCTTGCCATCGCGAATAGACGCGTAGTAAAAGCTCCGTCCGTCTGCGGTAAAGTGAGGCTGGTTGTCGTAGCCCCTGCGCGCCGTCACGTTGCGCGGCACCCCCAACGACACCACTGAGGCATCCCGGCTGATCGGCACCAGGTAGATGTCATTGGCAGGCGCTGCGGCAGCAATTGCGCCGCCCGCGTCGTCTGCCACCGGCGCCACGCCGCCACAGGCCATCAGCGTGCTCAGGACTAACCCGGATAGGGCTGCCTCCGTTAGGCGGTAGTTCGTCATTATTCTGCTCCTGAACTGAAGTTCGGCGCCATCCCGGCAGCGATCGTGCGATACCTCACTTTACCGCATGCTCCCATTCCAACAACATATTGTTGGCTGGCATTTGATGCACGGTGCTCAGCGTGAGGCCGTGCGCGCGCCCGAGGCCACGCAACTCACGCAGGTCACGCAAGCCCATGCCCTCATCGCGTGCGCGCAGCGAGGCATCAAACTGCTGATTACTCTCGCTGGTAAAGGCGCCGTCCACGTTGAACGGGCCGTACATCACAAACACCCCCTCGCTGGACAGGCAACCACAAACCCCGGCAAACATGCCCTGCACCGCTGGCCAGTGCATGATGTGAGAGGTATTCGCGGTATAAACCGCGTCGAAAACACCTATCAGGGCCGCATCGGGGAAGGTAAGCGTATCGAGAATCAGGGGGGCCAGTACATTGCCATGCAAGGTCTCTTCCACCCACTGCGAAATCACATGAAAATTGTCACTTAAATCACTAGTTTGCCAGGTAATTTCAGGGAGGTTATCGCCAAAATACTGTGCATGTTGACCCGTACCACTACCAATCTCCAGCACACGTTTCGCGCGATGCCGACGCAATACGGGTGCGAGCGCCTGAAGTATCGGCTCACGATTACGCGCTGCCGCAGGTGAGGATGGCTTCATCGCGCGGGTGCCCTACTCCACATACCTGAACGATTCGGCAAACAGGTGTTGGCGGTAGTACTGCAATTCCCGCACGGACTCACGGATATCCGCCAGTGCCAGATGCGGCGCCCGTTTGTCGAACCCTCGATATACCTCCGGTGCCCAGCGTCGGGCCAGTTCCTTCAGCGTGCTGACATCAAGGTTCCGGTAGTGAAAATAGGCCTCCAACGCAGGCATCAGGCGCGCCATAAAGCGTCGGTCCTGGCAGATACTGTTCCCGCACATCGGCGACGCACCGGCAGGCACGTACTCGGCTAGGAACTCCAGCGTCAATCGTTGCGCCTCGTCGGTATCCACCTCTGAGCCGAGCACCCTGGCGGTCAAACCTGAGCTGCCGTGGGTGCGCGTATTCCAATCGTCCATACCTGCCATCACGGCATCCGACTGATGAATGGCAAGCGCTGGACCTTCGGCGATTATGTTCAATTGGCGATCCGTGACAATCGTCGCTATCTCAATGATCACATCGCGACTTGGATCCAACCCGGTCATTTCCAGGTCAATCCAGATGAGATTTTCGGGGTTTACAGTCATGGCGCGCATTCTAACCTGAACCGGCGGCCTAATCAGCGTACAAGCCGGGTATTTGATACCGGCTTACGCATCGACAAGTGCCGCCGTATCTGCCACGATTTCCGGCTCGGCATCATCGAAGGCGCACAACATGCACTGGTTGACGACAAGTTTCCTTATCCTTTTGGTTCTCGGCACCGGTTTGCGATTATGGCTCTCGCGGCGGCAGCTGAACGCGGTCAACGCGGGGCGCGCGGCAGTCCCCCGTCCGTTTAACGAGGGGATAGAGCTAAAAGACCATCACAAAGCGGCCGACTACACCAGCGCCTCAGTGCGACTGGGCATGCTCGACACCGTCATTGACGCCGTGCTGCTACTGGGCTGGACGCTGGGTGGCGGGCTTGCGCTGCTGCAAACCGCGTGGGGCTCGCTGGGCTGGAGCCAGGTGACGACAGGGACAGCATTTATTTTGAGCGCATTCATCGCGATGTCAGCGCTGTCACTACCGCTATCCGCGTACAAAACCTTCAGCATTGAAAAACGTTTTGGATTTAACCGCACGACGGTTGGGCTTTACGTATCCGATATGCTCAAAAGTGGCGTGCTGATGGTCGCGCTGGGCGCGCCGTTAATCGCACTGGTGTTGTGGCTGATGAACGCCGCCGGGCAATTATGGTGGCTATACACCTGGGCGGTTTGGGTGGGTTTCAGCATGCTTCTCACCTGGGCCTACCCGGCGTTTATCGCGCCCCTGTTTAACAAATTCTCGCCGCTCTCAGATAACGATCTCAAAACACGCATCGAGGCGTTGCTTGGGCGATGCGGGTTTCGCAGCCAGGGCATCTTTGTGATGGATGGGTCGCGGCGCTCTTCGCATGGCAATGCGTACTTTACTGGCGTAGGCAACAACAAACGCATCGTGTTCTTCGACACACTGATCGATTCGCTGGATCCGCTGGAGATCGAGGCGGTGCTGGCGCACGAGTTGGGCCACTTTCGCAAAAACCATGTGATGAAGCGCTTGATCATGACCTTCGCGATGGCGCTCATCGGCCTGGCGATACTTGGATGGTTAATCCAGCAGCCGTGGTTTTATTCAGCGTTGGGGGCCAACGAGCCCTCCAGTCATATGGCACTGATGCTGTTTTTGCTGGTAACGCCGGTGTTCACTTTTGTGTTGACGCCCGTGATGTCGTCGCTGTCCCGACGCGATGAGTTTGAAGCGGATGAGTATGCGGCTGAGCAATCCGATGCGAACGCGCTGGTCAAGGCGCTGGTCAAACTGTATCGCGACAATGCGACCACACTCACGCCGGACACAGTGCATTGGCAGTTTTACGATTCACACCCACCAGCACCGGTGCGTATCGCACGCCTGAACACCCTGGGCGCCTTGCAATGATCCTGCAGGCCGGGCACCGGTGTTCATGCTGAACCACCGGTTGCCGCGCTGATGGCGCGACGCCGCTCGGGGGCGCGAGCGCCAGCACCGGCCACGGCGCAAAACACCCGCGCCGGGCGCATCGTGGCAAGTTACGGGCGACGCGTACTGGTGGAGGACGAGCAAGGCCAGCGGCACCAATGCGTGCCCCGTGGCAAACGCATGCGCATTGTCTGCGGCGATCGCATACGATGGCGTGCAGCCGAACTGGACGGTGATGGCGTGGTCGAAAAAATTCAAACACGCGACACTGTGTTGAGCCGTCCCGACAACCGCGGCCGCGAAGAAGTGCTGGCGGCCAACATCACCCAACTGGTGGTGGTGGTAACTGCGCAACCGCTGACGGACCCGTTCATTACCGATCGCTATCTGGCTGCCGCACGCATGATGCCCTGCAAGGCGCTCATCGTGCATAACAAAAACGAGTTACCGGGCGCGCCTTCCCTTGCCGACTTTCTGGAGGAAGCGCGGACGCTCGACTACGCCGTCATTCCGACCAGCGCCGCCACCGGCGACGGCCTGCCGACCTTGGCCCGTGCACTGGACGCGCATACCAACATCTTTGTCGGCCAGTCGGGCGTCGGAAAATCATCGTTAGTTAACGCGCTGGTACCAAACCTGGGCCTCGCCACGCAGGCGGTATCCGACCACTCGGGCGAAGGCCAGCACACCACCACGGCAGCGGCACTGCACCACCTGCCAGGGGGTGGCGAGGTGATTGACTCGCCCGGCGTGCGCGACTACGCGCCGGCCGCGATCGCGCCCGCGCAGACGGCCAGTGGTTTTGTAGAGATTGCGGACTACGCGACCGGATGCCGCTTTTCGGATTGCCGCCATTTGCAGGAACCGGACTGCGCTGTGCTGGGAGCACTCGAGAGCGGCCACATCAGCGCCCGGCGTTACGAAAGCTACAAACGTTTGCGTCGGCTAATGGAGCGTCTGGGCGAGCGTTGACAGGAGGTCTCGTCCACTATCCGTGCACTTCTGACTTCGCGCGTAAAGTTGTGCGCTGACTCACTCAGCAAACAGCTTAGTCGGTCGTTTCGTTAATGATTGCGAGGGTACGCTCCAATGCGACCATCGCATCTGGATCTTCGTCTACGTTTAGAACGCTTCCCTCGCGGGAAACGTTGACGCTGCGCTCGGTGTAGTCCAACGTCATTTCATGTTGAAGCGTCTGGCGTACGCGCTCAAGCAACGGTGTGTACGTCGCCGCCGTGGAACCATACCGTGCTACGCCGCTGACTAATGCGCGGCGGCCAAAGAAGGCGCGATCCTGAAGCAGCCGGATGAGTTCGGGGAGCAATTCCTGCGGCGGATTATTGACTCTAAGCAGGGCTGTCGCCGCCTCTACGCTGACAATGTCTGCAGATCCACGAGCGGCTTGTAGCAGCGCTTGCTGGATGTGTGGTGATGAGATATGACTGGGTGATAGTTTGCGAAAGTAGTTTGCCTTGGCTTGGCGATCGTCTTCGCTCAACGCCCGGCTTAAAATCACCTCCGCAACGGAACCTGAGTTGCTGTATAACGCTGCCACCACTGCACTCGCCTGTGCGCTCACCTGCTGGTCTGCGCTCATCACCAGGTGGGTGACGGTTGCTTCGAAGCGTGGAGGATCGGCCAGCGCTCTGTCCACCGCCGCCAAACGATGAAGCGATGCCAGAGCCAACCGCTGCACCTCGCTGTGCTCGGAATCCAAAGCGGTCGCGATCACTCGGCGCGCGCCAGCACCAAATTGTTCGGGACCAACGCTCGCGAACGATTCTATGGCGTGGCGCTGAATGTCAGCATCTGCCGAACGCAACGCGGACAGCGTCATATCCACATCTGCACTCGGCACAGGTTGTGTATGGGCCGTCTGTGTTCTTGCACCGTAGCCGACCGCAGCAACGATAAGTAGCAATGTACTGGCACCGACAACAACTCTCACAGCGTACTACTCAGTTAGATCACAGCGATGATGCCTGCGAACGGCTAAAGCTCCTGACGCCCCGCAATGGCGTGCGACAGCGTGCCGACGTCCACATACTCCAGCTCCCCACCAATTGGCACCCCATGTGCGATGCGGCTGGCCGCGATATCAAATCCGCGCGCCATATCGGCAATGTAGTGCGCGGTGGCCTCGCCCTCCACCGTTGGATTGGTCGCCAGAATAACCTCACGTATCTGGCCAGCGCTGAGACGTTGCGCCAGCTTATCCAACCCCAGTTCCTGCGGGCCCACACCATCTAATGGCGACAGATGCCCCATCAGCACAAAGTAGTGCCCGGCGTATCCGGCGGATTGTTCCACCGCCACCACATCGGCAGGTGTTTCCACCACGCATAACAGCCCTGGATCGCGTTTGGGGGCACTGCAGATTGCACATACCGGCTCTTCGGTAAGCATCCGGCAGCGCTCGCAATGGGCGATGTTATTGCATGCATCACGCAAACTGCCGGCCAGTGCCCGCGCGGCATCCCGATCTTTATCCAACAGATGGAACGCCATGCGCTGAGCACTTTTGGGGCCGACACCGGGAAGACATCGCAACGCCTCAATCAGCGCGGCAAGCAGGGGCGAGTAAATCACGGTAGCGGCAACAATCGACAGTACGTCATCGGCTTAAAACGGCAGACCAAGCCCCGGAGGCAAACCCATGCCCGCGGTCAGGCCGGACATTTTTTCTTTACTCTGCTCCTCCACCCGACGCATGGCGTCGTTCACCGCCGCGGCGATCAAATCCTCGAGCATCTGCTTGTCTTGCAACAGCGATTCATCCTCGATGCGGATAGCGCGCACTTCTCGCTTGCCACTCACGGTCGCGCTCACCATGCCACCGCCAGACTGCCCTTGCACTTCCAATTGCTCCAGCTCCGCTTGAGCCTTTTGCATTTCGCTTTGCATTTTTTGCGCCTGTTTCATCAGGCGACCAAGATCTGCTTTCATGATAGTGCTCCGACCAGTGTCCCGCCGCTAAAGCGGCTCGATGCTCTGGGTGTTAATCCGGGCACCCAACATGTCCTGCAGCGCTCGCACATTCGGGTCTGCCGCGAGTGCATCATGCGCCCCCTGCAGGCGCGCGGCCGCTTCACGCACGTCACGCCGTGCGATGGTCTCCGCCTCCAACGCGCCCGGCACAACCCGTAAACTCACCTGCTCTTCGTAGTGTTTACACATTGCATCCTGTAGGCGTCCACGCAAATTATCCGTCAACGCATGTTGCTGGGTGTCATCCAGTAGCAAATACACCGTGCTCCCTTCGCGCTTCTGTAACAGGCAATTCGCTGCCAGTTGGCGTACGGCCCCCTGCAGGCCCATCGCATCCACTTGCTGATGCCAAGCCAGTGCACCCGGATCGCCCGGAGGCAATGACGGCGCAGCGGTATTCGCACCGGTCGGTGCGGCGGCGGGCGCGGCAGCGGCGGCGGTGCTCGACGCGCCGGTCGGGGCGTTAGCCGTTTGCGCGCGAGGCGCGGGTGTTGCCTGACGCGGCGGCTTGGATGTCGTTGCCGCATCGCTTGCGCGCGCCGCTGATTGCGCGCTAACGGCATGACTGATCACGGGCGCATCCTCGTGGGCTACGCTGGGAATGCCGGAGCCCTGGGTCGCCAGCGTGCTCGCTGCGGCGGCGGTACTGTCAGCGCTTGGCGATGTACCAACCGCGGGCGTCGCCACACGCTTACCGCCGCCGGCATCGCCGGCGCCTGCCGGTGAGAAGGCCAGCATGCGCAGCAACACCATCTCAAATCCTGAGCGCGGGTCCGGCGCCAGCGGCAGGTCGCGTGAGCCGGTGATCGCAATCTGATAGTAAAGTTGCACATCATCCGGGGCGAACTGCCCGGCCAGTGTGCTAATGCTCTGGGCATCCTCCACGCGGTCCGCCAAACTCTCCGGCACCACCTGCGCAAGCGCAATCTGTTGCAACATCGCGCTGAGCTCGCCAATCACCGCATCAAAATCGATGCCACGCGATTGGATCTCATCCACTACAGCCAACATACCCGCGCCGTCCTGGTGGGCAAGCGCCTGCAATAACTGGCTAACATGCGTCTGATCAACACTGCCCAGCATCTCGTTAATATCGCTTGCCCCTAGCGTCCCACCGCCGTAAGCGATTGCTTGGTCAAGCAGGCTAAGCGCATCGCGCATGCTGCCATCAGCCGCTCGGGCCAGCGCGTTCAGCGCGCCAGTTTCGGCCTCGATCGACTCAGCCTCCACCAGATGCGCCAGATGCCCGCGTATCAACCCGGTGGAAAGCCGGCGCAGATTAAACTGCAAACAACGCGACAGCACCGTGACGGGGAGTTTCTGCGGATCGGTGGTGGCAAGCAGGAACTTCACGTGGGGCGGCGGCTCTTCCAGCGTCTTGAGCAATGCGTTAAACGAATGCGTCGAGAGCATGTGCACTTCGTCAATCAGGTAAACCTTGTAACGCCCGCGCGTGGGTGAGTACTGCACGTTGTCCAACAGCTCGCGGGTGTCGTCAACCCGGGTGCGGGAGGCGGCATCTACCTCGATCAAATCGACAAAACGCCCTTCATCAATTTCCTGACAAGTTGAGCACTCCCCGCAAGGCTTGGAGGAAACACCCGCCTCACAGTTAATACACTTGGCCAAAATGCGGGCCAGTGTGGTCTTACCCACCCCGCGCATACCGGAGAACAAAAACGCGTGGTGCAGCCGGTCGTTATCCAGCGCGTTTATCAGGGCTTTGAGCACATGCTCCTGGCCCACCACGGTGGAAAAGTCTTTCGGCCGCCATTTGCGCGCCAACACCAGATAGCTCATCTAAAACTGTTCGCCGTATGTCGCTTTGATCAAGTGTGTAATGTAGCACGCCGGGTGCGGGAGGCGGTGTACTCAACAAGGTGAAGCTGTCACCCATCCGAGCGCGGGCCAGATGGAGGCGGCCCGCGCCAGCCACACCCCGGCACCCGGCGTCACCGCTACCGCTGCTCCCTTCCGGGCCTGACGGAGTTCACGGCTAACCGTCGCGAGGGGACCGACGCGGCCCACCATAGAGC
>CBDUQI010000048.1:0-31275 GCA_965369325.1 uncultured Gammaproteobacteria bacterium
GGCAAGTCCTGCTGCCGGGGCTAATCGATGCCCATGGGCATGTCTTGTCGCTGGGGCGCGCGCGTCAGCGCGTGGACCTGGAGGGGGTCCGCAGCGCCGACGAGGCCGTGGCACGGGTGAGCGAGTATGCGCAACGACATCCGGAGCAAACCTGGATTCTGGGGCGTGGTTGGAACCAGGAGCTCTGGCCAGAGGCCCGATTCCCGACGGCGGCGATGCTGGATGAAGTCGTGCCCGATCGCCCGGTGTGGCTCGGGCGGGTTGATGGCCATGCGGCCTGGGCGAATTCACTGGCGATGAAGCTGGCCAAGATCACCGATCTCACGGCCAACCCCGAAGGTGGGCGCATCGTGAAAGACGCCGACGGCAAGCCTCAAGGGGTGTTTGTCGATCGGGCCGCTGAGCTAGTGGAGGTGCACATCGCGGCGCCCTCATATGTGCAGGACCGCGGCGCGATGAAACTGGCGTTGCAGGAACTAGTGTCACTGGGTATCACCGGGGTGCACGATGCCGGTATTGGGGCGCGGGAGTTATCGATGTATCGCGCGATGGCCAGCGAAAATCGTCTGCCGATGCGCGTATATGGCATGTTGTCTGAGCAGGGTCGTTATTTGCTCGACGAACCGATTATCGGCGAGGGCGATGGTCGCCTGACCGTACGCAGCGTTAAGTTATACGCAGATGGCGCTCTCGGCAGCCGTGGCGCGGCATTGCTGGAGCCGTATGAGGATGAGCCGTCCCACCGGGGCCTGGCGTTCTTTGAGGACAAGGCAATGAATGCGTTGGTTGAAGGCGTGGTGGCGCGCGGGTTCCAAGTGAATGTGCATGCGATTGGGGATGCCGCCAACCGGCAGGTGTTGAACGCCTTTGCCCAGGCGCAAGGCCGACACCCATCACTGGTGCATCGCAATCGCATCGAGCACGCACAGATCGTTCATCCTGAGGATATTGCCAGCTTCAAAACACTGGGGATTATCGCGGCAATGCAGCCGATCCACGCCACCAGTGATATGTGGATGGCTGAGAAGCGGCTTGCCGCGCCGGCGCTGCGCGGCGCTTACGCTTGGCAGAAGTTTCTGGCGGCTGGCGTCGTTATCGCGGCGGGATCAGACTTTCCGGTCGAGCCGGCTAACCCGTTTTTGGGCATCTACGCGGCGCTGACGCGGGCAGATGCAAGCGGCAAACCGGAAGGCGGCTGGCAACCGGATGAAAAGCTCACCATGGAGCAGACGTTATGCGCATTTACGCGTGATGCGGCGTTCGCGGCGTTTGAGGAGAATGATGTCGGGCGTTTGGCTAGAGGGCAGGCGGCGGACTTCATTCTGGTGGATGTTGATCCCTTTGAGATGCCGCCAACGGCAGTGCGGAACACGAAAGTGTCGGCGACCTGGGTGGACGGTACCCAGGTATACCCGAGGTAGCCGTAACCAGGATTGATCAACCGGCGTATCCGGTACGGGGTGCGATGGTCTGGCTGAGCAACCCGCGCTGATGGGCCCTCCATCAGCGCGAGTGCGTTAAGGGTAGACTTTGATGTCGGGTTGCAGGCCCTGGCGTACGGTGCGATGCAGCAACATGCCCATGCCATGGCGAGAGCGGTGAGCCACAATGGCTTTACGATGGTAGATCTTGATGACCTTGCCGATGTTCACCACGAAGACCAAATCGACGGCCGTGTCTAATGGCAGGGCATAGCCGTCTGACAACACGAATACCCCGCGGGCGCTCAGATTGCCAATATCAAACCGCTTGGGCCCGTGCCCGCCGGTCGAGATGTATACCGTGCCGCTACCACGATATCGAGTGTTGAGACGTCGTTCCATAATGCTCTTGCGCTCCTGGCTGCACTCTACAGATGCGTATCTGTATGCAAACGCCATGCCTAATGTCTAAGTACATGATTTGCGTGCTACCCAATTTTACATCTATCAGTGTACCCTCAGTCAGTGTAAAAAAGGCCGACGAGCAGACTTTACAGAAAGTGATCATTATGGTGAATATATCTTACGCGCTCACCCCCTGAGTTAAACAACCGTGGAATCCCCAGCGCACATGAATCCATTCTCAGCATGGTTCAAGCGCCACCTGTCCAATCCGCAGGTGGTGATTCTTGTCTTGGTGATCGCCTTTGTGGCGAGCGGCATCTATCTGGCCGGCTCGGTAGCAGCGCCTCTGCTGGTGGCGATCGTGTTTGCGTATTTGCTGCAGAGCGTAGTGGCCTGGCTGGAGGCCAAGGGCGTGCGTCACCTGTTGGCTATTACCTTTGTGTTCCTGTGCTTCGTGGGCACCATGTTTTTTCTAGTGTTTGGCATCTTGCCACCGATGTCGCGTCAGCTGACCGATTTATTCCAGCAGATTCCAGCCATGATGGGCGAGGCCCAACGCCTGTTGCTGCAATTGCCAGATGAGTACCCACAGCTGTTTACCGTGGCGCAAATTGAAGGGTTTGTGACCGAGTTGCGCACGGAACTGCTGAGTTTCGGACAGCGTATCCTGTCGTTTTCCTTATCCTCGGTGCTCACGGTGCTGACACTGGCGGTGTATTTGTTTGTGGTGCCCCTGATGGTGTTTTTCATGCTACGCGACCGACGCAAGATCCTTGACTGGTTCAAGCGATTTTTGCCTCGCGATCGTCAGCTGGCAACCCGTGTGTGGCAGGAAGTGGATGGGCAGATTGGCAACTACGTACGTGGCAAAATTTGGGAGATACTGATCGTGGGTCTGGCGGCCTACAGCCTCTACGCGATTCTTGGGTTGAAGTACGCGTTGTTGCTGGCGGTGCTCACCGGGCTGTCAGTGGTGATTCCCTACGTGGGTGCCATTGCTATTGCTGTGCCCGTGCTGACAGTGGCCTTCTTTCAATGGGGCCTGACCGCCGAGTTCTACTGGGTGATGATCGCTTACGGCATTCTGCAAGCACTGGACGGAAACGTGCTGGTGCCGTTGCTGTTCAGTGAGGTGGTGGACCTGCATCCAGTCGCCATTATTGTGGCAATACTGGTATTCGGTGGTTTTTGGGGGCTATGGGGGGTGTTCTTTGCGATTCCGCTGGCCACCGTGATTAAGGCCGTTTTGAGCGCCTGGCCTGATCCCGAACAACAAAGCTCGTCGGATGCCATCACAGCGCCCGAGCATGTGTTGGTGACGCCGGAGTCGGCGGACGCTGCGTGAGCGGTGCGTTGGCGCAACCGGCGTGGGTGTTTGGTTACGGCTCGCTTATCTGGCGCCCAGATTTTCCCTTTGTGCAGGCTCAGGACGGTTACGTTCTCGGCTGGGAGCGTCGTTTCTGGCAAGGATCCAGCGACCATCGTGGTGTGCCTGGACAACCCGGTCGAGTGGTGACGCTGCAACCGCACACCGACGCGCGGTGCTGGGGACGGGCATATCAGCTTGCCCCTGAGCACGCAGGCCCAGTGCTGAGCGCGCTGGACCACCGTGAAAAGGACGGTTATCAGCGACATGTGGTGCCGGTGAATCTGCGCGATGGTCATCATGTCGATGGGCTGCTGTATGTGGCCGATGAGCGCAACGCGCACTACTTGGGCCCGGCATCGATCAGGCAGATCGCGCGGCAAGTTGAGCGTGCGCATGGCCCCAGCGGGAGCAATCTGGACTACGTCTTACGACTGGCCGCCAGCCTGCGCGAAATGGGGGCCATTGACACGCATGTGTTCGCACTGGCGGATGCATTGGCTGGCGCGCCCGCTGAGCACAGCCAGATGGCGCGCTAAGTGTGCCCTTGGGCCGCGTCAGCTGCGCAGGGCTTGCAACGCTGGTTAGTGAGTGTTCACCGCAGGTAGCCCGCGCCCCGTGACAAGGTAGGTGGCGAAGCTGCCCAGCCAGTGGCCGCCCTCGTAATGGGTGTCGGTCACTGCCGGCAAACTGGCTTCGCGATGCGCATCGGCTGCCGCCCGCAAGCCGCCTCGGCGTGGGTCCGTCGGGGGCAGCGCGCTGGCGATGCCTTCCAGCATCCATGCGCGGCTAAGATTAAGGCCATCCAGATGGGCGAGTTTCGGGTCGGAGCGATCGGTGACGATGGCAGCGGGCAGCCAGCTATCGCCGCCATCCAGCGAAATGCGTGGCAGCAATGCGCCCAGATAGCGTGCAAAATCTTCGCTGGACATCAGTCGTCGCATCAGATCCGCCTCCGCCAGACACGGGGATAGGAAATCCTGTCCTGACGGCTCGTAATGCAGTGGGCAGTCGCGATCACTGCCGTAGTAGTGGGTGCTGCGCGTGCGGATCAGCTTCAGCAGCGATTTGTCGCCGGCTTCGCGCGCCCAGTCGTAGATGAGGCCCAGCGCAAAGGCCGTTTGGGAATGCTCACCCGCGCGAATCGGATAGTGCAGCACAGGCAGCCATTTGCGAATACGATCGGCGGCCTCGCGCTCCAGTGGCGCGAGTGCGGCGCGCCAGGTGCGTGCCCCAGGGTCGTCCCATTCACGCAACTCCATTGCCAACGCCAGCAACCAAGCAAGCCCGTAGGGGCGCTCGAAACTCACTCGCCCAGGGCCGGTTAGATACAGCATTTCGCCAGCGATGTTGCTCTCGGTCAGGTTGCGTCCAAGTGCGCCAAGTGCGGGCGCGGCGACGCGGCTGTTGGGGAATCTGCGGGCGATGCGGGTGAGCAACCAGTGCGCATGAACCGCCGAATGCCAGTCGTAACAGCCATAGAACGCCGGCGTAAGCTTGCGCGGTGGCACCAAGTCCTCATCGCTTTGCATAACATGAGCGATCTTGTTGGGATACTCGCGGTGCACGCACGCCAGGGCCAGCTCGGCAAAGCGGCTGGCGCTACCGGAGTTTAGATCGGCCCCAGCACTGGGGGCACTCACCATCAGGCACAGCAACGCCGCCGCAAGCCTGCTGCGTGGCGTCAGGAATCGCGTAGGCCGCGACATTGGGGCTGAAAGAGCCGCTCTCATATGGCTACACTACCGTATCGACCGAAACTGCATGGCGGATAGTACAACATGGCGGGTGAGTTTGAGCCGGCGGCTGCGTTGGCAAGGGCGTTGGCGCTGCATGCCGAAGGCGACCTCAACGCGGCAGCTGCGCTGTACTCACAAGTACTTGCGCAGGTGCCGGAGCAACTTGATGCGCGGCATTACTTGGGGGTAATCGCCCACCAGCAGGGCGAGCATACGCGTGCAGCTCGGTTGATCCAGGAAGTGATAGCACAATCGCCAGGCAATGCGGCGGCGTGGGCCAACCTAGGGCTGGTACACAAGGCCTTGGGTCAGGTCGATCGTGCGCAACGCGGGTTTGAGGAGGCGATCCGTCTCGCGCCACAAAACGCGGACGCGCACTACAATCTGGGGCTTTTACATCTGGCCGCGCATCAGTTGGAGGCCTCTGCGCAATGTTTCGAGCGCGCGCTCAAGCTGCAGCCCGAGCATGCTCAGGCCTGGCAGCGGCTGGGCAATATCTGGCACCAGCGGGCGGCGGGGCAGACCGACGGCTCGAGCGGGCCCGCGCCGATTGAACGGGCGGTTGGTTGTTACACCCGGGCTCACGCGCTGGCCCCGGGTGACACTGCGCTGATGAATGCGCTGGGTCGGGCGCTGCTGGAGCAGGGCGACCGCGCGGGCGCATTGGTGTGGTTCGATCGTGCGTTGGCGCTGTCACCAGAGGAATTGGACAGCTTGTTGAATAAGTCTCGGGCGCTGCGGCAGCTGCATCAGTTTGATCAGGCGCTGGCGCTGGCGCGTCAGGCTCATCGATTGGCACCGGATGACGGCGAGGTGTGGCGTTCGTTGGGTATGTCCTTAAAACTCAGCGGTCAGATTGAAGCGGCTGCGCGCGCGTTCGGGAAGGCTCTGATTCGCCGCCGCGCCTCCGCATTGGCGCCAACAGCGCCAGCAGACAGTTGCGCGAAGGCTGCGTCCGATGAGCGCTTCGGCACCGCCCTGTCGGCGCATGCGGTGGCGAAGCCCTCATCGCTGTTTACATTCACTCGCACGACGCGTGCCAAGCTGGTACACGATCTGGCGCAGATAGACTATCTGAGCGCACATAACCTCGGGGGCAAGTGGGCGAGGACTGCTCGGGAAGATATTGCTGGGGTGTTGCAGCAGGTGCCGAGCGACCTGGCGGGTGGCCAGCCATTTGCGATTCCGCCCAAATGGCTGCCTCGGATGGCCAGGCACTACAACCGGCTGAATCATCTTGAGCCGGCCCCGGCGCTGGCTGGCGGCGCGGTGAACCCGGCCCTCGATCGGGACGCGATTGAGCGGGAGTACTTTGCACGCGAGCCCGGTCTAGGTTGGTTCGATGAGTTGCTGCGACCACAGGCATTACGGGCGTTGCGTGAGTATTGTCTGCGTTCGTGTATTTGGTACGACTTTCATCATGCGAACGGCTACCTTGGTGCGTACCTTGAAGAAGGTTTTCACTGCCCGTTGCTGCTGCAGATTGCGGCGGAGTTGCGTGCCGCGCTGCCTGGCATTTTCAAACAGCATCCGCTGACCCAGTTATGGGCGTACAAATACGACAACCAATCGCCAGAGGGGATTGAGATGCATGCGGATTTTGCCGCGGTCAATGTGAATTTCTGGCTCACCAAGGACAGCGCGTGTATGGACCCGTCCCGGGGCGGGTTGCTGGTATGGGATCGAGAGGCGCCATCGGATTGGGGATTTGCTGAATACAACTCAGCCAGCGACAGCGCCCAGGCCAGAATCGCGCAGTTCCTGCGCAGCAGTGGTGCGCAGCGCCATCGGGTACCTTATCGAGAGAACCGCGTCGTGTTGTTTAATTCGGATCTGTTCCACCGCACGGATACTGTGCATTTCGCGGACGGATACGAAAACCGCCGGATTAACGTGACGATGCTGTTTGGTCATCGCGAGGCAGACCCCCAAAAGGGTGCTAGCAAGCAGTAACGATCACCGGCGCCCCTCGGCCGAGACCCAAGCGTTCGGCGGCGTCACCCTCGGCACAGGCAATCTCCAGCACGTCGAACGAATTAACGAGTGCCAGCAGGTCGCCCGGAGTGGCGTGCCCGTAGGTACGGCGCAGGCCCATGCGGTGTCCCCCGACCAGCACGGATAATTGGCCAAACGCGCTCAGCAGTTGCTGATCGATATTGGTGATGAGATTGCCAAAACCGTCCACCGTTACTACCGTGCCGCTGATCTTGCCGTCCTGAACAACGGGATCCTCAAGCCAGCACGGCACCACGTCTTCAGTGAGCGCGCCCAGGTCCTGCATTCGGCACTGCCCGCCTGCCAGCAGCGCTGCCAGCGGCGCGAACAAATCCCGTCCGTGGAAGGTGGCGCTTGGTGTGCCGATGCCGTGAGCACTCAACATCTGCGGGTCCAGCCGGTAGACGCGCGCGCCGTGCGCATCCGCAAGCCGTCCCAGCAAGCCGTTGTCGGGTGCCAGGAAGGCGTGGCCATCGTATTGCATGACCAGCACGTCACGTTCGGTGCCGACGCCCGGGTCGACCACGGCCACATGAACGGTGCCGGGTGGAAAGTAATGATAGGCCCGTCCCAGCCAGAAGCTTGCCTCGGCCGGCCAGTGCACGTAAATCTCATGGGTGAGATCGACAATTTGCGCTTGCGGCAGCCCGCGCAGCATCATGCCCTTCATGGTGCCGACAAACGGGCCCTTGTGGCCGAAGTCGGTCGTTATCGTGATGATACCGCTGGGGCTAAATGCCTCACTCATTGCCGGCGCGCCGCCCAGGGCTCATGAGCGGGGCTCGCCAGAGATAATGGCGTCTACGGCGGAGCGGGTAAGTGGGTGATAGCCCGCGTGGGCGCGACGATAGATATCCTCGGCGAACCGCTTGTGCTCAGGATCTTTCATCAGTTCTTTGTACAACGGGGTGACTAGTTTGTTGCGGCCGATGGTGAGTAGGTAGTCCTCCAATCGGGCGAACGCGGGCTGATAGTTGTGGCGGATGGCCTGAACCAGCCAGCTGTGGGTGATCTCCGCGTTGCTGGAGTCGGTGAGATTAAATCCGTTATCCAGTGCTTTTAAACGCAGCTCGCTAATGTCCTGCGGCAATGTGTTGATGAAGTAAAGCCACTCGTGGATGCTCCAGTTGGACACGGGCATCTGCGTCAGCCCGAGTTTGCCGCCCAGCCACTGTTGCTGCCAGTCGCCCACCTGGGCAATAGCATCAGACTTGGGTTCAATAAAGCCATCCGGCAGCCCAGGCTGGTAAATCCATTGCTGCAGGCGTTTGGCCGTGGGCATCCCGGCAATGGTGTCAGGCAGATGATCCAGCGCGTAGCCAATAAACGTGGCGGTGTCGATGCTCTTGAACGCGAAGGCGTCGAAGTAGCGGCGTAAGAACTTATCGAAGGTGTCGCGCCCCAGGGCGTGCTCCAGCTCCACCAGCATCAGTGCGCCCTTCACGTAGGGGACATCGGAGAATACGTCGTCTGCGTCGCGCCCGGTGAGATCGATGGCCAGTAACTGATCCTCGGGTGCCAGGCTTCGCAACTCCTGTTTCAACGACTCAAATTCCAGTACGTCTTCGATGGCCTTGCGGCGTTGACCGAAAACGCCCTCCATCAGCCGTGAGGTCACGTACGTGGTAAAGCCTTCGTTGAGCCACAAGTCCCGCCAGGTGGCGTTGCTGACGAGATTGCCGGACCATGAATGCGCCAGCTCGTGAGCAATGAGCGCGACGAGGCTTTTGTCTCCGGCAATAACGGTGGGCGTTATGAACGACAAGCGCGGGTTTTCCATCCCACCGAACGGAAAGCTGGGTGGCAGGATCAGCAGGTCATAACGATCCCAACGGTACTCACCGTACAAACGTTCGGCAACTTGCAGCATCTGCTCGGTGTCATCGAACTCGGCGGCGGCGCGGGCCAGGATCTGCGGCTCTGCGTACACTGCCGTGCGCGCGCTCATCGACTGGCTTTGCAGGTTACCCACTGCCAGGGCGATCAAATAGGGCGGTATGGCTTGGGGCATGACGAAGCTGTAGTCCCCATCCAGTGGGCTGCGCGGGTCGTTGTCTGCGCTCATCACGGCGCGAAGATCCGGCGGTGTGCGTATTCGGGCCGAGTAGGTTACGCGGACCCCTGGGGAGTCCTGCAGGGGGATCCAGCTGCGCGCATGAATGGCTTGCGACTGGGTGAATAAAAACGGTTGCTGCTTGCCCGCAGTCTGCTCCGGCGCCAGCCATTGCAGCCCGGTGGCCGCCGGTGAGGTGGCGTAGTCGATAAAGACCTGATTGACGCCGGTAGGCAAGGTGATGCTCAGCGCCTGACCCAGGTAGGGGTCGTTGCGGCCCAGCGAAAACTGCAGGGTTGATCCACGCGCATCGCGAATCTGGCGGATCCGCAGGTCCCGGGTGTCCAGCACCAGTTGCCGAGCCTCATCCGTAACCACCTCCAGCGATAACGCGGCAGTGCCAGTTAGCTGACGGCGTCGAAAATCCACCGTTAGGTCCAGTGCGAGCGCACTGACACGAACCTCATGCGGGTTGGAGAAGCTGTGCACGTCACGCACAGAGGCCACTGGCGTATCAGCGTCGGCAGGGTTCTGGGCGGTGCTGCCGCCACAGCCACCAAGGGCAATCGCAGCAGTTACAACGGCGGCGAGGAGGGCACGTTGGCGAGCACGCACGACACATCGACCTGTGGAGTTAGGCACATAAAGTTCAGTAAGCATATTTATCCTGCGTGATCAGCGCTGGTGGGGTGAGGGTAGGTTGAGTGTCTCGATGACCCGGGTAGCCGCCCGGGCCACCGCGATGTCGTTTGCTAGTTGTGCAGCAAGCGATACAGCTGATCTTTCCTCAGCAGTCGCTTCTTCTTCAGTTCTTCCGTGTAGAGATCGGCTGGTGTTTCCAACCCTTGTTCAATACGAATGACCTCAGCGTTAATAACGTGATAATCATCGAATAGTTTGGCGAAGTTATGGTCGTTATCTTTGAGCGTAAGAATGCGCTCTTTGTGTTCAGGAAATTCGTCCACTAGATCGTGACTTTCTCCAAGCATAGGCAGACCTCTCGTTTCAGGTGAAGTGGGCGCCAGTTCACACTTTCGACTCTAGCGCAAGCGAAGCGGAATTTCGAGGGTTGTGAGGCGATTTTTTGCGGCATCGCCACAGTGCTGAGAGGGTCCTTGCGCAAGAACCGCTGAGACGGTATGTTGACAAGTTCCGCTTGCAGAATCCTATTTAAGAGAATTCGGAGCCGACGTGACCGCCAAGGATTCGCCGCCCGGCAAGAAAGACGCTATTCAAACAGGCCGCGCGAAGGTGATAAACCACCCTATGGTGGCTGAGCAGGGCGCAGGGCCATCATCTGCCGCGGATTATAACCTTGACTCGCCTGACTGGTATCTGAACCGCGAATTGTCGTGGTTGCAGTTCAACCGACGCGTGTTGCATGAAGCACAGGACCCGCGCACACCACTGCTTGAGCGTGTGCGCTTTCTAGCGATCGTCAGCGGCAATCTCGATGAGTTTTTTATGAAACGCGTGGGCGGCTTACGCAATCTGATGCTGGCCGGACACCGACGCTTGTCGCCTGACGGGCTGATGCCGGCGCAGCAACTGAATGCGTGCCGCAGTGCCATCACCCGCATTCAGACCGAGCGCGAGGAGGTGGTGGGTCAGGTGTTGCGAGCATTGCGCACCGCTGATATCGGGATTCTCAAGTGGGCTGACCTTAGCTCTGATCAGCAGCACCAGCTGCGCCAGCACTACATCGATACGATTTTTCCGGTCGTCACCCCGCTGGCGATGGATCCTGGGCATCCGTTCCCGTTCATCTCCAATCTTGCGCTGAATCTGCTCGCCACGGTGCGCTTTCCTGGCGAGAAGGACGCGCGGCTGGGACGGGTGAAGGTGCCGGTCATCGACGGGGTGGCCTCACGCCTGCAACAGGTGGGCGACAGCCACTATTTTGTGCTGCTCGAAGACATCATGGCGAACAATCTGGATTTGCTGTTTCCGGGACTCGAGATCGACTCGTGCAGTCTGTTTCGCGTGACGCGTAATGCTCGGCTGGAACTGGAGGAGCAAGACGCCGAGGATTTGCTGGAGCAGATCAAGACGGAGTTGGAATCTCGTCGCTTCCAGCCCATTGTGCGCCTGCAGGTGGATGCGAGCATGGGCGCGAGCCAGCGCGATCGGCTGGCGGCTGAGCTGGATGTCGAGGCCTCGGACGTGTTTGACGTGGGCGGCATGATGAGCATGCGCCACCTGTTTCAGATTGCTAATCTGGATATTCCTGCCCTACGCTACCCGCCACACCGCCCGATCGATCATCCGCGTCTGGCGCAGGAGCCGCGCAAACTGTTTCAGGTGATTCGCGACGGCGGGCCGGTGTTGCTGCAGCATCCGTACGAATCGTTTCGCACGTCGGTTGAGCGGTTTCTGCGCAATGCCAGCAGCGATCCGAAAGTTCTCGCGATTAAGATGACGCTTTACCGTACCTCGGCGGAAGGCAATATTATCCAGTACTTGATTAATGCTGCCCGCAACGGCAAGCAGGTGGCGGTGCTGGTGGAGTTGCAGGCGCGCTTCGATGAGGCGGCCAATATCCGCTGGGCGCGGCGTCTGGAGGAGGTAGGCATCCATGTTACCTACGGTGTGGTTGGGCTCAAAACTCACACCAAGCTCATTCTGGTGGTGCGACGCGATTTTGATGGCATTCGCCGGTACGCGCATATCGGCACGGGCAACTATCATCCAGGCACCGCAACCCAGTACAGCGATCTGGGGCTGCTAACCTGCGATGCAGATGTTGGCGCGGACATCAGCGAGCTGTTTAATTACCTTACCGGCTACGCCTCGCCGCTGCGCTATCGCAAGGTGATCGTTGCGCCGCACCGGCTTAAGCGCTTGCTACTAAAGAAAATTGAGCGTGAGTGCCGCCATGCACACGCCGATGAGCAGGCGCATATTCGCTTCAAGACCAATGCTCTGGAAGACCAGGATATTACTCGGGCGTTGTATGAGGCCTCGCAGGCCGGGGTCAAAATTGAGCTGTTTGTGCGCGACAGTTGCCGCTTGCGCCCGGGAATTGCCGGATTAAGCGAGAACGTGAAGGTGATCAGCACTATCGGCCGCTTCCTGGAACACTCGCGGGTCTTTTATTTTCGTAACGCTGGGGACGAGGAGTTTTATATCGGCTCGGCTGATCTGATGCGCCGAAACCTGGAATCACGGGTAGAGGTTGTCGTGCCGATCGACCCGTCCGACGCCGATTCGCGCGAGGCGTTGCGTTTGATGTTTAACGTACAACTCGCCGATCAGCGCTCCGCTTGGGACATGCAACCGGATGGGGCCTATCTGCAGCGCAAGCCAAGGGCCAAGGGTGATGAGCTGGGCGCGCAGGAGTTGATGATTGCGCTGGCTGAGCGGCGAGCTAAGGCGGCGCGCGGTCGTGCCAAAAAGCCAAAGAAAAAGTACCGTAAAAAGGACCCATTTCGATTCAAATACGACTGACACGGGTCAGTTGAGGCTGGATCGCTGCAGGGGGGGGTGTCCAACGGAGTGGGCAGAAAACAATAGCGAAAACGACCGGGTTCAGTGAGTACGGTCGTCGGGTAAGAGTAGTGACCCACAGCGAATGAATTTTGAGTATCTGTTGCCTGGTGATATTGAACCAGCCCAGGTGGGGGCTTGTTTGCGCCAGCGTTTCCGCTTGAACGAAGGGCAGTCGTTCCGTCGCGAACGGTGTTTTTTCGACACGTTTGACTGGCGATTGTTTCAAGCCGGACAGGCGCTAGAGGAGCGTAGAGATGGTGCCAGCACGCAGTTGGTTTGGCGCTCGTTGAACGCTGGTGGCGTGCTGCGGGTGCTGCCGGATGTGCTGTCACCACAGTTCGCCCGCGAACTACCCGCTGGCTCATTCCGCGAACATCTGGGCAAAGTGACCGAGCCGCGCGCGCTGTTACCCCAGGCGATTATCTGCTGCGACGGGTTTTTGATGGAACTGCTGGACGCGGACAGCGGCAAGGTGCTGGCACGGACCTATGTTGAGACTGACAGTCTCATTCGCAATGGTTCGCGCGCCCGAAGCGTGTTATCGCGACGCCTTCGGATAGAGCCTCTGCGTGGGTACGGCGATTATGCCGATGAAGCGGCACGCCTGCTGCGCAAGCAGTTTGCGCTGGTACGGGCGCGCGAAGATCTGCTAACTGTAGCCCTGCAGGCACGTGGTCGGGCACCCGGGGAGTACTGCGCGCGCCCCACAGTTAGTCTGCTGTGCGATCAGCGTAGCGATGCGGCTGCCCGGCAACTGTTAGCTCGCTATCAACACGTGTTAGTCGCAAATATTCCGGGCGTGCGTGACTGCGCGGATTCGGAGTTTCTGCACGATCTGCGCGTGGCGGTTCGTCGTCAAAGGACATTGCTGGGTACACTGGAGGATGTCTTTCCCAAGCGAGTGTTAGGACGTTACTCCCGCGAGTTAAGCTGGGTGGGCGAGATTACCGGCCCGGCGCGTGATTGCGATGTTTTTTTGCAGCGCTTTGACGATTACGCGGACCTGGTTTCGCCGCGTTATCGCGCGTCGCTGGAGTTGCTGCGCACGTTCCTGGAACACGAGCAGGCGGTAGCCTATACGGGGTTGGAAAAACAGATGCAATCCAGCCGTTGGCAGCGCTGGGTGAGCAGTTGGCGCGAGTATCTGGAGGCGCCGCCCCCAAGGCGCACCCGTTTGAAGCTGGCGCATCTGCCTGTGCGCGGTTTCGCCGATGCGCGTATCGGCCGTGCGTACAACAAACTCTGCAAGCGTGGTCGGGCAATCAGCAAGCGCTCATCGCAAGCGCGGTTGCACCGATTGCGTATCGATGCCAAACATCTGCGTTATTTGGTCGAAGCGTTTGCCAGTTTGTACCCGGGTAAGGCGATTGAGCGATTGCGGGATGAGCTCAAGCATCTGCAGGCGCAGTTGGGTGAGTTTCAGGATTTATGCGTGCATGCGCAGACACTGGAGTTGTACCGGGAACGTATGCGTTCCGCCGAGGCGTTGCCGCCCAAAACCGAAAAGGCTATTAATGCGCTCATTAAGGCGCTGCGCCGCGAGAACAAACGCATGCTCAAGCAGCTGCCCAAACAATTTGATCGTTTCGATCGGCCGGCCAACCAGGCACGGGTCGCGAAGACATTCAATATCGTATGAAAGTACTTGCCAGCCATGCCATTAAGGGCGGCGTCGGTAAGACAGCGGCGGCGGTGAATCTGGCGTTTCTGGCCGCAAACGAAGGTGCGAGAACGCTTATCTGGGATCTTGATCCACAGGCTGCCGCCAGTTTTTATTTTCGCGTGCATGCCAAGGTGAAAGGCGGGGGCAAGAAGCTGCTGCGTGGCCGGCGCGACCTTGCCGATGCGATTAAGGCGACCGATCATGCCAACCTTGATTTGCTGCCGGCGGATTTTTCCTACCGTAAACTGGACCTGATTCTCACCCGTATGTCGCGGCCGGAAAAGGTGTTAAGTAAGCGCCTGAAACCGTTGCGCGAGGAGTACGACTATGTGTTTCTGGACTGCCCGCCGGGTATTTCACTGGCGACGGAGAGCATTTTCCAGGCCGCCGATGCTTTGCTGGTGCCGGTGATTCCCACCACCTTGTCCGTGCGCACGTTGCTCCAGCTGGTGGACTTTCTGGGCCGCCATGATAAGTACAACCGTCGAGATACGCGGTTGCTGCCTTACTTTTGCATGTGCGATCGGCGCAAGCGCATGCACCGCAACATTATGGACGCGCCCATTGACCCGCGCGTGCGCATGCTACCTTCGGCCATTCCTTTGTCGAGCGACATTGAGCGCATGGGCGTTGCGCGTATGCCCACCACGGCATATGCGCCCAACAGCGCAGCCGCGCTGGCATTTCGCAGTTTGTGGGCGGATATCCGCCAGCAACTCTAGGACGGTTTGCGGGCGCGAGATTGGCGTGCGACCGCCTCGGCGGCAGCGCGTGCAGCTTCCGGGTCGCCCAGATACGCACGGCTGACCTCACGCAATTGCTCATCTAGTTCGTAGACCAACGGAATGCCGGTGGGGATGTTTAACTGGGTAATATCCTCATCCGACACACCGCTTAGCATCTTAACCATTGCGCGCAGGCTGTTGCCGTGGGCCGCGATGATCAAACGCTCGCCCGCCCGGATACGCGGCGCAATCTCATTATCCCAGGTGGGTTGAACTCGCTCCAGCGTGGTCTTGAGTGATTCGGAGCCGGGCAGCAGCGCCGGATCGATTTTTGCGTAGGCGGCATCAAACCGGGGGTGGCGGTCGTCATCCTCGGTCAACGCGGGCGGTGGTATGTCGTAGCTGCGCCGCCAGATGTGCACCTGTTCGGCGCCGTGTTTTTCGGTCGTTTCGGCCTTGTTCAGGCCCTGTAGCGCGCCGTAGCTGCGCTCATTCAGTTCCCAGCGCCGCTCCACTGGCAGCCACATCGTGTTCATCTCGTCCAGCATGATCCACAGTGTTCGGATCGCTCGCTTCAGCACCGATGTGTAGGCGGCATCAAAGTGGAAACCACCGTCGCGCAACAGCTGGCCAGCCGTTTTGGCCTCGGTGCGACCCTGTTCTGTGAGGTCCACGTCTTTCCAGCCGGTAAATCGGTTCTCTAGATTCCAGGTGCTTTGCCCGTGGCGGACCAGAACAAGTTTGTACGTCATTGAAAGATTTCCAGGCGCTGGTTTGAGAGCTCGCGATTATACGGATTGGCTGGGACGACCGCGAACCCTCACCCCGGTTGCAGCCGTGATGCTGGCAAGGTGGCGCCCGGACCACCCGGTTGGCGGCGCCGCCAGGCGGGTTTCGGTACACTTGCGCGCTGGTTTGCCTTGGATATCGCCATTTTGCCTCAAGCCGCCTGTTCGCCAACCCCGCTCGCCCGCGTGCCTGAGGACATTAGTGCGCTCGAGGCATGGTTGGCGGCGCAGGAAGCCCGCTTCGCCGACCTTCGCTCGGGCACTCAAAAGGTTATTCGTTGGGCTGGGACGCCCCGCGAGCGCACGCCGATGTGTCTGCTGTATCTGCATGGGTTTTCGGCCTCGCGACAGGAGACCCAGCCATTGAGCAGCCGTTTATCAGGTATGTTGGGCGCGAATGCCTACTATCCGCGTCTGAGCGGGCATGGGCGCGGCCTGAAGGCACTGGGTGAGGCGAGTGTGCAGGACTGGTTGGTCGATACTCGTCAGGCGTTTGAGGTGGCCACGCGGATCGGCGAGAAAGTGCTGATTGTCGCTTGCTCCACCGGGGCGACGCTGGCCGCATGGCTGGCGGCCACCCACCCGCATCCGGCGATGCACTCGCTGGTGATGATTTCGCCCAACTATGGTCCTGCGGATAAGGCGGCATGGGTGCTGAACATGCCGTTGGGATTACGCATCGCCAAGTTATTGCGAGGGCCCATTCGCGGATTCGCGCCGGCCAACCCGTTACACGCGCGGTATTGGACCAAGCGCTACCCTATGGAGGCCGCCCGCGAGATGATGCGCCTATTGCCGATTGTGCGCGGTGCCGCGCTGGAATCCATCTCAGTTCCTTCCCTGGTGCTGTATAGCGAGGCGGACCGGGTGTTGAGTGTGCCGGGCATCAAGAAGTTCTATCAACGCCTGGGCGGGCACAAGCACTTGCACCAAGTGCGCAATTCAAACGAGCCGAATCAACATGTACTGGCGGGGAACATTCTGTCTCCGGCCAGCAATGGCGAGGTACTCAGGGCCAGCTACGACTTCGTGCAGTCGGTAGCGCCAAGATAAGGGATGTATCTGCGGCGTGGCAGCTAATAAACATCGCGTTTTTCTGGCCATTCAGTTTGGCATCTTTGTGCTGGTGATGGACACGGCCGCCACCGTGATCGCGTTGCCCACGTTGGCGCTCGCGCTCGCCACCGATTTGCCGACCGTGCAATGGGTGGTGGTGGGCAATGGGCTGGCGATTGCCGCGCTGCTGGTGCCAATGGGCCGTCTCGGCGATACCCTGGGCCGCAAGACGTTGTATGTAACGGGCTTTGGTCTGTTCGTTGCCGGCGCGCTGCTCGCCGCAAACGCACCCAGTGTTGGCGTACTTATTTGCGCACGCATCGTGGCGGGCATTGGGGTGGCCATGACCCAGGGTAACTCGCTGGCGATACTCGCCCACGTGTTCGGTGAGGGGCAGCGCGGGCGCATTCTGGGCATTCAGATTGGTGTGGTCGGCGTGGCCGGCATCCTAGGGCCGGCGATAGGAGGGTTTATCGTCGAGGCCTTTGGGTGGCGCAAGTTGTTTTACGCCAGTGCGGCGTTGGGCCTGCTGGCGATGCTAGTCGTGCAATGGACACTGGCCCGTCGGGCGCACCGATCGCCGGCGACAGCGCACGGGTTTGACTGGTTGGGGGCCGGATTGTCGGCGCTGTTTTTGCTGTGTTTGCTGCTGACGTTATCATTAGGTTCACAACGTGGATGGACCTCACCCGGCATCGTTGGGGCTGGGGTGCTGTCTGCGGCGCTGCTGGGGCTGTTTATCCGGCGCGAGCAGCGGGTCGCGGCACCGATGGTGGACCTGAGCCTGTTTCGTAACCCGTATTTCGCCATCGGCACCACCGGCAGTGTATTCACGTATATGGGCATGACCTGCATGCGGTTCCTGCTGCCTTTTCATCTGCAGGCCGTACAGGGCTACTCGCCTGCCCAGGTTGGGTTGATTGTGATGCCCTCTGCACTGGCGACTGCTGTTGCGGGCCCGATGATGGGGCGCGCGGCGGACCGACTAGGCGGACGTGTGGTCGCCAACAGCGGGCTTACGCTGGGCGTACTCAGCCTGCTTGCACTGTCACGGCTCAACCCGGACAGCCCGCTTTGGTTTGTCATTTTGGCCACAGTCCTGATGACGACTGCGGCCGCAACCTTTCAAGCGTCAAACAGCAGTTCTATTTTGGATTCAGTGGAGAAGCGTCACTACGGCGTGGTCGCTGGGTTTATTAACCTGTCACGCAATACTGGCAACGTGCTGGGTGTGGCAGCCGCCACCGCCATCGTGGTGGCGATGATGCAGGCGCAGGGCTTTGCCCCGGAGGTCGCGGCGGTGACCGAGAGTGGTCGGGCAGGGCATCTGGCCTTCAGCGCAGGGGCCAGCAATGCCTTCGTGTTGCACGCTGTCCTGCTAGGGATGCTGTTACTGGCGGCGATAAAAGTGATGCCGAAACGGATTGGCTAGCGTCGGGTTCACCGGCGAGATCGCCGTCAGGTGGGCGTCACCCTTGACTTCACTAATTAGTGCGCGGTGCCTCGATGAAAGTAGAGGTTGCGATCCGCTGAGACGACGTTCAGATCCAATGTCTTACCGTCGCGCATGACGCTCAGCGGCACGGGTGTACCGGCTGGGCCCATCGACCATATGCGCCGGAACAATCGGGCAAGGTCGTTCAGGGGTTCGCCATCCACGCTTAGTATCTGGTCACCGGGGCGACAGCCGGCCTGTTCGGCCGGGCAGTCGCGGAAAATGCCCACCACCACCAGCTCATCATCGTCATCCTGCACCAACAGACCGAGCCAGGGCCGTGCTGGGTCGCGTCGGGTGCCGAACTCACACAAGTCATCCACGATGGAGCTGATTAGATCGATGGGGACAAACATGTTCGCGGAGACGGAGCCGCGCTCGGTTTCCAGGCCCTGCAACAACAGCGAGCCGATCCCGCACAGCGATCCGTGGCGATCGATTAGCGCGGTGCCGGCCCAGTTGGGGTGGGTGGCCGCGGTAAAGATGGCCTCGTCCAATACATATTCCCAGCGCCCGGCGAACTCCTGCTTGGCGACCACTCGGGCCGACACCACATCGCTGGTGTCGCGGCTGCCAAGCACAAGTACCGGGTCGTTAAGCCGCAAGTTGCTGGCGCTGCCGAGCGGCACCGGCGGGGCGTTGAGCGGCATGGTCGGACGCACCAGCCCGAAACCGGATTCGTAGTCGTAGCTGACCACCAAGCCGGGCACCACGCGCCCGTCGCTGGTGGTTATCCAAAGCGACTGCGCATCGGAGACCACGTAGCCAATCGTCGCGATGAGGCCGTCCTCGCGGATCACCACACCGTGGCCGCTGCGTTCGGTGCCGAGCACGCCGGCAGTCAGCGCATCCGCTGGGATTGTCGCTGAAATCGACACCATACTTTTGATCAGTTCTGCTATCGGTGGGCAATTTGCCGGGGCGTCTTGCATATTATTACGAGTGCGGCCGCCCTTAGGGCGTTTTCGTAAGAATGAAACAGAACGGCCGGCCGGGCAAGCGTCAGCCGGATCGCGGGGAGCCTGGGTTAGACCTTTGCGTCCATTTTAAGGCGGTGCTGGGGGAACGCGGGCGCTTGCGAATGGCGATTGCCTTCAAACCAGCGTAACTGATCGCGTAACTTCACCACCTGGCCCACAATCATCAGCGCCGGAGAGCGCACCTGCGCGCCCGCCAGTCGGGTTGGCAGGTTTTGCAGGTCAGCCGTGATCACCCGCTGGTGCTCGGTGGTGCCCTGTTCGATCATGGCAGCAGGGGTGTCACCCGGTAGCCCATGGGCGATGAGTTCGCGGCACACAATCTCCGCCGTACCAACGCCCATGTAAAACACCAAAGTCTGCCTCGGATCGGCCAGCGCCGGCCAGTTCAAATCGACATTTCCGTCTTTGTGGTGAGCGGTCCAGAAGCTTACCCCCTGCGCGTGGTCACGATGGGTGAGTGGGATGCCCGCGTAGGCAGCACAGCCATTGGCCGCCGAGATGCCGGGCACCACCTGAAAGCGGATGCCCGCATCGCTTAGGTGCTGTATTTCCTCGCCGCCGCGGCCAAAGATAAAGGGGTCGCCGCCCTTCACACGGGCAACGCGGCGTCCGGCGGATGCGTACTCAACCAGTAGCTCACTGATTCGTGCCTGTGGGACTGGGTGATCGCCCGCCTGCTTACCGACGTAGACCATCTGCGCCTCTCGCCGGCACAGCCTGAGTACGGACTCTGGAACTAGGCGGTCATACAGCACTACCTCTGCCCGCTGCAGCAGCCGCAGAGCCCGGAAGGTCAATAGGTCGCCATCGCCAGGGCCGGCTCCGATCAGATAAACCTCGCCTTCGCGAGGTTGCGCGGTCACCGCGGCCGTTTCCGCATCCAGCAGCCGGGTGAGGGCTTGCTCGGCAGCCGCTACCTGGCCCGACAGAGCGAGTTCGCTCACCGGGCCTTCCATCAGGGCCTCGGTAAAGCGTCGGCGCGCGTCGATGTTGGTAAAGTGCTGTTTCAGTCGCCCCCTGAAGCGCTTGAGCAGATCGGCCAGCAACCCCAGTGAGGCCGGCAGGGTGCTTTCGAGGCGGGTACGAATCCAGCGGGCCAGTACCGGGGATGCACCGCCTGTGGAGACCGCAATAGTCACCGGGCCGCGGTCCACAATGGCTGGGAGGATAAAGCTACACAGCTCAGTCTGATCGGCCACGTTCACCGGTGTGTGGATGGCCGTGGCGGCCTGGTACACGGCCTGGTTAACCGCAGGGTCATCCGTGGCGGCGATCACCAGCGCAGCGCCCGCCAGATGCTCGCCAGAAAATGGCATCTGAATCAGGTCCCATGCGTGGTGTGCGGCAGCCCGCTGCATCGCCGGGCTGAACTGCGGGCTGACGATTCTGAGTCGCGCGCCGGCCTGAGCGACCAACTCAGCCTTGCGGGTGGCAATATGGCCACCTCCGACGATAACGCTAACCTGATCACGAATGTTCATAAAAATTGGTAGGTAATCCAATTGTTTATACCTTGTATGTGAAGTGAAATATACTTCAGTGGATCTGCAAGCGGTAGATCACCATGATATCGATGCATTAGATGCTGTTTGCGACTGTTTGGTTATATCCTTATTACTTAAAAACAGTATATTTATTAGTTAAATAGATCAGTTTATTGAAGTTTATTGCGCGATCGCTATGATCGGCTGACCGGCACGCTCCAGGGTGCCATCGGTCTTCGCGCCCGGGCGTTGGCCGGGTGTGGAATGTTGGGCGGGCCGCGCGCCCTGGCGGGCGTCGTGTTCAGGCCGGATTCAGAGTGAGAAGCATAGGCTTTGCTGCAAGGTCCGCTGACTGGACCCGGAATTCGTTTCAGAACACGGCATTCAGGAGAAACTAAGATGTTCAGGACACTGGTAATCGCACTGACCGCAGGCGGGGCGCTGCTGAGCACCCAAGCCGCCAATGCTGAGCGCAACTATCGGTCTGGCGCAGAGCATAATGACCGGTATGGCGAGCAGTATGAATCGGACTGGCGCTCGGATGATGGCTATCAAAATACCAGCTACGAGCGAGAATATGAGGGTGACTACGGGCAGTCTCCTGCGCAGGTTAACGACTATGCGCGGGTGGTGGACGTACAGCCGGTCTATCGCACCGTACGGGTACAGACCCCGCATCGGGAGTGCTGGGACGAGGTGGTGTATGAGGATCGCAGCCGTCGCCGTAACGGAAATGCCCCGGCTGCCATTGCCGGTGGCATTATTGGCGGTGTGGTTGGGCATCAGTTCGGCAGCGGACGCGGCAACGATGCGATGACCGTGCTGGGCACCCTGGTGGGATCGGCGATTGCGCGTGATGTCGCGGCCGAGCGCACACGCGGCGATCATCACGGGTATCAGGAGGCACGTACCGTCCAGCGCTGTGAGACTCGCACGCAGGTGTCCAGCGAGCAGCGGGTGGACGGATATAAGGTCACTTACGAGTATGATGGCCGCCATTATGTAACGCGCACGCGCGAACATCCTGGCGAGCAGGTGGCTGTGCAGGTGACGGTAACGCCGTACGAAGGTTGAATTTGGTGAACCGCGACCAATGTACTCGCGGGACGACCATAATTTGACGCATAATTGGGATCGGATGAAGAAATTAATCTACATCGCTGTTTTGACGTTGGCGACCGCGGGGGCGCAGATGCTGCCCGCCGTGGCGCTGGCCGATAAGCCCCGCTTCAGCGGGCCCGATGACAAGGGGCATGCACAACGGTATGAGGCGCAGCGCGCCGAGCGCCAGAGTGCGCGCTCGCAGGAGCGTCGTGCCGAGCGCTCCCGCGCACCGTCGCAGCGCGAGTATTCGCGCTATGACGAGCGAGGTCAAAGCAACCGTGGTGCAGGCAAACTGGCCCCGATGAGGTTCGATACACCGCATGCCGACAGTTTCATGCGCGAGGCGCCGCGTGGTGATCGCGGCGGTTACGGGCCGTCGCAGCGCGAGCGCGGCGGTGATCGCCCGCGGGTATCGCTGGATCAGGCTGTCTCTAAGGTGCGCTCCCAGTACGGCGGCAAGGTGATCCGCGCGGAGACCCGCAATGTGGACGGGCGTTCGATGCACTACGTGAAGATACTGAGTGCCGAGGGCCGTGTGCGAACGGTGCGCGTAGACGGGCGCACCGGCCGCATCCAGTAACGCTTCTTACCTGACAGGACGTCACCTATGCGTGTACTCATCGTAGAAGATGAAGCCGCCCTGCGGACCTCGCTGGCCGGCGAGTTCAGAGCTGCCGGCTATGTGGTGGACGAGGCCGGCGATGGCGAGGAAGGCCTTTACTTCGCCACCGAATATCCCATCGATCTGGCGGTGATCGATCTTGGCTTGCCCGGGCTCTCGGGCCTTGAGATTATTCGACGCCTGCGTGAGCAGGACAAATCCTACCCGGTGCTGATTCTGACCGCGCGCGATCGCTGGCAGGAAAAGGTCGCGGGGCTTGAAGCCGGCGCCGATGATTATGTAACTAAGCCGTTTCAACTGGAAGAGGTGCTGGCCCGGGTGCAGGCACTGCTGCGTCGCTCTGCTGGGTTTGCGAGTTCGGTGCTCAGCGCCGGGCCGATTATGCTGGACAGCCGCACGCAGATTGTCAGCCTTGACGAGCAAGAGGTGGAACTGACTTCTTACGAGTACCGGGTGCTAGAGCATCTGATGATGGGCCGCGGCAAAGTGGTCTCCAAGACGGAGCTGACCGAAAGCCTGTATGAGCAGGACTTCGAGCGTGACAGCAACGTGATCGAAGTCTTTATCGGGCGTCTGCGCAAGAAGTTGGACCCCAACAATACGCTGAAGCCGATTGAGACGCTGCGCGGACGTGGCTACCGATTCGCGCTGGAACTTAGCGGCGAGATAGCAGAATCGCCCGAAGCCGCAGAGTCGGTTGAATCGCCCGGGGCGCCGGAGCCGGCCGAATCGTCCAATAAGCCCGATCCGTCCTAGCGGATTTTTCACCGCGACCTGAGCCGATCTGGTATTTTCCTCGCAGGCGCACCGCAAGCGCTTGAGTATCTTGAGGGCCACACCACTAGCCATGTATTCACTTAGCGCGCGTCTGCTGTTGTCGGTCTCGGCGTTGCTGCTGGTGTTCTTCGGTGCCACCATCTTTTTGCTGGATACTGTTTTCCGCGATACGGCGGAGCAGGCCATTGAAGACCGCTTGTACGTGCAGTTGATTGTGTTGTTGGCCGAGGCCGAAGCGGTCGGCGATGAGCGAACGCTGACCATCGCTCAGTCGCTGCCGGAAGCGCGCTTCGAAACCCCCGGCTCGGGGCTGTACGGTGTGATTCACGACGCGGGCGGCACGCCGATTTGGCGCTCCCCGTCCAGTGTGGGGCGTGATCTGCCCTCTGTGCGTATCCAGCCCAGTGGCGGCACGGCCTTTGAGCGTATCCAGATGAATCAGGAGGCCTTGTTCTCCCTCAGCCTTGGGGTGGAGTGGGAGTTTGATGATTCGGCGATTATTCCGTTTGTGTTTACCGCGGCAGAAGACCTAACGCCATATGCGGCCCAGGTGGCGCGTTTTCGCCGACAACTGTTTGGTTGGTTTGCCGCGTTGATTATCATGCTTATCTCGGGACAGGCCTTGTTGGTGCGCTGGGTGCTGCAACCCTTGCACCAGGTTGAAGAGGAGATTGTCGCAGTGGAGCAGGGCCAGCGCGCACGACTTGGCAATGACTACCCGCGCGAGCTTCAGGGCGTTACCAGTAATCTGAACGGTTTGTTGAACGCCGAGCGCGAACGGCTGGCGCGCTACCGCGATACGCTGGGCAATCTGGCGCACAGCTTGAAGACGCCGCTGGCGGTGATCCGCACCGCGGTGGACGCACATACCGCCAGAGCGCCAACGTCTGGGCAGGCCGCGGCGCCGGGGCAAGCGGAGGTGGCGAGTGCCGTCCGCGAGCAGGTGCAGCGTATGCAGGACATTGTGGCCTATCAGCTGCAGCGTGCGGCCGCCTGGGGCGCGACCAGTCTCGGGCAGGCGCCCGTGCCGGTGCTGCCGGTGGTTGAGCAACTGGTGCGCAGTCTGGAGAAGGTGTACGCCGAGCGTGCGCTTGAGTATACCGTTGAGGTGCAAGAGGGCGCTTGCTTCTATGGTGAGCAGGGCGATTTAATGGAGATGCTGGGTAACCTGATGGACAATGCGAGTAAGTGGGCGAAGGGCCACGTGCATATTCAAGCGCAGCGGCTGGCCGGTGAGCGAAGTCGCCGCGACGGACTGCGCATGCAGGTAAGCGATGACGGCACCGGGATTGCCGAGCATGATGTGTCCCGTCTAACCGAGCGCGGCGTGCGTGCCGACGAGCGCGTTGCTGGCCACGGTATCGGGCTGAATATCGTGCGCGAGATTATTGGTCTGTACGACGGGCAGTTGTTGATCGGTCGCGCGGCCTCGGGCGGGGCACAGATCGCTATTGAGTTTCCGGCGCGATAATCGCCCAGCGTCCCTATAACTGACGATTTTATGGACGTGCCTGATACTCCCTCGGCCAACACAACACCGCCCGCTTCGGCTACGGCCGAGTCGGCCACCCGGCTGGACGCCGTTGCCCAGTTGATCAACCTTGCCATGTTGGCGGATCAGCCCGGCGCCAGGAAACGCTTGCAAGGCCTGCACCGGCGTGTGCGTCAAGGCAAACCCGTAGATCGCGGTCTGGACGGGTTGCAAAAAAGTCTGCACAAGTCGGTCGCCAGGCGTCGGGCTCGTGGCGAATCCGCACCGGATATTGCGTTCCCAGACGCGTTGCCGATCGTCGCCCGTTTGGCGGATATTCGCAGTGCGCTGGAACAACATCAGGTAATAGTCGTGTGCGGCGAAACGGGCTCTGGTAAAAGTACTCAGCTGCCCAAAATGTGCCTGAGTATGGGTCGCGGCACGGCAGGTGATATCGGGCATACGCAACCACGGCGACTGGCCGCGCGCACCTTGAGCGCTCGCATCGCCAGCGAGCTGAGCGAGCCTGCGTTGGTCGGCTACCAGGTTCGGTTCGACGATAAGACCGGCCCGCGCTGCCGGGTGCGGTTGATGACCGATGGCATTTTGTTGAACGAACTGCGTCGGGACCCATTGCTGTTGCGCTACGACACACTCATCGTGGATGAGGCGCACGAACGCAGTCTGAATATCGATTTTCTTCTGGGGTACCTGAAGCAACTGTTGCCCAGGCGAGCCGACCTCAAACTCATTGTTACCTCGGCCACGATTGATCCGGAGGCATTCTCGAAGCACTTTAGCAATGCGCCGGTGGTGGAGGTGTCCGGACGCGGTTTTCCGGTGGAAGTGATTTACCACGCACCGGGCAATGAGGCGCAAGGCCCGGGCGCCCCTGAGACGGAGGCCGACGCCAATGGCCATGCTGATGGTCCTGGCAACGGCGCAGGCGATGTTCCGTCTGATGGCGACAATCTGGCCATTGCCCAGGCGCTGGATCTTGTGCGAGCAACCGAGCAGGGCAAGCGCGGCGACGTGCTGGTATTTCTGCCCGGCGAGCGACAGATTCGAGATGCTACGCGATTTTTGGAGAAGCACAATCCCAAACTAAAAGTGCTGCCGCTGTACGCCCGCCTTAGCGGCGAACAGCAACAGCGGGTATTCGAAAAAGCCGGCACCGGCCGGGTGGTGCTGGCGACTAATGTCGCAGAGACGTCACTCACCGTGCCCGGCGTCACCGCGGTGATCGACAGCGGCGTCGCACGGATCTCCCGCTACGCGCGGCGCAGCAAAATTCAGCGTCTGCCGATCGAACGGATTTCACAAGCCAGTGCCGATCAGCGCAAGGGGCGGTGTGGGCGCGTGGCGCCGGGCGTGTGTGTGCGCTTGTATTCGCAGGACGATTTTGAAGCTCGCGCACCGTTCACCGAGCCTGAGATCGTGCGCACCAATCTCGCCAGTGTAATCCTGCGCATGAGTGCGCTGAAGCTCGGCGATATCGAAGCGTTCCCGTTCGTTGAGCCGCCTGATCGACGTCTGATCAGCGATGGCTATCGCCTGCTGCAAATGCTGCAGGCTGTTGACGAGGAGCGGCAGGTGACGGCGTTGGGCGAGCGGATGGCACGGTTACCGGTGGATCCGCGGCTGGCGCGCGCGCTGCTGGCGGCCTCTGAGCGTGAGTGCCTCGCCGAAGTGCTGATTGTTGTGGCCGCACTATCTGTGCAGGACCCACGCCAACGCCCGGAAGGAAAGGCGAGGCAGGCGGATGAGGGACATGCGGTGTTTATCGAAAAAGATTCCGACTTTATGTCGTTGTGGAATCTATGGCACGCATTCGAACTTAAGCGTAGAGCAAGCAGTGGCTCGCAGTTGCGCAAGTGGTGCCGCAAGCACTATTTGTCCTGGCACCGCATTCAGGAGTGGCGCGATCTGCACCGGCAGCTAAGCGAATACGTGCCGTCTATGGGCCTGATCATCAATACGCATGGTGCGCCGCCAAGTCACATCCATCGCGCACTACTCACCGGCTTTATCGACCGCGTGGGCCGGCGCGCTGACGATCGTAACTATGATGCTCCGCGCGGGTTGTCGTTTAGGATATTTCCCGGCTCGGTACTGGCCACCCGCCGACCGCGATGGGTGATGGCGGCAAGTATTCTACAAATCAGTCACGCCTTTGCAATGACCACCGCACGTATCCGCCGCGCCTGGCTTGAGGAGGCAGGTGGGCATTTGCTGAAGCAGCGCTACTACGGCGCGCACTGGAACGAGGCGCGCGGGCGTGTTGATGCCTTCGAAGAGGCGCTGCTGTTTGGTATTGCCGTGTACTCAAAACGACGGGTGCCGTTCGGGCCGATCGTGCCGCATGAAGCGCGTGGCGTGTTTATCCAGGAGGCGCTGGTGGCCGATCGCTCGCGTTCACGGGCCCGCTTCAGACGTCACAACCGGCGCCTGCGAGGTGAACTGGAGCGAACCGAACACAAATTGCGGGTGCGCGATGTGCTGGCGAGTGACAGCGAGTTGTATGCGTTTTTCGATCGGCTTATTCCCTCCGATATGTCCTCTATGCGGGCGTTCGAGCGCTGGCGGCGCAAGGTGGAAAAGCAGCAGCCGGCGCTCTTGCATATGGATGTTCAGGACATGCGCCGCCCCGAAGCACCAAGCGCAAGTACGGCTGCCTACCCGGATACATTCAGGCTAGCCGGCAACATACTCAAGTTGCAATATAACTTTGCACCTGGCCGCGCGGAGGACGGCGTTACCCTGCGCATCCCAGCGCTACTGCTGCACGAATTGAAGCAATATCAACTGGACCGAATGGTGCCGGCGTATTTGCGCGAAGCGATCGTGGCGGTGCTGCGCGGACTGCCCAAACGTTTACGTAAGACATTCCCGCCATTGCCGCAGACGCTGGAGGCGATTGAACATGAAGTGCGGCTCGACACCCAGCCGTTGCGAATATCGGTATGCGATGCATTGAACGCCCATTTTCGCTGTGCCCTGTCGGCGCAGGCGTTTGCAGACATCACGCTTGAGCCGCACCTGCACCCGCGGCTGTGTGTGATCGGCCGCGACGGCAAATTGCTCGACAGCGGTCGCGATCTGGCCGTCCTGCAACGACGCTTTGCCGATGCGCGAACCGCGCGCCCTGCGCCTAGTCCGGCATGGCAGCGCTCAGGCCTGCGTGAGTGGGACTTTGGCGCTTTGCCCGCACAAGTGCAAGTGAGCGAGGGGGATATTTCGGTGCAGTGCTATCCGACGTTGCTCGATCAGGGCAAGGCGGTGGACATGGCGCTGTCCCGTGATCAGCGGTTTGCCGAGCACGCCACACGTGATGGCATCGCGCGCTTGTGCATGTTGGCTATGCCACAGCAGGTAAAGGCACTACAACAGCGCTTCAGCGGTGATCGGAAGATGGTGTTGCAGGCTCAGGCATTGGGCTCACTAACCTCCCTGGGGGATGATCTGGTGTTCCGCGTGTTCCGAGATAACTTCGTGAGTGAGGAGGATGCATTGCCACGAAATCGTGAGGCGTATGTAGAACGCTTTGAATTGCGTCGTGCCCAGCTGATGAACAACGCCGAGCAGATGTTTGACCTACTTTCGACGGTGCTCAGCGACTGGCATGTGTTGCGGTTACGGCTGCTGGAATTGCCGGCACGCTGGGAGCAGATGGATAACGATATCCGCATTCAGGTCCATGGCCTGATGTCGCCGGGATTCTTGCGGACGACACCGCACGAATGGCTAAGCGAATACCCGCGCTACTTCAAAGCGCTCGCGCGGCGCCTGGAGCGAGCCGAACTGGCATACGCGCGCGACCAGCAGTTGACCGAGCAGCTCACGCCACTAGTACGCCGTTACGAGAATTTGTTGGATGCACTGGCGGATGCGCGCCTGTCGCCGGTGCTACGGTACCCAGCGCTGTCGCAGTACCGTTGGATGCTTGAGGAGTACCGCGTATCGCTGTTCTCCCAGCCAGTAAAAACCCGCATGCCGGTGTCGCCGAAACGCCTGGATAAACAATGGGCGCTCGTCATACAGGCATGCGGCAAACCGCCTGGGTACAACGTAGAGAAGTAGCAAATCAGGTGTCGACGGTCCGCCTCTCCGTGTTTAAGTCTCTGAGAGCTGGCGGTCGACAGCACTCGCGACACGCATGCCGCTCTCCACCGCGCCGTCAATAAAGCCGCGCCAGCCATCTGCGATGTCGGCGCCGGCAAAATATACGTTGCCTTCCGCGCGTTGCAGCTCGCGTAAATCCTGAGTAAGGACGTTCGGTCGATACATACACCATGTGCCCTTGGAGTAGGGGTCCAGATTCCAGTCGTAACCAAACGACTCCATCACTTGTGCGTGCGGCAGGTAGCGCTGGACCGCGTCGCGAATGGCATCATCGTCGTTGATGTCGAGTAACTGCGGGCTGGCACCGAAACCGACCAGTAGTTGGCTGTCGGGATCGTCGTACTCGGTCCACAGAAAGCACAACGGCATCTCGTGAGTGCCATTCCCGATCATAATTGGATTACCGCGCTTAACGCGGACGTAGACTTTGGTTCCCGAGCCGGTATGTTGATCGGTGCTAACTCGGGTTTTGGCTTTGGAAATCGCGGGGCTGAACTTGATGTCGGCGATACAATTAAGTGGGACTGCTACGATGACCGCGCGAGCGCGATAAACTTTGCCGCGTTTGGTGCTCACCGCAACCCCAGCACCGTTCTGCGTGATCGACGCGACCGGTGAATTCAGTTGCAACTGCGCTTTGCCGTCCGCGTGCATGGCATTGATGAGCCTTTTTGTGCCACCCTTTATTCGATAACGCCCGAGGTTGTCCCACATGTTTGCTACATCGAAATCGCCCAGGGCGAACCAGCGTAATTGATCCAGGTAGCTACTTTCCTCGGGATGCGAATGCCCATTGATCGTGGCCAATGAGTACGCCAACGCTTTCTCAACCGGGCTCAGTGCCAGAGCGTCAATCGCCTCGGCAGCGGTAACGTTGTCCAGCTTTGCCATGGCATCGGTAAAAAGCGGATCGAACGGGCGAGGGAACGCGGCGCGGGATTGCGCGTAGAAGGCCTCTGCTGCGTTCTGAAACAACGCACCGTACTGGCCTGGGTCGCCCTCAATCCGTTTGCCCTGGTCCATCCACACAGCATGCGTTGGCGCGGCGGCAGCGCTCTCTTCGATGGGCATTTTGTAACGCATCACCTCAGACCACACGTGCGGCTGCGACCAACCCAGCCATTTGCCCCCGAGGTCCACACCATCGTGCCCACCGAAACTGCTGGTAAATGTGCGTCCACCGAGCCGTGGCCGTGCCTCGAGCAGCAGTGTTTTGTGACCTCGCCAACTGGCATCTCGCGCGGCTGTTACACCCGCAAAGCCACCGCCGATCACAACAACATCGTAAAGATCGAGGGCGTCGTTTGAGCCTTGCCCGGGCTCAGCGAGCGCTGCAGGAACCATGGACGCGGACGCCAGCCCGGCCGTTGTTGCTATGAACTGTCGCCGGCTCGGGTTCGGTGGCGCCTTGTCGGTTTTCTCGCTCATTTGTAATGCTCCGTGTTTGAGCTTTCGAGCGCGGTTGCTCGGGACGGCCGGTACTCCTGTGCCGCTATCGTTATGGCACCGTGGTGTTAACAAACAGGGACATAAACTGGCCGTTGCGTGTGAGTTCTACAAACTCCAGCTCCAGCCCCAGCAGGTCAGGGATGGGGAAGGTGCCCAATGAGTCGGCCAATGACGGGAAGATGACCGGCACCAGTACCTGCAGCAGTGCGGTCAATAGGAACTCGTCGGTGGCAATGAAGTTGTACAGCACATCGATGCCAATCAGGTTGGCGTCCAGCTCGCCCAGCACAAAACTCAGGGCGCTGGTGGCTTCGTCGAAGTTCGCGTTCAGCCCCACTACCGCATCGGCCGCGATATCCAGGTAAACCAAGGTGCCGTCTTCATTAGTCAGCGCCAGGCGCAATTCGGGCAGGCGTAATTCGGCGATTTCACCGTTCGGGCCTGTGTTGCCGGTAATTACCGGTGCCAGCACCGGCGTAATGTTCACCCGCAGCGGCGTGTTGGGGTCCAGATTGGCCAATTCCGGAATAAACAGTGCTAGCAGGCTGGCGGTGATCGGCAGCGGGCCGTCGCCCAAGTCCAACTCGGTGAGTGAGGCGATCAGCAGGCCACTTTCCACCTCAGCCTTGAGCAGTTGGTTGAACGCTGAGGTAGAGATGCACAACGCCAGGTCATAGGGCACCCCGCCCGGCGTGGTGGCGCCGAAAGGCGGGAACGGCTCAGGCACATGGTAGGAAGCGCTAAGATCAATGGCCATCGGGTCGGGCATGCTGGCAATTACCAGTGCGTCGGAATCCAGCGTGATGCCGTCGTTGTCTTCGAAGACATCAAACAGCGGGGCTTCCAGACCCACGCCGATGGCGGTGCCGATCGGTCCGGTAATTTCGATATCGGCCAGGGCGATCTCGACCGCATCGGCGATGGGGCTGTCGAGAACACCGCTGCCATCTGGATCGGCCAGGAACGCGCGTAGACCATCGCGGACCTCCGGCTCAATGTCGCCGATGATGAGTTCAATAATATCGCCAATCAGAAAGTCATCACACAGCCCGCTGGTAAAGGTCTGGTCGA
>CBDUQI010000049.1:0-31243 GCA_965369325.1 uncultured Gammaproteobacteria bacterium
TTGAACGCACCGCGCAACACTGGTGGCCGGCGTTGTCGGGCGGCTACATGATGGTGGCGAAAAAACGTGTCTACACGATGACGCCGGTACGTCCTGTGCGCGCCAGCAAACGGGTGGTCGGTGGGCTGGTGGAGCCCACGACGCGCGCCAGCGCGGCCCGCAGCACCCCGCGCGCCTCATGAGTGACGTTGAGATTTACACCGACGGGGCATGTAGCGGGAACCCAGGCCCAGGCGGGTGGGGCGCGCTGCTGCTGTTTGGCGGATACGAAAAAGAGCTGGCGGGCGCGGAACCTGATACGACCAACAATCGCATGGAGATGATGGCGGCGATTGAAGCGCTGCGTGCACTCAAGCGCCCGTGCGAGGTTCGCCTGTACACCGATTCCAACTACGTGCGCCAGGGCATTACCCAATGGCTTGAAGGTTGGAAGGCGCGAGGGTGGCGCACGGCCGGGCGCAAGCCGGTGAAGAATCAGGACCTGTGGCAGGCACTGGATGAGGCGGCTGCTGCGCACCAGATCGAGTGGATCTGGGTGCCGGGGCATGCGGGCGTAGAGGGGAACGAGCGGGTGGATGCGCTGGCGCGCGAGGCGATTGTCCAGGCCGGCTTGCGGGCGCGGTAACAGCGCTAAACAGCACTGCTGGATTACGGTAAACTCTGGCGCTTTAGCACGAACCACCAAGCGCAGAGGTGGCAGCGGTGGCGGGACAGCGCGGCTGAGCGTATTGCGCCCCAACAAGAGAAGGACATTGACCTTGCGTCAGATTGTGCTCGATACAGAGACCACGGGGCTGGAGCCCGAGCAGGGACATCGCATCATTGAGATCGGCTGCGTTGAGTTGCTGAACCGCAAGCGCACCGGTCAGACTTTTCATTGCTACCTGCGCCCGGACCGCGATATTGAACCAGGCGCGGTAGATGTTCATGGTCTGGATGCAGCCTTTTTAGCGGACAAGCCGGCGTTCGACGAGGTGGTTGATGAGTTTTTGGCGTTTGTCGCGGGTGCGGAACTGGTTATTCACAATGCGTCGTTTGATATCGCCTTTCTGGATGCTGAGTTAGCTCGGCTCAGTCTGGGCAAGGGGCGTGCGGGCAACGTCAGGCGGATGGAGAAAGTTTGCACGGTGCTCGACACTCTGGGCGTGGCACGCAAACTGCATCCGGGCCAGCGCTGCTCGCTGGATGCATTGTGCAACCGTTACGGTGTAGATAACTCACGTCGCGAGCTGCATGGCGCGCTGCTTGACGCTGAGATTCTGCTGGATGTGTACCTCGCCATGACCGGTGGGCAGGTAGCACTGCTGTTGGACACCGAGCAGGCAGGGCGCAATGCCCCTCAAATGCGTCGCGCGGTTGATCGGGCCGGGCTCAATCTGGTGGTAGTACCCGCCAGTGAGGATGAGATGCTCGCGCACCGTGAACGGCTGGCCAGCATCGACAAAACGAGCGCTGGTAAATGTCTTTGGCGCGAGTTCGAGTTGCCCTTGTCCGAGACGGCGTAGGCGGGTCGACCGCACCTGCGCACGGGGCGAGCGGTCAGGCACCGAAAATCAGATAAATCAGGAGAGAGCGGGTATGGCACACAGTATGGGGCGGGCATTCGTCAAGAATTTTCTGGGCAACTCGCCCGACTGGTACAAGTGGACCATCGTTGTGTTTTTGGTGATCAATCCGATCGTCTTTCTCGCATTTCCGAACGGTGGTTTTGTTGCTGGCTGGCTGCTGGTGGCCGAGTTTATCTTCACCTTAGCGATGGCGCTGCGCTGCTATCCGTTGCAGCCGGGCGGGTTGCTGGCGATTCAGGCGGTGGCGATCGGAATGAGTTCGCCCGAACACGTGTATCACGAAGTTGAAGTGAACCTGCCGGTCATACTCTTGCTGATGTTTATGGTCGCGGGGATTTATTTCCTGCGTGGCCTGTTGCTGTACACCTTTACCAAGATTGTGCTGAAGGTGGAGTCCAAGGTGCTGCTGTCGGTGCTGTTCTGCGCGGTGGCGGCTGTACTGTCCGCGTTTCTGGATGCTCTCACGGTGACGGCGGTAGTGATTACGGTCGCCATGGGGTTTCATTCGGTCTATCACAAGGTGGCCTCGGGCAAGCACTTTCATCAGGCCGCCGGTCACGATCACAGCCATGACGAGGAGGTGCATGAGCTGCACCGCGAAGACCTGGATCAGTTCCGGGCGTTCTTGCGTCAACTGGTGATGCACGCCGCGGTGGGCACTGCCCTCGGCGGTGTGGCGACGCTGGTGGGCGAGCCGCAGAATCTGCTGATTGGCAAAAAAATGGGCTGGGAGTTCATCGAGTTCTATATCAAGATGGCGCCCGTATCGATTCCGGTATTCTTCGCCGGCCTTCTCACCTGCATGCTGGTTGAGAAGTTCCATCTGTTCGGCTACGGCGCCAAGCTGCCGGATGCTGTGCGCCACGTGTTGGGCGATTACGATGCGCACGAGGCGGCCCAGCGTGATGCGGGCGATTGGGCGTCACTGCTGGTGCAGGGCATCGTGGTGATCGTGCTGGTGATTGGGCTGGGCCTGCATCTGGCCGAAGTGGGGCTGATCGGCCTGATGATCATTATTTTGGCCACGGCCTTTACCGGCGTGGTGCAAGAGCAGCGGATCGGCCCGGCATTTGAAGAGGCATTGCCTTTCACAGCCCTGCTGGTGGTGTTTTTTGCGGTGGTCGCGGTCATTAACGATCAAGGCCTATTTCAGCCGGTGATTCAATGGGTGCTGAGCCAGCCCGAAGATGCGCAGACGCCGCTGTTCTTCGTGGCCAACGGCTTGCTCTCGATGGTGAGCGATAACGTGTTTGTCGCAACCGTTTACATTTCGCAGGTGGAACAGATCTTCAATCAGGGCATCATTAGCCGCGAGCACTACGAAGCGCTGGCCGTCGCGATCAATACCGGGACCAACATTCCCAGCGTTGCGACGCCCAATGGGCAGGCGGCGTTTTTGTTCCTGTTGACCTCCGCGCTGGCACCGCTGCTGCGTCTGTCGTACTACCGCATGGTGGTATTGGCATTTCCGTACACGGTGGTGCTGAGTATCGTAGGGCTGGCAGCCGTCATATGGGCCTTCTAGGTCTTGCTGGCGCGTCGGCCCGATCAGGGCTAAGTAGATGGAGGGCGTGAGAGCGCCGTTGACGAAGGATCCGGGCGAGTATGTGACGCCTGCCCGGAGTGTCGAGCCTGGTCGCGGTATATTCGGCGGTCTTGCATAAGTTGTGACCCGGTGTCGGTTTGGCGCCGCCAACGTGCCAGCACCCTCATCACGACGGGTGGCGGGGAGAGAGATGTTAGATATCGAGAACACTCGAATTGGTGTCATTGGGCTGGGCTATGTGGGCTTGCCCCTGGCCGTGTCGTTTGGCCATAAATTCGACACGCTGGGGTTCGACATCAACCCCGGCCGGATCAAGGAACTGGGGGCCGGCCAGGACCGCACGCTGGAGGTTGAGCCGGACGCGCTCAAGGCCTCCACGCACCTGCGCTTCAGTGCGGACGCCGCCGATCTGGTGGACTGCAACGTGTTTATCGCCACCGTGCCGACGCCGATCGATGAGCACAAGCGCCCGGATCTGACGCCACTGGAGAAAGCGAGTCACACCATTGGTGCGGCCCTGCGCCGTGGTGACACAGTGATTTACGAATCGACCGTTTATCCGGGGGCGACAGAGGAGGTCTGTGTGCCGATTCTGGAGCGGATCTCCGGGCTCACGTTCAACCAGGACTTTTTTGTTGGCTACAGCCCGGAGCGCATCAATCCGGGCGATAAGACGCATCGACTTGAGAGCATTGTTAAGGTTACCTCGGGGTCTACCGCTGAGGCGGCCGAGTATGTTGACCGGCTTTATGCCAGCATCATTACCGCAGGCACGTATAAAGCCTCCAGCATTCGGGTGGCTGAGGCGGCCAAGGTGATTGAGAACACGCAGCGGGATGTGAACATCGCGCTGGTGAATGAGCTGTCGCTGATTTTTGGTCGTCTCGGGCTGGACACCGAAGAGGTGTTGCTGGCGGCCGGCACCAAATGGAATTTTCTGCCTTTCCGACCTGGCCTGGTGGGTGGTCACTGTATTGGCGTCGATCCCTACTACCTCACGCACAAGGCACAGGCTGTGGGCTATCAGCCGGAGATGATCCTGGCAGGGCGTCGGATCAACGACAATATGGGGTTGCACGTGGCGAGCACTGTCGCGCGACTTATGATGCAGCGACGTATCCATGTGGCAGGCGCGCGCGTGCTGGTGATGGGGCTGGCCTTCAAGGAGAACTGCCCGGACGTACGCAACACCCGCGTGGTGGATATTGTCAACGAGTTTGCCTCGTACGGCGCCGAGGTGGATGTCTACGATCCTTGGGTGGACCCGGCTGAGGCCAAACATGAATACGGCATCGAACTGCTCGAGGAGTGCAGGCCTGGGTGTTACGATGCTGTTCTACTCGCAGTGGCACATAAGGAATTTACCGAGATGGGGGTGGAGGCAATACGCGCGCTGGGCAAACCTAGCCACGTGCTGTACGACATCAAGTACGCACTGCCTAGCGATCAGGTCGACGGCCGGTTGTAACCATGCGTCCCGCACGGTGTTCCATTGAAAAATTGAGACAACTCAGATGAAAGTGCTCGTCACCGGCGCGGCCGGTTTTATTGGTCATCATGTTGCCAAAGTGTTGTTGGCACGTGGCGATGAAGTTGTCGGCCTCGATGACCTCAACGATTACTATGAAGTCAGCCTGAAGGAAGCACGCCTGGCACGGCTGCAAGGCACGCCCGGGTTCAGCTTCGTGCGCATGGGGTTGGAGGAGCGTCAGCCCATGGCGGCGCTGTTCGAAAGCCACGGCTTCGAGCGCGTGGTGCATCTGGCCGCCCAAGCGGGTGTACGTTACTCAATCGAAAACCCGCATGCCTACATTGACGCCAATATCGTCGGCTTCACGAATGTTCTGGAGGGCGCCAGGCACAACAATGTTGAGCATTTGGTATACGCCTCTTCAAGCTCCGTGTACGGGGCAAACACCACCATGCCGTTCTCCATCCACCACAATGTGGATCATCCTCTATCTTTGTACGCGGCCTCCAAGAAAGCCAATGAGCTGATGGCGCATGTGTACGCGTCGCTGTACAAGTTGCCGGTGACAGGGCTGCGTTTCTTTACGGTCTACGGCCCCTGGGGCCGACCGGACATGGCGTTGTTCAAGTTTACCAAAGCGATCCTCGAGGATAAGCCGATTGATGTTTTTAACTACGGTAAACATCGACGCGACTTCACCTACGTGGACGACATCGTCGAGGGTGTGGTGAGGGTGCTGGATAACGTCGCCGAGTCGAACTTGCAATGGTCCGGTGCCTCGCCTGATCCGGGCACGGCAGCCTGCCCTTATCGCCTATACAATATTGGTAACAATCAGCCGGTGGAGTTGATGCGGTATATCGAGGTGCTGGAGGAGTGTTTGGGCAAGAAAGCTGAGAAGAATCTGTTGCCGCTGCAGCCAGGCGATGTGCCCGATACCTACGCCGACGTGGCCGATCTGGTGAAAGACGTGGATTACCGCCCGAGTACACCGGTAGAGACCGGGGTGGCGCGGTTTGTCGATTGGTATCGCGAGTACTATCAGGTCTGAGGCTCTCGCCTTAAAGCTCGCTGATTGAGTTGCGCACGCGCGCACCCCCCCGTAAGATTCGCCCATCGATTCCGGGGGATCGTCTGGTGCTGGGCACCGGCTTTAATCAATGCAAAACAACGCCCTCCGCGGCGGCACTTTGGGGTGTCTCCCGGCTCACGAGCATAGTAGACCTGCTACAGGCGAAGGCCTGGGCGCAGTGCTGCGTCGGTCTGTGCTTGGCGCCAGCGTCTGCGCCGCTCTGTTTGGCGCAGAGGTTTGCCAGGCCTCGCCGTGGCTGGCGCCGGGCGACGGCGCAATCCGCAGCGATGTGCAGTTGCTGGCTGATGCTGGCCTGATTACTGCCCCGGTGAACACCTGGCCGCTGCCGTGGGGCGAAATCGCCCGCGCAATCGGGCAGGCAAATATCGCGGTGCTCAATTCCACCGAGCACGCTGCACTGGTGCGCTTGCAACAGCGCGCTGCCCACGAAACCCGCAGTTCCGGCGTTAGCCGGAATCTGCGTTTGGCGCTGTCCGCCAGCCCCCGGTTGATTCGCGATTTCTCCAACACGCCCCGGGAAGAGATCGAAGCCCAGGCTGGTATTGGCTGGACCGGGCTGCGCTTCACCTACAATCTGCAGCTAACGCTGGTCAATGACCCCTCCGACGACCGGGAACTGCGGCTGGACGGCTCCTATGCCGGAGTAGCGCTGGGCAACTGGATGATTTCCGCCGGCGCAGTCGATCGCTGGTGGGGTCCAGGCTGGGGCGGCAGCCTGATTCTCTCGACCAACGCCCGTCCGGTTCCGGCTATATCGATCAATCGCAATTATGCCGATCCGCTGGATATCCGGTTTTTGCGCTGGGTTGGCCCCTGGACGCTTAACGCCTTCATGGGGCAGCTTGAAAGCGACCGTGAGGTGCCAGAGGCGCGGTTGTTCGGAGTACGCTTTGCCTTCCGTCCGCTGCAGAGCCTTGAGATTGGTATCTCCCGTACTGCGCAATGGTGTGGTGGAGATCGTCCCTGTGATGGCAGTACCTTTATCGATTTGCTGCTGGGCGATGACAATCGCGTGGATCCGGAGAATGAACCCGGAAATCAGCTGGCAGGCGCGGATGTCCGCTGGTCGCCGACCGGGCTTGGTTTGCCAGTGGCTGTATACGCGCAGTTTACCGGCGATGATGAGGCAGGTGGCCTGCCCTCACGCTACATCGGCCTGCTTGGCGGTGAACTGTGGGGGCATTCGGCGCGCCTGGGCGGCAGCTACCGGGTGTACGCGGAGGCGGTGAATACGGCATCGGATTTTTACTCCGATACGTTGTTTGATTTCGCCTACGACCATTTTATCTACCGCACCGGATACCGTTATCGCGGCCGCAGCCTGGGCTACGGCACAGACAATGATGCACGCGCGGTGTCGATCGGCGCGCGGCTGCAAAAAGACAATGGCCAACAATGGAACGCACTGGTGCAGCTCGCAGAGCTTAATCGTGGCATTCGCGGCACCGGCAGCTTGAACGAACGGAACTCGATCGCGGCCGAACCGACTGATTTTGTGGCCGTGGAAGTTCAGCACGAACGTGCCTGGGGCCCGCATCAGTGGCAGTTCGCTCTTGGTTACGTAAGCTTTGATCCACAAAGCGCTGAGAGTAGTGACGATGACGTCCGGGCGACGGTGCAGTGGAACATTAAATTTTAGAGGGATACCCGCTGCGGCGGGACGACGATGTGTATGAACCATAGCCGAATTGAATTCAACGCCCTCCGTCGCAGCTGCATGGTGCGAGCAGGCGCCGCGTTTTGGTGTGTGCTGGCAAGTATGCTGGTGCTGATGCAGGGCCCGATGGCTCACGCTCAGCAGGGCCTGTCGGCCGAGCAGCAACGTATATTCTCGCAGATGACCCCGCAGCAGCAGCGCGATCTGCTGGGCGCGGTGGCTGGGCAGGGGGGCGATGGTGCGCAGGTGATCGGTGAGCCGCTAGCCGAGCTCAGCGCGAACCCGCTGGCGCTGGATACGCGGCTTGGCGGCGAGCCCATGGCGCAGCCGCTGGTGCCACGCTTGGAAGCTGGCAGCACCATTGTGGTGGCGTTTTCACTGAGTTTGGATACCGATATCGTCGTGGATCCGGCTACTGGCGTGTTTAGCCAGGACGGGGTTGACCTCAATCGCCAACTGCAGCGCCTGCCGGGCCAGCGGGTGTATGAGCTGGATGAGGCGGGTGTCGTGGAGATTGCTGCGCTTTTTCGGATTCCCCTGGCCGGGCTCACGGTTGAGGAAGCCGCCATTCGAATTGCTTCGGAACCGCAGCTGTCGATATTTGATGTAACGGTCACGCTGCTTCCGTTGGTTGCGACGGGTGCGGATGCGTTGGAGCTGTTCGGGCGCAACATTTTTGATCAGCTGCCGTTGGACATTGCCGACCTGGGCGATCTGGCAGTGCCCTCAAGCTATGTCGTCGGCCCTGGCGATTCCATTAAGGTGTTGCTGTTTGGTTCGCAGAATGCCCAGTACGAGCTATACGTTAACCGGGATGGCGAGGTGCAGTTGCCGGGCATCGGGCCGATTGCGGTGGCTGGGCTGACCTTCGAGCAGGTGCATGAGGAGCTAAGTACTCGAGTCTCTGGGCAGATGATTGGCGTGAGCGTCAGCGTCACTATGGGGCGTATCAAGACCATCCGGGTTTTTGTGACCGGCGATGTGGTGCAACCCGGGGCGTACGTGGTGAGCGGCTTAACCACCATGACCAATGCGCTGCTGGCGAGTGGTGGCATCGAGCCTACAGGCTCGCTGCGACGGGTAGAGCTGCGCCGAAATGGCTCACTGATCGGCCGGCTGGATTTGTACGATTTGCTGTTGCGCGGGGACTCGCGCGGTGACCGCCGGCTGAATCCGGGCGATGTGATTTTTGTGCCTTCGATCGGCCAGGTAGCAGGCGTGCAGGGGCTGGTCAACCGCCCGGGCCTGTATGAGCTGAATGGTGAGACCACCGTGGGCCAGCTTGTGGACCTGGCCGGCGGTCTCAAACCCGAGGCGCGGCGCGCCAGTGCCAGTCTGGCGCGTATCTCCCAGTCAGGTGAGCGAACCGTCCGAGAAGTGAATCTTGGGCAGCGTTCTGGGTTATCCGTGGGGTTGCGTGATGGTGATATCTTGCGCGTCAGTCCGGTGCTGGAAGAGCATTTTGGCACGGTGTCGCTGGTGGGGCATGTGCACGAGGCGCGCCACCATGAGTACCGGCCGGGGATACGTCTGACCTCGCTGGTGCCTGCCATGAGTGCGCTGCGCCCGCTGGCGGATACAGGCTATGTGCTGGTGCGGCGCCAGCCCCAGCCCGGTGGTCCGATCTCAGTATTTTCGATCGATTACAAGCGTGCGCTGGCAGCACCTGCATCGCCCGCCAACCCGGAGCTGATGCCGCGCGATACGGTGCGATTCTTTGAGCTGGCTGAGGATCGTGCCGGGTTTGTGCGACCGCTGATTGACGAGTTGTCCGCCCAGCGTGCCGGGGTAGATGCGCTGGCTCAGGTCGGTGTGGGTGGTCAGGTAACTGTGCCAGGCACGTATCCGCTGGAAGCCGGGATGCGAATCAGCGATTTGCTGCGTGCCAGCGGCAGCTTGCTTGAGTCGGCCTACACGGTGGATGCGGAACTATCCCGTTACAGTGCGGCCAATGGCGAGTATCGCAGTACCTCGTTGGTCGAGGTGAATCTGGCCGCTGTACTGGCGGGTGAACGCGAAGCAGATCTGACGCTGCAGGCACACGATTTCCTCACCATCAAGGAAATGCCCGAATGGCAGGCAGGGGAACGCGTGCGGATTTCCGGCGAAGTGCGGTTCCCGGGCTTTTACCCGATTCGCCGCGGGGAGACGCTGAACTCGGTGCTGCGCCGTGCGGGAGGCCTAACGGATCTTGCGTTTATCGAAGGCAGCATATTTGTGCGCGAGGAGTTACGGGAGCGGGAGCAGGATCAACTGGAGGCGCTGGCACAGCGGCTGGAAAGCGATCTGGTGAGTTTCTCACTCAAATCCCTTCAGGAGGGCGCGGAGGCCACTCAGGTGCTGACGCTGGGCCAGCAATTGCTGAGTCAGTTGCGCGAGACCAAAGCGACGGGGCGTCTGGTGGTTGAGATCGACAGCGTCATGGCGTCGGACACCGATCCGAGCAACGACATTATTCTAAAAGATGGTGACCACCTGAGTATTCCAAAACGGACTCAGGAGGTGACGGTGCTGGGCGAAGTGCAGTACGCGACCTCGCATATTTTCGCCCCCGGCCTGGAACGCGACGGCTACATCGGGCGCAGCGGTGGGATGACCCAGCAGGCAGATCACAAACGTATCTACGTGGTACGTGCCAACGGCGAGGTCCTCGCCAGCGAGCGTTCGGCCTGGTTCCGGCGCAATTTCTCCGGCGAAATGCGGCCCGGCGATACTATCGTTGTGCCCATTGACGCTGATCGCGTCGCGCCTCTGGCGTTGTGGAGCAGTGTGTCACAGATCATTTACCAGTTAGCTCTGGCAGCGGCGAGCGCAAACGCCGTCGGCGTCTTTTAGGCTCTTCGCCCCTAGCGCTCGGGGGCCCGTCTTGCCTTAACTCGGCGGCGAGGTTAGGCCTCGCCAAGATGTATGTCGCAGAGCGGCGCAGCCGCGGCGGCGGAGGAGTTCACGATGGCAGCACTCAATCAACTAGCGCTCATCTGGGTTGCCGTATTTGTCGCCGTGGTGGCGGCGCGCAAGACACGTCTTACCCCGGTGTTGTACTACCTGGCGGCTGGTGTGCTACTGGTAAATGTCGGGCTGCTGCCTGAGCACCCCGCGCCGTTTATCGAAGGTTTTGCTGAGGTTGGCATTATCCTCATCATGTTCGCCCTCGGATTTGAAGAGGACACAGGCAATTTCCTGTCAAGCATCAAAAAGAGCTGGGGCATTGCTTTTTTCGGTGCTCTCGCACCGTTTCTGGTGGCGTACTTTGTCGCTGATTACTACTGGGGTGACCGCAATCTGGCACTGATGGTAGGGCTGACCATGACCGCCACCGCGGTGTCACTTACCATGGTGTCGCTCAAGAGCGAAGGCCTGGGACAGTCGCCGGTGGCGACACGCATCATGACCTCTGCCGTGCTGGATGACATCGCCTCCCTGGCCATTGTGGCCATTCTGGTGCCGGTGGCGACTGGTCAGGCGAGCCTGACGGTTGCCGGGATCGCCCTGGTACTGAGCAAGGCAATCGCATTTTTCCTCGCCATTTCGATCGTTGGCTTATGGGTGCTGCCGCGGCATGAGAGCGGCTGGCTGTCGCGCCTGCCGATTATCGGGCGATTCGGTTTGCGGGATATCCTGGGTTTTGATGCTGGCGAGTACGCAACGCTTACCGTATTGTTATTGGCGCTTGGTGTAGGGCTGCTGGGCCATCTGTTCGGTTTCCATCCGGCAGTCGGGGCGTACATGGCAGGCTTGATACTCAAAGAAGAGTATTTCCATCGCCGGCAGGCGCGCGATTCTTATTCCGAAACCCACAACATTGTTAATAGCGCCGCGTTTACCTGGATGGGGCCGGTGTTTTTTGTGCTGCTGGGAAGCAAGCTGATTTTTGAGTGGGATGTATTGGTATCGGTGTTGCCGCAGACCATGGTGTTGTTGTTTGGGGTGCTGGTGGGGCAAGTGACCTCGGCGTCCGTTGCCGCGCGCTACACGGGCGGTATGAACTGGGCGCAGAGCGTCATGATAGGGTTTGGCATGCTGGGCCGAGCAGAGCTCGCATTTGTTGTGATTAACATTGCGTATGTGCAGCACTCGATCCTTAACACCGAGGCCTTCTACATGCTGATGCTGACCATTTTCTGGCTCAATGTGGCTGTACCGGTGGGGATCCGATTGTGGAAGCCTGTCTACGAGCGCGCGGAGCGTGCCGAGGATGCCTAGCGAAGCGGTGCGCGCGCGGGCACTCGTTATACGCTAGGTTGATCAGCCTGGTACGCCGCCCACCAGGGTGAGCAATTCGTCGGTTTTCTCCTGCATCAGCCCGACATCCTGGCGGCTTTCAACATTCAGCCGAATAAGCGGCTCGGTGTTGGATTTGCGTAAGTTAAAACGCCAGTTTTCAAAGCTCAGCCCCAGCCCGTCAGTCGTATCCTCGGCCAGCGCTTGCGAGAGGTAGTGTTCACGTACGGTGCGCATGACGGCATTCGCATCATCCACCCGCCGGTTGATTTCGCCGCTGGCGGGATAATGGGCGATACGCTCCTCAATCAGTGCAGACAGCGGCTTGCCGGTGCGGCTGATGATCTCGCTAATTAGCAACCAGGGGATCATGCCTGAATCGCAGTAGGCAAAGTCGCGGAAGTAGTGATGCGCGCTCATCTCGCCACCGTATACGGCGTCTTCCTCGCGCATGCGCTCCTTGATGAACGCGTGCCCCGCTTTGGTCTGTACCGCGATGCCGCCATGTGTTTGCGCTACATCCTGCGTGTTCCAGATCAGACGCGGGTCGTGCACGATTTTCTGTCCGGGGCGCTGCGTGAGGAAGGCTGAGGCCAGCAAGCCGACTATATAGTAGCCCTCTATGAAATTGCCTTGCTCATCAAACAGGAAACAGCGATCAAAATCACCGTCCCAGGCCAAAGCAAGGTCGGCGCCGCTGGCCTTGATCGCCTCCACCGTAGGCGCGCGATTCTCGGGGATCAGCGGATTGGGGACGCCGTTGGGGAAATCACCATCCGGCTCGTAGTGCACTTTGATAATTTCAAACGGGAGATGCGGCTGCAGCAGGTCCATTGCCTTGCCCGCCACGCCGTTGCCGGGGTTGGCCACAATCTTGAGCGGTTTCAGCGAATCAACATCCACGTAGCCGAGCAGGTGTCGGGTGTAGGCCTCAGTGGTGTCGGTCGGGATGATCCGTCCGGGGGTGGCGGCTGCGGGCGCAAATTCGCCGCTCTCGGCCATTTCTCTAATTTGCTTCAGTCCGGTATCGGCGCTGATCGGGCGCGAGCCCTCACGCACAAACTTCATGCCGTTGTAATCGGGCGGATTGTGGCTGGCGGTTATCATGATGCCGCCATCCGCATCGGCATCGTTAAAAGTTGCGAAGTAAACCTCCTCGGTGCCGCACAAACCTATATCCAGCACATCAGCGCCGGCCTCAGTCAGCCCGCGTGCCAACGCCTGCATCAGCGCAGCACTGGAATGGCGCATGTCGGCGCCGACAACGACCCGTCGCGCATTGAGGAATGCGGCGTATGCACGGCCTATACGCCAGGCGATGTCCTCATCCATCTCGTCCGGTACCCGGCCGCGTGCATCATAGGCTTTGAAACATGTGATTGGTCTATGCATTGGTCTGCCCCGCTCGCCCATAGTTATCTTCAAAGCGGACGATGTCGTCTTCGCCCAGATAGCTTCCTGATTGCACTTCAATAAGCTCCAGCGGCAACTGGCCGGGGTTGTGCAGGCGATGCGTCGTGCCCACCGGAATGTAAGTAGACTGGTTTTCAGTTAACAGGAACACCTCCTCGCCTCGGGTGACCTCCGCGGTGCCACTGACCACAATCCAGTGCTCTGCCCGGTGGTGATGCATTTGCAGTGAGAGTACTGCACCCGGCTTGACGGTAATGCGCTTCACCTGAAAACGCTCGCCCATATCGATACTGTCGTACGAGCCCCAAGGCCGAAACACCTCACGGTGTAACAACGCCTCGCCACGGTCGGACTGACGCAGTCGGTCCACCAGGGCTTTTACGTCATGCGCCTGGTCGCGTTCGGCCACCAGCACCGCATCTGAGGTCTCGATCACAACATGGTTCTTAAGGCCCACGGTGGCCACCAGCCGATGATCGGCATGAATGTAACAACCTTCGGTGTTCTCGGCTAGCACGTCACCCACCGTGACGTTGCCGGACTCGTCAGCTGTATTGGCAGCGCACAATGATGACCAGGTGCCAACATCGTTCCACCCGGCTTCCATTGGCACCACTGCGGCGTCGCGGGTTTTCTCCATGACGGCGTAGTCAATAGAGTTACTGGGGCAGACCTCGAAAGAGTCTGCATCCAGGCGCAGAAAGTCCAGATCTTTCACCGCGTGAAAGTACGCGCGACGGCACACTTCCAGCATATCCGGCTCAAATTCGCGCAACTCACTCAGGTAGCGGGTAGCAGAGAACATGAACATGCCACTGTTCCAGAGGTAATCGCCAGAGGCCAGATAACCCTGGGCTGTTTCTCTGTCGGGCTTCTCTACGAACTTGACCACGTCGCGTGCCGGCACGCCGCTGATTGGATCGCCCGCACGGATGTATCCGTAGCCTGTCTCCGGATGCGTCGGGTTAATCCCGAACGTTACCAGCTTGCCGGCGGCCGCCGCCTTGGCTGCATCGGCGACCGCGCCGCGAAACGCTTTAATGTCTTGGATAACGTGGTCGGCTGGCAGCACTAGCAAAGTGCAGTCTTCCATGCCCTGGGCTTCGCACATCTGCTCGGCGGCCAGCGCGGCGACGGCCACTGCGGGGGCGGTATTGCGCCCAATAGGTTCCAGCAGGATCGCAGCGGGGTCAACGTTAATCTTGCGGATCTGCTCCGCCACGAGAAACCGGTGTTCCTCATTGCACACCAGGATCGGTGCGCCCAGCCCGTCCAGGCCTTGTAGCCGCAGTACCGTATCTTGCAGCATGGTGTTGTCGCCGACCAGCCGCAATAACTGCTTGGGGTATAACTTTCGCGACAATGGCCACAACCGTGTGCCCGAGCCGCCCGAAAGTATCAGCGGAATAATCATCGAAACTCCATATCTTCAAATTCTTTGGCCCGCCCACGGCCTGCCGTCTGCCAAAGGCTATCCGTTGCTGGCGAGAACTGCGCTTATACCAGAGTTACCGCGTCACTTGCGAGCCAATATGTCATGTTCCGCACACGTTAACGTTTGCTCGTCGCTATCGCCTTGTGCCGTTGCGGATGGGACTGCGCGCTCTAGGCGGCGATCCCGCGGCCGATGCCGTAGTAGGCGAAGCCCAGATTCGCGAGCAGCGCCGGATCGTACAGGTTGCGACCATCGAATATCACCGGCGTGCTGAGTTCCTTTTTTATGCCATCGAAGTTCGGGCTGCGGAACTCGTTCCACTCCGTGACGATGACCAGCGCATCGGCGCCTTCCAGCGTCTGCGGACCCGTGGGGCATATGACTAAATCGTCGCGCTCGCCGTAAATGCGTCGCGCTTCATCGTGCGCGACCGGATCGTAGGCGCGTACTTTGGCGCCGGCGGCCCACAGCGCCTCCATGAGCGCGCGGCTGGGGGCCTCGCGCATGTCGTCGGTGTTGGGCTTGAATGCCAAGCCCCACAGCGCGAATGTCTTGCCAGCCAGTTCGCCCCCGAAGTGATGGTGGATCTTCTCAAACAACCGATGCTTCTGCCGGTCGTTCACCTGCTCAACGGCGTTCAGCAGCTGCGCCATGTAGTCCCAGCTGTCGGCGGAGCGTGCCAGCGCGGCAACATCTTTAGGAAAGCAGGAGCCACCATAGCCGCAGCCGGGATAAATAAAGTGATAGCCGATGCGCGGATCGGAGCCAATGCCCGAGCGTACGTTCTCGATGTCTGCCCCGCAGCGTTCGGCGATATTGGCCAGTTCATTCATGAACGAGATCTTGGTGGCAAGCATGGCGTTAGCCGCGTACTTGGTTAACTCAGCCGATCGGATGTCCATGGAGATCAGCCGATCGCGATTTCTTGTAAACGGATCGTAAAGCGCACGTAAGAGCTCTGTCGTGCGTGGATTGTCGGTACCGACGACAATGCGATCAGGCTTCATGAAGTCGCTGACGGCCGCGCCTTCTTTTAGAAATTCCGGGTTACTGACAACATCGAATTCGACGTTGACCTGTCGGCTGTCTAACTCTTTCTGGATGGCCGCACGTACAAGGTCCGCAGTACCGACAGGCACGGTGGACTTGTCGATGACAATACGATACTCCTGCGCGTACTGGCCGATGCTGCGGGCGACGCTCAGCACATGCTTGAGGTCGGCCGAGCCGTCCTCATCGGGTGGGGTTCCGACCGCGATCATCTGAAACAGGCCGTGAGCGACGCCTGCGGCAACGTCGGTGGTGAACTCCAGCCGCCCGGCATCCTGGTTGCGCCGTACAATCTCGGTCAGGCCCGGCTCGTGGATGGGGACTTCACCCTGTTTGAGCATGGCAATCTTCTGTTCATCAATGTCCACGCACATAACGTGATTGCCGGTTTCAGCGAAGCAGCCGCCGGTCACCAGGCCAACGTAGCCGGAGCCAAATATCGTAATGTTCATTTTTGTCGCTTGTCTAAGGTTCTTTGAGTACCGGCGGCTGATTTTGGGCCGCTGGCGCAGTACGGGCGCAATTCTACCCTGTTAACGTGATGCGTGAGCGCCGGCTGACCACCGGTGCTCTTTCTATTAGGCCTTCCTCGCCAGCTGACCAAGCCCGCGAACGGGTGAGGCGCCAGCCCTGAATTGAGCAAATGCCATGCCTCCGGGTGTCGAGCAGCGCTTTGGGCTGCTCGGGCCCCGTGGCTGCACAGCCGTACAGTACTTCATGCCTACAGGTCTCCTTAGTTGATGATAATTTCGTGGTCGTACAGTTGGCCGCCCCGGTAGACTCGTAAGTTGCTGTTCCAACTGTACGTTTGTTACTCGCTGGAAGGTTGATTTATCCAAATATATACAGCAATCAGCACCGCCTCGTTGCGACACGGTGCTCATTGTGATGGCAAATTACGTGAAACCTTGTGGCAACCGCTGGTGCCAGGATTTTCAAGGCCGAGGGAATTGGGGGGTGGGTATGCGTGCCCGATCGGCGATCGGGGATGCGTGTAAGGTGCAGGGCGGCGTCGATTAAGTACAACGCGGCGCGATGACTACAGCAATGACGACAAATAGAGGGGTGATTTAGTCGTTGGTCAGGGGATTAGTGTCGACCCGCTCTCATCAATAGCTGACGGCATATACACTATAATGACTGCCGGCGCAGGGGCAGGGCATTCGGTGTCAACGAATCAATAGTTTGGCCGTTAAGTCAGATTAAGCAGGTAGTGACCAGGGGCCGCAACACAAATTGTGGGTGGGCATCTTACTTAAGTTGATTTTTCGGGCTGAAGCTTTATAGTGCCGAGCTTTGTTGCTTCCGTGGCATATATTAGTCATAATTGGCCTTGCTGCGTTGCAACAACGAACAGAGACGTATTCTAAGGAGCAGGTTGTATGGCCAAGAGTGAAGGGGAACTCCTCACTACGAAGCCCGGTGCTGGATTTTTGACAGGTGCCTCCGATACGCGATCGTATTCGGATGAGGTAGTCGATGTTCCATACAGTGATGCGGTAAAGCGCTCCCTTGATGTCGTGGGTACTACGGCCTTGCTCGCTGTGTTCGGTATTCCGATGCTGGCAATTGCCGGCTTGATTCGTCTTTCGGGTGGCCCAGTGCTGTTCCGTCAGTGGCGGGTTGGGCGCAACGGACATGAATTCCCGTGCTACAAATTCCGCACGATGGTGCCCAATGCCGATGAAGCACTGCGCCGCCTGCTGGATGAGGACATCGAGGCCCGCGCTGAATGGCAGCGCGACCAGAAGCTGAAGCAGGATCCGCGGATTACCCGCTACGGTCACTTTTTACGCCGGACCAGCCTGGATGAGTTGCCGCAGCTGTTTAACGTGTTGCAGGGGCAGATGAGCTTGGTAGGCCCGCGCCCTGTCATCCGCAGCGAATTGACCCGCTATGGCCGCTACGCTGGCTACTATCTGTCAGTGAAACCGGGGATCACCGGTCTTTGGCAGGTCAGCGGCCGCAATGATCTTTCCTATACCCGTCGCGTCGCGCTGGACTGCTTCTACGTGAAGAAAGGCAATTTCCTGTTTGATGTGGGTATTTTGCTGCGCACCGTGCGTGCCGTTATCCAGGGGTTTGGTGCCTACTAAACCCCCTCGCTAGCGTACTCCCAACCAGATCAAGAACGCGCCGCCTGCTGCCCAGGCGTACCACGCGAATGCGTAAAATCTCTGGGTGCGCAGCAGCCACACGAAAGCGACCAGTGCGAGTAGCCCGCTGATCAGCGCCGCGATGCCGCCACTGACAATGGCTGACAGCACTGAGCTATCGGCGCCGGCGATTTCCGGGAATAGCAGGATCGCGGCCCCGCTCATGGCGATCACACCCAGCAGGAACGAGAACTCCGCCGCTGCCAGCGGGCTCATGCCCAGTGCCATTGCGGTTGCCACGGTTGTGCCACTGCGCGAAATGCCGGGCAGTATCGCAAATGCTTGCGCGCAGCCGATCAGCAGCGCTTTGCGCCAACTGGGCTCCGTATCGTTGCCCTTGGTAATCGTGTAGCGGGTACTCCACACAATGAAGCCGGTAATCAGCAGCATTGAGCCGGCGACGGCAGGTGATTCGAACTGGGCTTCAATAAAACCACGCGCTAGCAGGGCCACTGCGATGGCCGGCAGCGTGGCCAGCGCCAGTTTGCCAATATAGCGCCAAGCGTCCACCTGAACGGTGAGTGCGCCAACGGTCAGAGTGGCGACGCGCCGACGGTAAAACAGCAGGATCGCCACCAGGGTGGCCACGTGCACGGCCACCTCAAAAACAATCCCGCCACCGGGTTGCACGCCCATTAGTTCCTGCGCCATGACCAGATGCCCGGAGCTTGACACGGGCAGAAACTCGGTCAATCCCTGGATGATGCCAAGGAGTATCGATTCGATAAGATTCATGGCGGCGATGGTAGCCTAATCGTGCGTAGTGAGCCATGACGTGCTACACGTATTGCCACCGCCTGAAGCGCTTCACCACACGGCTAGTCGCGCGGGAGGTTGGCCGGTTGTACCTCTACCCCGGTGCCTCGCATCAGCTCGATGACTCCGCGGTCACCGTGATAGGCGTGCTCGCAGTAGTAGTCGGCGCCAAAATCCACGCAGCGAAGATCTGGGCGCAGCAGCTTAAGGCTCACCAGCGCCGTGCAGCAGGTGCCAAGCACGGTGGCGGCCGGAATGTCCGCTGCCATGGCCTCTACACTGCGCGGGTCGGTGAGTTGCTCATGTGTGGGAAGCATGTGCTCGATTACCCCTGTGGCTACGTGCGGATGCACCTTAGTCAGGATGCGTTTGAAACCCTGCCTCTGAAGCCAATCAACAAACGCCTGCGCGAAACGCTGGTATTTTTCTTCGTCCATCCATTGCCACAGGCCGGTGTGGACAATCAGGCAGGTGTCCGCCTGCGGGGTGACGCTAGGGTTTGGCTGGCTGAAAGGAAGTACTAATACTTTCTCCGGTGGGGCTTTCAGGCCCACCGCGGAGAAGCTGATTACGCGTTGCACACCCGCTTGGTAGGCGCCACTGAGGTGGCCGCGTGGTGTTGAGTAAGCCAGACCGAGCAGGCGCGCCAGCAGCGGCTTGCCGAGCCATCGCCACCGGGAGCGGTCGCGCTGGTCGATTTGCTGATAATTCATGATGCCCTCCGCCACCACGGTCATCGCAACGGCTTGTGGCGATCCCGTCTCGGCCAGAGAGAAAAACGGGCTGGTGAGCAGATTGTCGTTGTTCACCAGATATACGTGAGCGAGCTGGCCATCGCGTAGCGCCCGCCTGATCAACCGCGCGCCAGCGGCAAAAAACGGAATAAAACGCCATTGCCCGAATATGCCGGGTGCTGGTTTGCCGGGGTAGCGCAGCACGCTGGCACATTCGTGCGCCCAGTCGATTTTTAGATCGCGCAACATGATCAGTGCGACGTGCGCAAGCGCGATCCCGTCGCGCGCCAGGATGCGGCGAGTCAGTCGCGCGGATATCGCGTTGTTGATAACGGCTATTACTCGGGTTGCCATAGCGTCACTCGACAGTCGTGGCCATCAATTGCAGCCTGGCTTCTGCCAACAGGAAGTCGTGCGGATCGTCAATCTCAAGCACATGTTCGCTTGGAATCACATGCATGACCGTCTTGCCAAAAAATCTATGTCGATGGTGCAGAAAACCGGCCGTTTGCATGGCATAGACCGAGCCGGTCTCAAGATACTGAGCCTGCTGCTGTTGGCGCATGAGGCGAGTGTTCTTGTCGTGATTGACGCCCACGGCATCACCATCGCCATCGCCCTGGTGGCGCCACAGGTAGTAGTGGAATTGCGCCACGGCAAGCGCGCTGTCCGCAGACTGGCGGATCAACGCGTTGACGGTGCCGTCGATATCCCCGGCCTGGGTGAGCGGCGAGGTGCACTGCAAAAACACCAGGTGCTGGGGCAGCGGCGCGTCCCGCCCCAGCGCTTGCAACGCGTGCAGCAGCGCCGATTCTGAACTGGCAGTATCGTCCGCCAGCGCGGCCGGGCGGCGGATGACCTCGGCACCGCCCTGTTCGCTCACCTGCGCTATTTCATCGTCGTCCGTTGAGACGAATACCCGCTCAATACAAGCGGCCTGCTTTGCGGCGTCTATGCAGTAGTGAATCAATGGTCTGCCGCCGAGCAGTTTGACGTTTTTGCCTGGGATCCCCTTAGAGCCCCCGCGCGCGGGAATAATCGCGAATGCAGTCTTGCTAAGGGCCATTAAGGTGCTCCTGGATGTAGTCAAACAATAATGTCTCCTCTCGGGTGGGCGATGGCGTGGATGGCGCGTTGCTGTCCGGTGCCGGAAGGGTACTCCAGAATTGCTTAAACATTAATAGGTGGAGTAACATCCCGATGCCTGCTGACGGGGCCTGCATATGGATGTTTACAGACGTACGTTGCGCGGGTTGGCGTCGGTTCGTAGTGTGACATAACCGACGCTGGAGCAGACTCAGCCCTCTCGCTTACCTCAGTTAATGCATCAGATTTACATCAACTTCCACGCGGGGTGTGGTCCCTGGGAGGCTGACGCCGTATTGCGCGCCAGGCTCAATGGTGGAGGGTGCCCATCGTGAGCACAGTACGCCCGGTCGTGGACGTGCTGATGTGTACGTACAATGGTGAGAGATTTCTGCCTGAACAACTGGACTCGTTGGCGGATCAGGCGGACGTGGACATCCATCTGCACGTCTCCGATGACGGCTCCAGTGACCAGACAGATGCGGTGCTCGAGCGCTACCGGCCCCGGCTGAAGCAGTTGTACCGACGGCGCGGCCCTGGGCAGGGCGCGACGGTGAATTTTCTGACCCTGGCAACCGATAACTCGCTCAAAGGAGAGTTGTTCGCGTTCGCGGATCAGGACGATGTATGGGAGCCGGACAAGCTCTCGCGCGCGGCACAGATGCTCGCCGCGCACCGTGATCAGCCCGCCTTGTATTGCAGTCATTCCAAGATTATCGATGAGCACGGAAACCTGATCGGGCACTCCAAGGCGCATCGGAAACCGCCGTCTTTGAGTAACGCGATGGTGCAGAACATCGCCAGTGGACATACCATGGTGTTTAACCGCAAAGCCCAGCAACTGCTGGTGCAGGCGGGCGTGGTAGATGTGAGGTTTCACGATTGGTGGTTGTATCTGTTGGTGATGTTCGCAGGCGGGGTCACCGTGCATGATCATCAGGCACGGGTACGCTACCGTCAGCACGCAAGCAACGAGTTTGGGGCGCACAGCAGCTTGCTAAATCAGCTAGGTCGTGCATTCATGCTGATGAATGGCGAGTACGGTCGCTGGGTGCAATTGCACCAGCAGGCCCTCAGCGGGTTGGACGGTCAGGTGCCGCAGGAGCGGTTGTTCGGGCTGATGGAAACAATCCGCAAGGGCGGGGTTGTCGCCCGCGTTCGTGCCATGCGGGAAGGTGGATTTCATCGTCAGACCCGCAATGAGCAGATCGCCCTTTGGTTAAGCGTTATTCTGGGACGCCTATGAACGACAGTTTGTTGATTACCGGCGGATGCGGTTTTATCGGCGCCAACTTTGTCCATCATCGCATGCAACAGCATGAGGGGCTGCTGGCCAATCTGGATTCGCTTACCTACGCCGGACATCCCGGCAGCGTTGAGTGTTTTGCAGGTTCGCCCCGCTACCGCTTTACCCACGGTGATATTGCAGATCGTAAACTCGTCGGTCAGTTACTGCGCGAGATCCGCCCGAGTGCGATTATCAACTTCGCCGCCGAGTCGCACGTTGATCGCTCCATCCTCGGCCCCGATGCGTTCATCAATACCAATATCTCAGGTACCTTCGCATTGCTGGAAGAGGCCAGAGCGTACTGGGAAGGGCTGGCTTCAGCCGACGGCGACCACTTTCGCTTTTTGCACGTCTCCACCGATGAGGTGTACGGCTCACTCGGCCCGCATGATGCCCCCTTTAGTGAGACGCACCCGTACCAGCCGAACAGTCCGTACTCTGCCTCAAAGGCGGCGTCAGACCATCTCGTGCGCGCTTATCACCATACCTATGGCCTGCCGACCTTAACGACCAACTGCTCAAATAACTACGGACCGTATCAGTTCCCGGAGAAGTTGATACCGTTGGTGATCCACAATGCGCTGGCCGGCAAGCCGCTGCCGATCTACGGCGACGGCTCTAATATTCGAGACTGGCTGTATGTGCAGGATCACTGTGCTGCCCTATCGGCGGTGCTGCAAGGCGGGCAGGTAGGGCAAACCTACAATATCGGTGGTGATGCCGAGGCCGCCAACCTGGATGTGGTTGGCACATTGTGCGACATTCTGGACCGGATGCGACCGCAGAGCGATGGACACAGCTACCAGGCGCTTATTACCTTTGTCACCGATCGCCCAGGGCACGATCAGCGCTACGCCATTGATGCGTCCAAGATCAGGCAACAATTGCAGTGGCAGCCGACGCAAACGCTGGCCTCGGGCTTTGAGCGTACTGTCCGTTGGTATCTGGATAACGAGCCCTGGGTGCGCAGCGTGACCAGTGGCGAGTACCGGCACTGGCTTGATCGGCAGTACCACAGGTGAAGGTTTTGCTGCTGGGCGTTAACGGTCAGCTTGGGGGCGAGTTGCTGGGCAGGCTTGGCAGCATCGCTCAGGTGCAGGCACCCACCCGAGCGGAGCTGGACCTGTGCAGTGAGTGTGCGCTGCTGGGGTATATTCGCAACGCCCGGCCAGAGGTGATTGTGAACGCGGCCGCCTATACCGCGGTGGATCTGGCCGAGGAGCAAACCGAGCTGGCCGATCAGGTAAACCACCTGGCCGTGGCAAGCATGGCGGCGGCGGCGGGCGAGGTGGGTGCGCTACTGGTGCACTACTCCACGGACTATGTGTTCGATGGGCACAAGGCAGAGCCCTACCGTGAGAAGGATCGCACCAATCCACAGAGCGTGTACGGCCAAAGCAAACTGGACGGGGAGAACGCTGTCCGTGCCGCTGGTTGCCGGCACCTGATTTTTCGTACCAGTTGGGTGTACGCGCTTCGCGGGCACAATTTTATCAAGAGCATGTTCAAACTTGCCCAGGAGCGTGAAGAGTTGCGGGTGGTGAATGATCAGTTCGGTGCGCCAACCGCTGCCTCCGCACTGGCCAGCGGCACCGCGCAGCTGCTACCCCGCGCACTGGCGCAGCCAGAGCTGGACGGGCTGTACCATATGACGGCCGGCGGGCGCACTCATTGGCATGCGTTGGCGCAATACGTGCTGCAGCAGGCTCAGCACAACGGAGTAACCTTACGCTGCCCGCCAGAGAATGTAGTCGCGATCCCCTCGAGCGACTACCCGATGGCTGCCACTCGGCCCAGGAACTCCGTGCTGTCTAACGAAAAAGTCCATACTAACTTTGCGCTGTCCCAGCAGGACTGGCGTCAACCGGTGGCGGAACTTGTCGCGGAGCTATCAACATGTCGCAACTGAGTCATCCCAAGCGTAAAGGTATCGTGCTGGCCGGCGGCGCCGGCACCCGACTGCACCCGGCCACCGCGGTGGTCTCCAAGCAGCTCCTGCCTATCTACGATAAACCCATGGTCTACTACCCGTTGTCGGTGCTGATGCTGGCTGGCATCCGGGAAGTGCTGCTGATCTCAACCCCGATGGATACACCGCGGTTCCGTCAGTTGCTTGGTAGCGGCGAGCAGTGGGGAATGGAAATTCAATATGAGGTGCAGCCGGAACCGCAGGGGCTGGCGCAGGCGTTTGTGATCGGTCGAAAATTTGTTGCCGGGCATCTGAGCGCACTGGTGCTGGGTGACAACGTTTTTTACGGCCACGATCTGCAGCCGATGTTGCATCGGGCAATGAGTAAACCCGAAGGCGCTACCGTCTTCGCCTACCACGTGCCTGATCCGCAACGATATGGCGTGGTGGAGTTTGATGCGCAGCGCCGGGTGGTCAATATCGAGGAGAAGCCTGAGCATCCACCGTCCAACTACGCCATTACCGGCTTGTACTTTTACGACGAGCAGGTAGGCGATATCGCCGCCGGATTAAAGCCCTCTCCGCGCGGCGAACTGGAAATTACCGATCTGAACCGGCGTTATCTGGAGCGCGGTCAACTGGGTGTGGAAATTATGACACGCGGATTCGCCTGGCTGGATACAGGCACTCACGAGTCACTGATCGAAGCCTCGCAGTTTATTCAGACCGTGGAACGACGCCAGGGGTTGAAGATTGCGTGTCCGGAGGAGATCGCCTGGCGTGCCGGTTGGATAGACGACGCAGCGTTGGAACGCCTGGCCAGCCGCTACACCAAAAGCGGTTACGGGCAGTACCTGTTTGGTCTTTTGCAAGGGAGCCCGTTTGATGCAAATCCGTAGGCTGGCAATACCTGATGTCGTACTGATGACACCACGGGTCTTTGATGACGAGCGCGGCGTGTTTTTTGAAAGCTTTAACCACCGCGCTTTTTGCCAAGCGCTGGATGTTGAGCAAACCTTCGTGCAGGACAATCAATCGGAGTCACGCAGGGGCGTTCTGCGCGGGCTGCACTACCAGTTGGCACCGCAGGCGCAGGGTAAATTGGTGCGGGTAACTCGGGGTAAAATTTTTGATGTCGCGGTGGATATACGCGACGGCTCGCCTACATTCGGGCGCTGGGTGGGCGAGAGTCTTTCGTCGGATAGTCGCCAGCAGCTATGGGTGCCACCTGGATTCGCGCATGGCTTCCTTGCGCTGTCTGAGGTCGCACAGGTGCAGTACAAAACCACTGACTATTACGCCCCGGATCTTGAGCGGTCGATACGCTGGGACGACCCTACTATTGGTATCGATTGGCCCGACGGTGACGATCTCATCATTTCACAGAAAGATCGTGAGGCGGTTGGCCTGGATGATGCCAAACGTATGTGAGCGCCCCCGGCGACGCGCCTGCCCACGCGGCCGTTTGCAGCCGGCGGCGTGCGTTAGCGTATCACCCCTGAAGCCCTGCCCCGTGGGATCCGAGTAACGTACCGTTACCGGGAGTTCCCGCGTCATGAGCCGCTTAGCGGCCTTGGCGGGCGAGAGCTGAGGTGGTAGTGCAAGAAGATCATTCCCAGCATCAGAAACACAAAAAGAACGAAGTTAGTGTTTACTACGGTCTCAAGTGAGCCCTTGGAGTTAACGGCGCCTATCCAGGTCCAGACGTACACGGCTGGGAACAGTAGGATGATGTTGCCGCGTCGAATCAGCAGAGAAATAACGGACAATGTTGCACCCAGCAACGCCCCGTAGATGGCGCAGCAGATCAGCGCGAGAGGAAAGCCCCCGATCAAGACGGTAGTGCTCGAGAGGGTTGTTGAAAAGTTTACCCCTCGATCGGTAAACCCTTCGGACAGTGCGCGTGATCCGATGGCATCCAGTTGCAAGGCCATGCCGTCTACCAGATTCGCCAGCGCACCGGCGCTGCCAAAGGTCTCATAAATCCAGTGCGCGTTCCAGAACGTGTGCCCCTGTAGTACCAATACCCGATAACCAATGCCCAAGATGGCGCCACCTGCGTACTCGCTGACACCGCGGAATTGGAAGGCGTAACTGAGGTACACAAACAGTATTGCAACCATGCCGACAGCGATACTGACAATTTTCCGATCAACAATCGGTTTTTGCAGTAGCACGCACCAAATAGCGTACATGCCAAACATGTACGACATGCCGGTGAGCAGGCCATGAAAACGCTGGCCATGGATGATCAGAACGACAAAGTACATGAGCAGGCCCAACCCGATCAGCTTGCGCGACCCGCTGTGCCCAAGCATGTGGTAATACAGATACAGGACCGACAGCACCATGGGGACGAATAACATGAGCTGACCGAACAGGGTCGGTAAAAACGAGAGCGTCGCGTATTCAGTCCAGTAGTTGAAACGGTCCACGCCGGAGCCGGGCAGAGCCATTTCACCGGTGGCCAGGATGTTAAGTATCTGTATCCCAAGCGTCGCGAATACCAGCCCAGCGGCGAGTCGCCGGTATGCGATGGTAGGAATCTGAATCGCCATTCGGGGGCCAACGCCGAAAGGTCTGTTCAGGGCGCGCGTGGTCAGCACCACCGCCGCGATAATGACGATGTTGATCACCGTTGATTGAAACGAGGCCGCGCTTGGTGAAGAGATGGTTTGGCTTTCGGTAATGTATATCGGGAATATATCCAGAAAGTACAGTGAGGCCTGCTTGGAGGTTAGCGAGTAGAGCGTCACCGGCATCAGCGCGTAGGCCGGATTGACCCTGACCTCAGAAAAGTAGTGGTATCCCACCATGGCGACGAATGCGCCAGTGACGAGAATGTACAAAGTGATTTGGATCGTCATGGGGCAGTAGGATTCGGCGGGTAATCGGCGCTTCAGGCCGTGCCTGACGCTAGCTTGCGCCGGCCGCCGGCGCGGCATGAGCGCGTCGGCGAACGAAGTATTTGCGCAACAGAATGATAAAGCTGAGCATGCCTCCCAGCCCCCATACCAACACCATCAAGATAAGGTTCTTCAAGTAGCTGGGTTTTTCAGGAACCAGTGCAGGGTCGATCACCTTAAACATGTACTCCTCATTAACGTCAGCGATCATCTGGCGGTTCATTTCGGTCTTGATGAGTTCCGTGATGCCGTTTCTTACCTCAGTGGTGGGTGTGTCGTTGAGCCGTTCGGTCAGATACGCCAGATGACGTTCCGTGGTCTGCAGATGCTCGCGGCGCAGATGGGCATCCGCGACTTTCACAAATTGATTGGCCCACTTTGCGGCCAGCACCGGATCGCGCCACTTCATCCGCACGATGTATGTGTTAGAGCGGGCGTCATTGATAAGCGAGAACAGCGAGCTTTCAAATTTATTGTAGGCATCCAGCATGGTGGGGTGGTCTTCGCTGTCACGCCACTGGCCCGTTTGATCATCCCACTGATCCGCGTAAAACTCGACCATCATATTGTTGTTCTGGATGAAATCGATGGCGAAGGCGCGTGATTTAAGTACGGCCAGCGCCTCGTCTGTGCGCTCAGTGCTCGCGCCACCCAGATCGGCGCCGACGATAGAGGCCAAGCCGCCCACCTGATTCAAAATAGAGCTGAGGCCACCCGCCGATTGCTCATGGGCAATAAAAATAAATGTCGTGTCCGCCTCGTACTTGGGTGGCCAGATAATCGCAGCGATTACCCCCAGTACCATGAACACGAGCAGCGGCAGCAGGATGATAAATTTGTGCCGGGCGAGCGTGCCAAACAGGCCGGCAAAGTCGATGCCGAAATCACGCTCGTCGGAAATGACAGCAACGACGCGCGCTGCCATCTGTGGTTCATTTGGGCTACTCATAGGGGATTGGTGATCGCTCACCTTCAACCTCGACTGTGCTGGACGGTTTGTTCGAGCCGGTCAAGAGCTGTCCAAAACCCCTCGCCGTTATTTTCATGCCCCTGCCAGATTTCCGGCAAAAAGGAGGCGGCTGGCGCCTGATTGTCGAGCTGTTTGAAAAAAGCCGCGAAGTCGATTTCGCCATCACCAATCTGCAGCCCTTCGCCGTCCATCCCGGCGGCGTCCGCCACGTGCAAATGGCGGGAAAACGGTGCGACCTGAGCAACGAACTCTTCAAATGAAGATTTAAGTAGATTGCACGCCAACTTTGAGTGCGAGACGTCGAAACACAGTCCAAGCTCAAGCTCGGTGCACAGTTGTTCAATCTCCTGCGATTCCACAAACAGGTTGTGAAACCGCTGGCCACCGAAGTGCCAGGGATAGGGTGGCATGGTTTGTGGCCAGATGGCACATTCGCTCGTATCCAACTCGGTAACGCTCTTGTGTAGCATGTCCCGCCGGACCGCGCGCTCGTTTGGCGTCAACGGTCGGTCGATAGAAAAACCACCCACGTTGGTAACCACCCCGGTGGGGCCATCCACGTTGAAAAACCGCTGCAGTGAGCGGGTTTTCTCCAGCACCCGCTGCATGTGCCCCACCGATGCGCTGCGGTAATCTTCATCCGGCGAACATAGGTCCAGCACGTGATCGCCCGCGAACAGTTCTGGTGCATGCACCACTAGGCCCAGCGGCAGGCGGTTGTCGAAGAACTCGCTGTCTTGGATTTCCAAGTCGCGGTAGCTCAGATGAAACTCCAGAAAATCCGGCGCGCAGTGCTCCAGCAGTTTCTGGTAATCATGGTGACGCACCGGGATGCCCCACGGCCGTGTGAACTGGTAGCTGCGCGGGCCTGGCGGGTTCTGCGCGAGAACATCCACCAGATCAGATGGGAAAAACGGGGTGCCCGCCGGCACATCACGCGTAAGGGTGCGGCCGATCAGCGCGAGCTTTTTGTTAGGCTGAAGGCCCTGCCCGGGGCTGCGGACCTGCAGCATCGACTCTTCGATGGTGGTGCCTGCCGCAATCGGCTGAGAGGCAAATACCGATTTCGCCAAGGTCACGCGGTTCATTGTCTCACCCTGAGTGAGACGCCTAGGGGCCTCGCTGCCCATAGCCGCTTCGGTCTGTCGGATGCCCTCGACCATACGCGCAAACTCACTCGGCAGCAGGCTTACCCGATGATCGTTGCCTTCCATGTCGCGGTCGAAGGTAAAGTGTTTCTCTACAATGCGCGCCCCCATCGCGACCGCGGCGATGGAAATGAAAATGTCGCGCTCGTGGCCGGAGTAACCGACGATGCACTCGCCCACCCTGGCCAGCCGATCAAGGTACTTGAGATTGATGTCGCGAAATGGCGCCGGGTAGGTTGAGTTACAGTGCAGTAGGGCGAATGCTGCCCCGCGACGCCGAAGCAGTTCGACGGACTCTTCTATTTCGCTCTGTGCACTCATTCCGGTCGAGCACACCAGGGGCCTTCCCGAGGTGGCCAGCGCAATTAGAAAGTCGTGGTTGGTGAAGTCGGCCGATGCGACTTTGAGGGCCCCAATACCGTAGTCGCATAGCACCTCAAGACTGGATTCATCCCACGGCGTGCACATGGGAATCAGCCCGCGGTCGCGACAGTGATCAAAACACCGGAACAAATCTTGCTCGGACAGTTGATAGCGCGCCAGCAGATCCAGCACATACTGGGTGCCAAGGTTCTGATCTGCGCCGCTGCCGTCGGTTGCGCCGCCGTAAAGGGTTTGCATGTTTCGCATTTGAAATTTGGCGCAGTCGGCGCCGGCTTCAGCCGCCGCGTCAATCAGCCTGAGGGCCAGATCAAGGCTGCCATTGTGGTTGTTGCCGATCTCAGCGATGGTAAAGGTGGGGGTCTCGCGCGAGATGGTGCGGCCTTCAATGGTGATGCCTTCACCGGGTTTACGGCGGCGGGCCACCGCCACCAGACGCCCGCGGTCGTCTACGACGGGCACAAACAGCACGTCGCTCAAGTGCCCCGCCATTTCCTGATCGTTGTAGGATTGGTTGACTGACCTAAACTCGCGATTGGCAATACTCAACACGGCAGCATTTGTGCCGCCGGGGCATCCGGCACCCAGCCAGCGAATGAGATCACCGTTGGAGACAGTGCCCAGTAGCAGACCATTGGAATCGACCACCAGGGCGATACGGCCTTTTTTTTCTGCAATGGTACCGGCCACCTGCTCGATGCTGTCGGTTTCGCGGGCGGTGTACTGGGCCAGATCCCGATCAATCAACATTACGGGCAGACCCCAAGTGCAGCGCCAACATTAGTTGCCGACACGCATGACGCTTTGAACAAAAGCGTAACTCCCTGAAAAATACGGCGATACAAAATATCGGCGTATTGTACGTAGATGATCAGCGCTGGGAAAGCAAAAGGCCTAATCGAGTAGAGGGGCCACCGGCGCCCCACGGGCGTGTTTGTTGCTTTGGAGGCCTATCCCTGCATCATCTTTTCGAACCGTTCTTGCATTTGCGCCACAGGGACTTTTTCAACCTGGGCGGACAGAAACCAGCTATAGCCGAACGGACACGCCAGCAGCGCTTGGCGATGGCCATGAAACTCGTTCTTGGCGGGTCGCAAAACCGTTGCGCCAGCCTCAATAGCGCGCCGCGTACAGGCATCCACATCGTCAACAGTAATCTGCAGTTTGACCGGGGAGCCACCCAGGGTGTTGGGCCCGACGGCACCGAAATCCGGGTACTCGTCCGCCAACATCAGCACACTGTCGCCGAGGCGCAGTTCGGCATGACCTACTTTGCCGCCGGGCTCGCACAGCCGGAACAGTTCCGTCGCGCCGAACGCGGCGCAGTAAAAAGCAATAGCGGCGCTGGCGTCGTTCACCACCAGGTAGGCCGTAAGAGTTCGATAGTCGTTCTGGTCCGGTGAGTTCTGTTCCATGTGCGCTTACCTTTGGCTGATGTTGACGGAGCGGGTTGGCAACGGTGACGCGCCATACTCAGTCATGCTAGTTTACGTTACGTTCCGTAATGAAATATTACGTTACGCAGCGTAACGTAATTACCAGTGAAGTCAAGGTCAGCACAACATGAACGAGAAACCAGCGGGCAGGCCACGCAGTGTAAAAGCCCGCACGGCGATACTGGCTGCCGCGCGCGAATTGCTTGTGGAGCAGGGGCTTACTGGCGTCACTATGCAGGGTATTGCGGATCGTGCCGGGGTTGGCAAGCCAACCATTTATCGCACCTGGCCCAACGCGATGGCTGTCGCAATGTCGGCGTTACTGGCGGAGGATGACGCGGGGGCAGGGGCGGGGCAGCCTGCCCGCGGGCTGAGCGGCTTGCGCCACCAACTAGCGCAGTTGGGCCAAGCGTTCGCCACCCCGCAGGGGCGGAACATCACCATGATGGTGGCCGCCAGTGACGATTCCACCGAGCTTGCCCGAGTATTTCGCAACCACTTCATGCTGGCACGTCGCGAGGAAGGGCGGGCGTTTCTGCAGCAGGGCATTGCCGATGGCATGGTGCGCCCGGACCTCAATATGGAGACCGCGTTGGATCTGCTTTACGCGCCCGTTTTTTACCGCTTGTTGGCGGGGCACCAGCCACTGAACCAGATGTTTACGGACGATGTACTTGATCATCTGCTGCGTGGCATTTCGCTTAAGTAAGTCGACGAGCGCTCGCGAGCGTCACGTGCGCTCTGCCTGCAGTTAGTCCACCCAGACCGGGGCCGGCGAGCCTTCCACGTGGGCGCCCAGTACAGCCCACAGAAACCGCCAGCCTTTGTCTTTCTCGGCCAACCCCTCTGCAGACACTTTCCCAAGTGCGGTTTCGGAGAACGACAACAAGGTGCCCCCCTCGTTTGCTCCCAGATCCCAGGTGCCGTACCACTGCGTGGGCCCGCCCCAGTTAGGGAAGATGGTTCCGAGTACCTGCAGGCGCACGTTCGGATCAATCGATACGACGGTGCCCCAGAGC
>CBDUQI010000050.1:0-31025 GCA_965369325.1 uncultured Gammaproteobacteria bacterium
ACGTAAACATCGCTAATACAAACACGAGCGTGTTTTTGCTCATGTAAAGCCTCCCTCAACAGACTGATCAATCGACTGGGGCGAGGAGGCAAAAGCACCCAGTCCCCGCCTGCTAATGTACACAAACCTGGCCAGCAGCAGAACTGCAGCCACCGTTAAGCTCACGGCGAGCCCGACCCACACCCAGCGCGGCCCCAGCCCCATGCGCACGCCCAACACCCAGGCCATCGGAAAACCGATACCCCAGTACGAAAACAGGGCCAGCCACATGGGGATAGCCGTGTCTTTATACCCTCGCAAGGCGCCGTTCGCGCCCACTTGCAGTCCGTCGGACACCTGGAAAACCGCTGCCACGCCCAACAGGCTGACGGCCACTGCCTGCACCTGGATATCGTTGGTATAGAAGGAGACTATGGTGCCACTGAACAGGAGCATGGCCACGGCCGAGAGCACCATAAACCCGCCACACATGGCGATGCCCACTCGCCCGCGCAGTTGCGCCAGGGCGGGATCCGCCGCGCCCAGCGCGTGCCCCACGCGCACGGTGATCGCCGAGGTAAAGGCCAGCGGAATCATAAACATGGTGGCCGCGTAGTTCATTGCTATCTGATGTCCGGCCACCGCCATCGTGCCCATGGTGGCCATTAGCACGCCCACGCAACTGAACAGCCCTGCTTCAGCCAGAATCTGCCCGCCAATCGGCAGCCCGATAACGGTAATTTCCTTCAGCGGTCGCATCCTTGGCCATTCGAACCGGCGAAACAGCTTAAGCGGCCGGTATCGGGGCTGGCGCACCATGTAAATAGCCAGCACCACCAGCATCGAGGCCTGCCCCAGGGCCGTGGCCGCGCCGCAACCCAGCGCGCCCAGCGCTGGAAAGCCCCAACGACCGAACATCAACACATAGTTGCCCAGTATATTCACCGCAAACGCGATGAGCGCGGCATACATGATAGGGCGGGTACTGCCCAGCCCTTCGCTAACGAAGCGCAGGGTCAGGAACAGAAACATCAGCGGCAGGCCGAACACGATGGCATGCAGATATCCCTGCACGCCTGGAAGAATGGCAGGCACCACCCCAAGACGGGCCAGCAGCGCCGGAGCCCACCACAGCACGCTGCTCATGACCAGCGACAACGCCAACGCCAGCCATACTGACTGGCGCCAAAAGTAGCCGACGCGCCCCGGGCGCCCGGCGCCAACCCGGTGGGCGGTAATTGGGTTCACCGCCATCAGCAGCCCCAGGCCAGTGAGGAAGGCGATCACCCATACACTACTGCCCACTGCCACCGCCCCAAGCGTATCGGGCCCCAGTCGTCCGGACATGACGGTATCGACGAACCCCATCCCTGTGGTCAGCAGGTTGTTGAGTATCAACGGGCCTGCAAGGCGCATCGTCTGACGTGCCTCGTGGGCAATGGGATGTGGGGGCGCGCTGTGCATGGCGGACCAATATTGCGAGAGGGTGGAGGGGTAGAGCGTTAATTGCTGGTGAAATCGACTCTAGCACAGACCAGGCATATCTCACGCTGAGCCCGCGCGCACGGTCCTGCACACTAGCGACGCTTTCAGTGTTGCACACCGGCCAGGCCATCGGTGCACCGCTAAGCACGCGGGCTGGCGGTGAACGCTCTGCGCTTGCGTCGCCCGCATCGCCGCCACATTATGACCCCTCTCTGGTTGACCGCGCGGACCTGCCCATGGGCGATTTTTCGAGCTTCCTGGCCACCCTGAACGCCATCCTGTGGAATGACTTTGTCCTGTTCATCATCCTGGCCACCGGCGTCGTTTTTACGCTCTGGAGCGGTTTTAGCCAGACCCGGGCGCTGACCCACGGGGTGCGGGTTCTGCGAGGGGAGTTCGACGACCCTAAAGACCCCGGCGCTATTAGCCATTTTCAGGCGCTGTCAGCCGCGCTCTCCGGCACCGTCGGTCTAGGCAATATCGGCGGTGTTGCGCTAGCGATTACGCTGGGCGGGCCGGGGGCCGTGTTCTGGATGTGGATTGTCGCATTGCTGGGCATGGCCACCAAGCTCACTGAGGTAACGTTGTCGATGATCCATCGCAACGTGGACGACCCAGCCAATCCGCACGGCGGACCAATGTGGGTGGCCAATCGCGGCCTGGCGAAGCTGAACCCGCGGTTAGCCGGCGCGGGCGCGGGCATTGGCACCATCTTCTGTATCAGCCTAATTGTCTGCACTGGCACTGGCGGCAATATGTTCCAGGCCTGGAACATCGGCAACATTACCCACAGCTACTTTGGTGTTCCTACTGTCCTCAGCGGCATGGTAGTGGCGCTGATCGTCGGCGCGGTGACCCTCGGCGGGATTAAGCGCATCGGAGCGGTGACCGGGCGGCTGGTGCCTGTGATGGTGGTGCTGTATCTCATCGCAGGATGCTACGTGCTGGCCGTGAACGCCGAACAAATCCCGGGGATGTTCGCGTTAATCCTACGCTCAGCCTTCAGCCCGACCGAAGCGGCGGGCGCGTTTGTGGGTGGTTCGGTTTACGCTGCATTCCTATTCGGCATGAAACGGGCCATCTTCTCCAACGAGGCCGGCCAGGGCACCTCACCCATGGCCCACGCCGCAGCGCGCACCAATGAGCCTGTACGCGAAGCGCTGGTGGCCGGCATGGAGCCTTTTATCGACACCGTTATTGTGTGCACCTTTACGGCATTGGTGATATTGAGCACCGGCGTGTGGAACCGCAGTGCGGACGCCACCTACGAGCGGCCGCCACAAGTGATCCCGGTCGCGAGCGGCGTGTGGAGCGTAGAGACGTTGCCCGCACCGCCCACAAGCAAGGCATGGCACGACGGGCAGATTGTCTACCTTATCGTCAAGGGCGATCACAACGAGATGGCGTCCAACAATCGGCACAAACTGAGTGGCTCGGTACGTACCAACGAGGGCGGCATTCAGTTGATTGAATGGGATGAGTTGCAAACCCTCTCGCGACCACAAATGACCGACAGCGGCGTGTACGTAAACTACACCGGCGCTGCGCTGACGGCGCGTGCCTTCGACAGCGCGGCGGACGGGCTGGGCAAGTGGCTGGTCACCGTCGCCGCCTGGTTGTTCGGTATCTCCACCATGATCGCTTGGAGCTACTACGGGGAGCAGGGTGTGGTGTACCTGTTTGGCACACGTGCAGTGGTGGCGTATCGGCTGTTGTTCTGCGCCTTTGCGGTGGTGGCGACACTTGGGGTCATCCGCACCGATCTGGATCTGGACAACCTCACCGGCGTGGGCACTGCCGTGATGCTGTTCGCCAACATTCCAATTATCTGGATCTTCGGCCACCAAGCGATGCGCGCTTACCACGCCTACATCGCCCGATTGCGGGCAGGCGAGCTATAAAGACAGAGCCTCCGCGGCTAGCGTCCACCAGAGACCTCGATAAACGCACCGGTGGTGTAGGACGCCTCATCGGATAACAACCACAGGATGGCACGCGCCACCTCCTCCGGCTCCCCGCCGCGCGCCATCGGCAGCGAGGGTGCCAGCCGCGCCACCCGGCCCGGCTCACCGCCTGAGGCATGGATCTGCGTTCGAATAAAACCTGGCCGCACAGCGTTTACACGAATGCCCTCATCGGCTACCTCCCCGGCCAGACCGATGGTCATCGTGTCCACTGCACCTTTGGATGCTGCGTAGTCCACGTACTCACCGGCGGCCCCCAGTCTGGCGGCGGCGGAAGATACATTAACGATGGCGCCACCCTGGCCGCCGTGACGGGTAGACATGCGGCGCACCGCCTCCCGCGCACAGAGCATGGCGCCGGTCACGTTCACCGTTAGCATGTGCGCGATACGCTGAGCACTCATCGCATCCACCCGCGATTGTGGCGCAATGATTCCCGCGTTGTTCACCAACGCGCTAAGCGGCCCCAACGACTCGACGCGCTGGAACAACTGAAGGATGTCGGCCTCCGCCGCCAGGTCGGCCTGCACCGCCAACGCCTGCCGGCCCGCGTTGCGCACCTCTTGCACAACGCCGTCGGCCGCGTCCGCCGCCTGAGCGTAGGACAAGCACACGTCGTAACCTCGCTGCGCCGCCAGGCGTGCGGTGGCAGCGCCGATCCCACGGCTGCCGCCAGTAATCAGCACGACGGGGTGAGGCGGTGATGTCATGGCGGTAATCCTTGCGCAAAGTGCGTAATGCCAGCACATATTATTCCATGCGAGTACGGGGCGAAGGCACTGTGCTAATATCAATCTTCCGGCCTATTCAGGGCCTTCCGCCCTGACGCTTCGTATCTCAAAAACTTGACTTAGACGGCTCAACATACATACTAGTTGGTATGTTCCTCGATCGAGGCATTCGCCATGACCACCCGTCGCAATCCCGACTCCACCCGCGGACATTTACTGCAAGCGGCCTTTGATGAAATTCATCGACAGGGCTTTCGCGGTGCCAGCGTGGATAACATCCTGCGCCGCACCGGGGTGACCAAAGGCGCGCTATATCACCACTTCCCCTCCAAGCAGGCGCTGGGCTACGCGGTGGTAGATGAGGTGGTGCGTCCGATGATGGAGAGCAACTGGCTGGCCCTGCTTGAACCCGATGCAAACCCGGTGGACGCATTGCGCGCTGTTGGCCAGGAACGGCTGGTGGAGGGTGAGGCCCTCACCCTAGGTTGCCCGGTGAATAACCTGGTACAGGAGATGGCGGGCCTGGACGAAGGCTTCCGCACGCGGCTGGGCGCGATCCTGAAGAACTGGCGCGACAGCATCGCCAAAGCGCTTACCCGCGGACAAGCCAGCGGCACGGTACGCGAAGACCTCGATCCGGTGCCGACGGCCGCGTTCCTGGTCGCCGCCTACGAAGGGTTGGTGGGCGTGAACAAGTGCGCGCCTCACAGTGACGACACCACTGACGGCATCCGCGGCATCCTGCGGTATATCGAAAGCCTGCGCCCAGCTGAGGCGCGCCAGCAGCGCCTGGCCAGCGCAGCTAGCCGCAGCAATTCGTAGGCTGGCACGCGTGCATTGCCTGCCCTTCGTGCGCGCCGCTTTCGTGCTTCTGGCATGGCTGCTGCTAAGCCCGACCTTCGCGCAAACGCCCGCCGAGAACAACGCCCAGCGCGGCCTGCAAATCGTCACCGAGGCGCAGCAACGCAATCAAGGTTTTGTCGACTCAGTCGCCGACATGCAGATGACTTTGCACAGCCGTCGCGGGGACACCGCCACCAGGCGAATGCGCACGCGCACGCTTGAGGTGCAAGGCGACGGCGACATGGGACTGGTGGTGTTCGATGACCCCCTTGATGTGAAGGGTACGGCACTACTCACGCACTCGCACAAACATACCTCGGACGATCAGTGGCTTTACTTACCTGCGCTCAAGCGAGTAAAACGCATCTCCTCCTCGGGGCGTTCCGGCCCGTTCATGGGCAGTGAATTTTCCTACGAAGATTTAGCCTCGCAAGAAGTCGAGAAATACACCTACGAGTATTTGCGTGACGAGCGCCTCGACGGGCGCGAACACTACGTGGTGGCGCGTTACCCGAAGGAGAAAAAATCCGGCTATACCCGCGAAGTACTGTGGCTGGATCACGAGCACTACCGTATATGGAAAGTGGAGTATTACGATCGCAAGAACTCTTTGTTAAAAACGCTCGTTGCCAGCGACTTCAAACAATATCTTGACCGCTTCTGGCGTGCCCACCACATGCACATGCTCAATCACCAGACAACTCGCGCGACCACCCTCAAGTGGGCCAAATACGTTTTCGACAATGGCCTAACGCCGCGCGATTTTGACCGCAACAGCCTGGCCAACACCCGTTAGGTAAGAGCCACCATGAATACCCGACCAGGTCCAATCAGTGCGCGGCTGACAGTCACCTGGGCGGTGCTGCTGCTATTGTTATCCGGCGGCTCTGCAATTGCCGGCGACTGGTCCGGCGACGTCGGTGGCCAGGCACGTGTGTTCGCACATCCACCGCTTAGCGCTAGCCAGGAGCGCCACGACTTTTCCCTTCACGTCGAGCCCGACTACTACCACGACTGGGATAACGGGCGGCAACGGTTTGAACTCTCGCTGTTCGCGCGGCTGGATTCGGCCGACACTGAGCGCACCCATGCGGATATCCGCGAACTGTATTGGCGCCGCAGCTTTGCGGCCGCCGAACTCTCCTTGGGCTTACGGAAAGTCTTCTGGGGCGTTACCGAATCCGTGCATCTGGTCGATATCATCAACCAAAGCGATCTACTCGAGAATCTCGACACCGAAGACAAGCTTGGTCAGCCCATGCTAGCACTGTCTCTCATCTCCAATTGGGGCACGGTCGATTTTATGCTGATGCCGTACTTTCGTGAGCGCCAGTTTCAAGGCAGCGGAGGACGCCTGCGCGCACCGCTGCCAGTGCTGAGTGATCATCCCACCTACGAATCCGATCAGGCGCAAAAACACCTGGACATAGCGGTCCGTTGGAGCCAGTTTATCGGCGACTGGGATATTGGGCTAGCGCACTTTTCCGGCACCGCGCGCGAGCCGCGAATGATCGCGGCAATCAGTCCAAACGGTGAGCTCGCATTACGCCCCCACTACGAACTGATCGACCAGACCTCTGCCGATGTGCAGGCGACACTAGGCGCCTGGCTGTGGAAACTTGAGGCTATCTACCGTCGCGATAACCTGGATCATTTTATCAGCACGGCGGCCGGCTTTGAGTACACATTTTACGGTCTGGCGGGCGGCGCGACAGATCTGGGCATCGTCGCGGAGTATATCTATGACCAGCGCGGCAACAACGCGACCAGCGGATTCGAAAACGACGTAGCGCTAGGTGCCCGCCTGGCGCTGAACGATACTCAAAGCAGCGAGTTACTGGCGTTGTTAGGCCACGATCTGGATGACCGCTCGCGTTTTATTTCAGTGGAAGCAAATCGTCGTTTGGGGCAGGCATGGCGCCTGAGCCTTGAGGCGCGCTGGTTTACGCGCATCGCGCCTGCGAACACCTTGTTTTTTGTACGCGAGGACGACTATGTTGAATTGGCTTTATCAAGGTTTTTCTGAGCGTTAAGCCATACACTTTACGCACCTGCGTTGCCCCGCGTGGCGAACCCTGTGGGGTTCCGGTATGGTACCAATCCTCACCTCACGGTGCTGCGAACGCGCACATGCCCAGATTTCTTTCAGAGTCGGATTACCGCCACGACACCGCTAATCGTACCGGTGTGTTGCTCACCAACCTGGGCACACCCGATGCGCCCCAGCCAGGGCCGCTGCGACGCTACCTGGCAGAGTTTCTTTGGGACGCACGGGTGGTCGAAGTACCGCGTCCGTTGTGGTGGTTAATTCTGCATGGTGTGATCTTGCGCACACGCCCGTCAAAGTCTGCCGCTGCTTATCGCTCAGTGTGGACCGAACAGGGCTCACCACTGTTGGTGAACAGCCACAACCAAGCAACCGCTGTTGCAGAGAAACTTGCGCAGATGGGCCAGCCCTTTAACGTGGTGTTGGGCATGCGCTACGGCAACCCCTCCATCACCTCTGCGCTCGCGCAATTGCGCGAGCAACACGTGCGCAGGATTCTGGTGCTGCCGCTTTATCCTCAGTACTGCGCGGCCACCACGGCATCCACATTTGATGCCGTCACGCGTGAGCTTCACACGTGGCGTTGGTTACCCGAACTGCGCTTCATCAATCAGTACCACGATCAGCAACTGTACATTCACGCGCTGGCCAACAGCGTGCGCGAGCACTGGCGCACCCACGATCAGCCTGACAAGCTGGTGATGTCTTTCCACGGCATCCCCAAACGCAACCTGCTGGAGGGCGACCCTTATCATTGCCAGTGCCACAAAACCGCGCGCCTGTTAGCGCAGGCACTGGAGCTTGATGAGCAGCAGTGGGTGCTAACCTTTCAGTCCCGCCTTGGCAAGGCCGAATGGCTAAAACCCTACACGCTGGAGACGGTCCGCAAACTGGCCGAACAGGGTGATAGAACGTTGGACGTTATCTGCCCCGGATTCTCGGCCGACTGCGTCGAAACGCTAGAAGAGGTTGTGATGGAAAACGGCGCGGCCTTTACTGCGACGGGCGGTAAAGCGCTGCGGTACATCCCGGCATTAAATGATCGCGATGACCACATCCACGCGCTCACACAACTGATACAACAACACACTCACGGCTGGCCGGTGGCTGATGCGGACGATCGCGAGGCGACCGTCCAGCGCGCAAAAGCATTGGGCTCGCCGCGCTGATGATCGGGCGTTTTCTGGAAATCGGGTTGCAATGCGAAGATGTGCTGGCCTCGCTGGAATTCTACAAGACGCTGGGGTTTCGGGAACTGGATGTCGGCGATATCTGGACGCACCCTTATGCGGTGGTCTCGGACGGGCGTTTGCACCTGGGGTTACACGCCCGCGAACTCGACTCACCCACGCTCACGTTTGTGCTGGCCGACCTCGCCGCCAAACTGCCGTATCTTGAGCGCAACGGCGTGCGCTTTGAGTTCAGTCAGCTAGATAGTGATCAATTCAATACCGCCGGCGTGCTCTCGCCCGATCAGCAACTCATCACGCTGCTTGAAGCGCGCACCTACTCACCCGCCCCGTTCGAGGAGTTAGACGTGTCAACGCTGGGTCGGCTGGCTGAGTTTCGCTTGCGCACAAAAAATGCAGAAGCGGCCAGCGGATTCTGGGAGAACATCGGGTTGCGCGTGGCCACCCGTTACGAGGAACCTTATCCCCGCGTGGTACTTAGCGCCGAGGATCTAGTGGTAGGCTTGCACGAGAGCCACGCGCTGCGCCATCCCACGCTGTGCTTCAGCAACCGCTGGTTGAACCGGACCGCCGAGCACCTAGCCGACGCCGATATCGACGCCATGCTGTGCGACCCACCCGTGCCCGAAGCGGGGCGGGCTGTCACCATTACCTCCCCGGAAGGGATGCCGATCATCATCTACGAACCAGCGCCCGCCTGACACTTCCGGCGAACGAATCAGGAAGATATCCCCGGCTCATCGTCTAGAATGTCGCCTACCGACCTTCTGGATGCCACTTGATGCCGCTTTCGCGCGATACCATGCTGCAGGGAATGTACAACCGCGACGCCTCGCAAAACGGGCGCTATGTAGTCGCTGTGCTGACGACCAGCATCTACTGCCTGCCCAGTTGCGCCGCGCGAAAGCCCAAAGCCGAAAACGTCGTGTTCTTCGAGCAGCCGCAAAGCGCAATCGAACGTGGCTTTCGGGCCTGCCTGCGCTGCAAACCGGACCAGTTTTATCTGGGCCAAGACCCCGAGCTTGATCGGTTGCAGGACGCCATGAGCGCTTTGCAGAGCACTCCGTCGGAGTTCCCGAATGTGCGTGCGCTGGCCGATGCGGTGGGTTGCGGCCCAACCAAACTGGCGGCGCTGCTGCGCGCGCAGTTTCATGTTACCCCCGCTCGAGCACTGAGCAATGCCAGAACCAAAGCTGCGCAAACGCTGTTGCGCACGGGCGAACTAAAAGCGGCAGACGCCGGATTCGAGGTGGGCTTTGAAAGCGTCGCCGCGTTTTACCAGAACTTTAAGCGCGCCGCCGGTATGAGTCCGGGCGACTACAGCCAGTTGGGCAAAACCCAGGGCGTCAGCCAAACCTTCAAAATTGCGCTGCCACGCGGCTTCGATGCGACCGCTGCGCTCAGCCTGCTAGCGCGCGATGCTGACGGGGTGTGCGAGCAGGTGGATGGCCAATCCTTTGCCAAGGGCTATTACGATGGCCGTCGCACGCTCAAGGTACAGGCACACGTGCGCGGGAGCGGCGTGCACTGCGAGGTACGATCGCGACAAAAACTGCCGGGCGAATCCGCGTATGCAGCGCACACGCTGGTATCTCGCCTGTTGGGTTTATCCGGTGATGGCGCCGGCTTGTCTCGCTGCGTGCGGGACGTACCGGCACTGCAAACCCTGATCGCCATCCGGCCCGGCTTGAGGGTACCGCTGATGGGCGATGTTTTCGAAGCGCTAACCTGGGCGATTATTGGCCAGCAGATTAACCTGAAGTTCGCCTCCACCTTGCGCACAGGGCTAATCCGGCTAGCGGGTAAGCGGGCACCGCAGGGCGGCTATGCACATCCGCACCCCGAGGTGGTCGCTCAGTTGCAGCGCGAGGATCTTCTGGCACTAAAATTCTCCCGCAGCAAAGCCGACTACCTGATTGGCATTTCACAAGCCGTGGCGCTACGCCAGTTGCCATTGCAGGCCGACAGCCTGGCGGCCGATCGACTGCTGGCCTGTCTGTGCGCCCAGCGCGGCATCGGTGAGTGGACCAGCAACTACGTGATGATGCGCGGCTACGGGCTGGCCGACTGCACACCGGCCGGAGACACCGGTTTATCCAGCGGGCTGCAACGGGTGTTCGGGCTGTCTACCCGCCCTGACACCGCCACTCAACGGGCACTGCTGCAGCCATACTCACCGCATCGCAGTCTGTTGTGCCAGCATCTGTGGGCCAGCGGTGCCGACTACCCAACAACTGAAACGCCGGCAGACTCCGGCGCTAGCAACAAAGCCGCCGCTAAACCCGGCAATCATGCGGAGAGCTAAGCCATGTATTTTGATGTGATGCGCGATACCGCCATCGGCGACCTGCAACTGATCGTGGCGGCGGACGGGGCGGTGCTGGAAATTCTGTTCCTCGATCCGGGCGCCCACCCGCGCGAGCACGGCCTGCAGCGCAACCGCGAAGCTTGCACGCCGGTGCGAGCACAGCTTGAGGAGTATTTCGCTGGCCAACGGCGCGAGTTTGATCTGTCTTTGCGCCCCCAGGGCACCGACTATCAGCAGCGGGTATGGACACATCTGTGCCAGGTGGCTTACGGCACCACTTGCAGCTATGGCGAGCTGGCGGCACAGGTGGGCAATACGCATCCGCGGGCGGTTGGCTCAGCCAATGGGGCTAACCCGATTCCGATTGTTGTGCCCTGCCACCGCGTGATCGGTGCTGATGGCAGCCTCACCGGCTACGCGAGCGGATTGCATCGCAAACAAGCCCTGTTGCATCTGGAAGGGGTGATGCCGCTGCAGGGTTCGCTGGCCTAACCGCTTGGCCGCCCTAGGGGCACACCGCTAGTCCTGTAAAAGCGCGCAGCGTGGCAACGTGAGCGCGCGCACCGCCGTGTGCTCCATCCAGGCAAAGCCGGCGGCGATCGCGGCCGCGCCCAGCACCAATACCAGCCCGGTGATGCTCAGATACTCATGCCAGAGCACTAGCAGGGCCACGCTTGCGATCACCCAGGCCACATCGCCCCAGATAATCTCGTGCCCGTGCCGTTCGGCTCTGGGCCAGGTACGCGAGACAAAGCCCGCCCAGATAGCAAAACCAAGCACGGCCAAACCCACCCAGCGGACCGGGGCAGCGGGCACAGCCGGGCCCAGCAGTGCCGCCCATGCGCCGGGACATAGGGTCATCAGCAGCCCGCTGACAAAGGAGAAGCGGGCGTTCGCTCGCAGGATTGTGGTCAGCAGTACCATCTCTCAGCCCTCACACATGCGCCTTGTTGGCGGCTATTCTGTGGCAGGTGCGGTACGGATTCAATTACCTGCCGGGTAAGCGAGCTGGCGAACATTCGATGCTAGACTGCCCGCGTTGAATCAGCCCGGCGCCAGCGGCGTGCCCAAGCGAGCCGCGCAAATGGAGAGCCCATGAGGAATCTGTCGCAGTCGCAGCCACCGGTGTTCGGTCACCAGCTTAAACAGTGGCGGGCCGAACGCGGCGTCAGCCAGATGCAACTGGCGTTGAACGCCGATACCTCGTCCCGGCATATCAGCTTTATCGAGACCGGCCGTTCACGGCCCAGCCGCGAGATGGTCATGCGGCTGGCCAACGCTCTGGACCTGAGCCTGCGCGACAGCAACGATCTACTGCTGGCGGCCGGTTTTGCCCCGCATTATCAGGAAAGCGCACTTAACGATGACACGCTGGACCCGGCCCGGCGAGCACTGCAGTTCATGCTGGACAAGCACGAGCCTTACCCCTCGCTGGTAATGAATCAGCGATGGGAGATGGTGATGGCCAACAACGCCGCCACCGTGTTGTTTTCCCTGGCGCCACCGCCCCCGGGAAATCCACCCAATCTGCTGCGCTGGATGTTTGAAGGCGAAGGCTTAAGCGAGTACATCGACAACTGGGAGGAGGTCGCCGCCGAGGTGCTGGCGCGCGCACGCCGCGAGGCGCTGCTGCCCCATGCCGACCCCGCCATCCAGGCGGTCTTCGACCGACTCAGCGCTAACAAAGAGATTGCTGCCGCCTGGGAACAGGCACTTACCCACCATACCCCCTCGCCCATGTTGGCGATGCATCTGCGGATGGGCGAGCTGAGCACCCGGTGGATCACTACCATCGCTACTTTCGGCACCCCGCGCGATGTCACGCTGCAGGAGCTGAGGATAGAAACCTTCTTCCCGGCCGACGAGGCCACCGAGCAGATCGCCAGCCAGATGCTGGCGACGCCGGCCTGCAACGAGGCCCAGGCGTAACCCCTTATTGTGCGGGCCGGGGGCCGCCGACGGCGCACAACAAACCCGTGAACCGGGCGCCAGGGTGGCCTCGCACCAGCGATAATGGCATTATCGCCCGCCTTATCTCCCACATTGAGGACAAATCATGGCACGAGCATCCGCACGGCACATTCTGGTCGCCACCGAAGAAACCTGTCTGGATCTGAAGCAGAAAATCGCTGACGGCGCCAACTTTGGCGATCTGGCGCGCGAGTTCTCCAGTTGCCCATCCGGCAAAAGCGGCGGCGACCTGGGTGAGTTCGGCCCTGGCCAGATGGTGCCCGAGTTCGACACCGTGGTCTTCAACGAAGCGGTTAACGAAGTGCATGGCCCGGTGAAAACCCAGTTTGGCTACCACCTGCTGGAAGTCACTAACCGCACCGACTAATCCGCTAGGTTGCAGTACACCTGATGCCCGGGCAGCAAACGGCCCAGGCACGACAAGGAACCGCGGCGGCTCACCGTGGTCCATCAAGGCATAAGGAATTGTGGCGCCGGTCACCCCCGGCGCCCGCCATCGGGGAACTGCTATGCCACACATTGACGCAACGTTACGCTTGTCTTCGACGAGGACAGCGACGAGCCCTTTATCCCTCGCCACGCGATATAGCACCTTGTTGCTGGTGCTGTGCCTCGCCCTCGCCAGCGCAGGCCTTCGCGCAGACGAAACACCCGCTGCGGCCGCTCCACCCAGCTGGTTCACCGACAATGTCAAGCTCATGTCCGCCGATGGCGGGCGCTGGATTGCCTCCAACGCACAGTACAAAAGCGACGACGAGCCGTGGGAGGCCTACGGCGTGCATTGGGTGGCAGGCCCCGGGAACGGCTCCATGTCCGGCCGCCTGTTTGGCGTAAAAGACGGCAAAGACAGCGCCGACTTCTGGCGCTTCAGCCAGCACTGGGATCCGGCCCGCAAGGTCGCCGTGGTTGAGCAGTTCGGCTGGGGCAACGTCGGCATCGGCACCTTCTGGCCAGAGGGCGAGCTGATGAAAATGCGCCAGGTGTTCACCAGCTACCGTGGCACTGCGCGGGTGGAGGGGCATCAGCTAAGCGAGGTGCAGCCGGACAGCCATCGCACCACATCGTTTGCAATCGACGGCGAGAAGTGGACGCCGCAACGCCAGTACCTGTGGGAACGGCGCAACGCCGAACAATAGTCGCCCGAATCACCCGGCTAACGGCCGGGGCGCAACACCAGAGTTTGCAGCGCGGTCGCCACCGGGCCGTGCTCATCACTGAGTTCCGCCACCGACAGCCCGACGCCCGTGCTTTGCCAATGGGAGCGGGAACTGGAGGCCAACCAGTGCTGGTTCGGCAGACGATGTGCCACGATCGTCAGATCTGTATTCACAAACGTTACCTCCTGCAGCTCCGCGTTGCGCGAGAGGGCGTTGCCACAATCCGCGAGAGGACACAGCGACTGAAACGGCGAAGGACTCTCCCCGGGAATCAGTGGCGGTGCTTTCATCCAGACCTGGGTCGGCCCCGGCGTCAGCATCTCGCCCGGCGGATAAGCCATCTGCACAAAGTCCGGGAAGCACGGCCGGCCATGCGTAGTTTGGCGGATAGGGAAAGCGCCAGCGGTCGCCTCGCTGCGGTCCATGGGACGGCTCGCCAGACCCGGCATCTGCGGAAAATCCATGTGCGCGAGGTGCGAGGTGCTCGCGCTCGCACACAATCTACCGTCCAGCCCGTGCAGTTGCACCGTGGCGGTTGACACCGTGCGCCCCTGTCGATTGATCTGCGCACTCACCTTAAAACCGGCCATCGCCACGGGGCGCAGCAGATCGACAGTGAGCCGCGTGAGCACTTGCTCGGGGATCAGTTGCTCGGCCGCCCTGGCGATCACACCCGCCACGGGTCCTGCGTGACAATGATCAGGCGACCAGGGCCCTCTGGCGGGCGCCCGACCGACGAATACGTCCCCTTGCGGAGTCTCGAAAAATGTCTCAGCGATGTGGGTCACTTTGCTGCCTTGTGTTGCGGCGTGCTGCTTGGGCAATGCAGCGCAGATTAGCGAAGCAGCGGCGCCAGTGCCAGCTCACGTAATTACACCACCGTGTTCAGATAAACTACCCATTCAACATGGCGTGCCACCTTGTCGTGCGGATGCGCTACCATCTCGTGACATGATGTCCTGTAAGAATTGTGGCACGCCGCTGGCGGCTAGTTTCTGTTCACAGTGTGGACAGAAAGATATCGACCTCGAACGTCCACTACTTCAGCTACTTGGTGAGGTGGTACGCGAGAGCTTTGACGTCGACGGGCGCGCCATCCGAACGCTGTTGACATTGATTCGCCGGCCCGGTGTATTAACCAGCGAATTTCTTGCCGGTCGCCGTAGACTCTACTCTCCGCCCCTTCGTCTGTATCTAATCATCAGCGTGCTGTTCTTTGTGCTGGCCACATGGGTTGCGGGTCAGGGCATTCTGCTGACTGAAGGCCAAACGCTGGAAACAGACGCCGTTGGCCAGGCGCGACTGTTTGCGGATTATGTGCCTCGAATGATGTTTATTCTGCTACCCGTTTTCGCGCTGCTTTTGAAAGCGGCGTTTCGACAACGCCTCTACTTTCACCACCTCATTCATTCGTTGCACCTGCACAGCGCGGCGTATATCGCCCTCGCCTTAATGTTGCCACTGGAGCAGGTCGCGGGCCGATCGGCCGCAGCCGCGGTCATGCAGTTGCTGTTGCTCCTCTACCTGCTTGCGAGTTTCGTCATTTCCCTACATCAGGTCTACCGTGTCGGTTGGCTAGTCGCCGCTGGCAAAGCCATCGGCATATTACTCGGGTATATGATGCTGGTCGCAGGTTCGTTGGAAGCCGCAAGCCATCTCACGATGACGGGTTCCACCGCGCTTCCTTTTCTCACCGATTAGGTAGTTGAACAAGCGACCATGACGTCCCAGCGCGCTGAGCACTATACTTAATCCTTCAAGCTCATGTAGCGTGTCGGTGTGGTGGACGAACGGTCGATTCGCGAGCATTGATCGCAAGCAGACCGTGATCGTTACTCCAAATACTCCCGAATCACAGTAACCTTGCCGTTTTCCAGTTCAAGGACATCCAAAGCCGAGTAAGTATCTACTGTCAAAGGCTCGCCTTCGCGCTGATACTCATGCACACCTTTGTACTGTATAGCCACAACGTCAAAACCCTGTGTGAAATTCACTAGCTCAGCAGTGAATTTCTTGTTCTTTCCCAAATAGAACGTCATCCCCTCACGCATACCGCTCTTCCCATCCGGATATCGAGAATCGTCACTATTGTAGGGGAGATGTTGATACCCAACATCCTCAACCAGGAACGAGAGATAGTGCTCTATGTCTTTAATTGTAGCGGTTGGCTGCTGAGTGGCCGTCCGCGCGGCCAGATAGTCAACCACGAATTGCTCAGCATCAAATTCCATATCTTCCGCGACGACCACTGCGACATCTCGTTCAACAATGGAATAAAGCTCCCGGACCAAACTCAGGTAACCCCCCCACCCTTTGACGTTGGTCAACACCGCAATCACAAGATCCTGGTCGGGCACCAGAACGACAATCGACGAAGAGCCCGCCTGTCGGCCGGTGTGCCCCATCCACAACCCGCGCTCGTTCGGAAAGGACATGATTCCGTAAGCGTACTTGTCTGGTGAAGGCACCGCGTGGCGCCAGGACGTGTAGTTGTCCGCGTCGCCCGGATTACTCGAGAGCCCCTGCGTCATGAGAGAGACTGATTCTGCCGAGACCAGCTCTCTGGCGTGGAAGGCTTGTACGAAAGCAACCAGATCTGTCGCAGTGCTCAAGTGGCCTCCGGCAGGCAGGTTCTCACTTACATCCCTCATGTCCGCTCGCCGCAACGGCTTACCTCTGTCCAACCGGTAACCAGCCGCTCGGTTCGGGATGATCGTCCAGGCGTCGTCGGGAACCGTGCTGGTCATTCCGACGGGGCCCATTATCGTGTCAGCCAAAAGCGACCGATAGGTCTGGCCCGATGCCCCTTCAAGTACACACCCCAGTAATCGATAGCCGAATGACGAATACAGCCAACTTGTGCCCGGCTCGAACACCAGCGGATCGTCTTTAAAGTGATTCAGCGGTGCGAGTACATCCGTGTACCGCGTATAGGTCGCCAGCGCGTCCAGCGTCTGCTTGCGTTCGATATCTGCGCGTGCTTTCGCCGAGTCTGCTTGCGAGAGCTCACTTTCGTAGTCCGCATAGTGGCGAATGCCAGATTTGTGAACCAAAAGCTGCCTACTCGTAATCGGCCAGGTCTTTTTCGGAAAATCCGAGCAGTATTGCTGCACAGGTTCATCCAGGTCCAAACGCCCCTGCTCTGAGAGCATCACTGCGGCCGTCGCGGTCAACCATTTAGATATTGATGAAGTGCGATATTTAGTCAGCGCAGTGGCGGGTACATTGTTTTCCACATCGGCGAGGCCAAATGCGCCTTCGAAAACTACCTCGCCCTTGCGCCCGATAGCGACCTGAAGCGATGGAGCACCACTTCGCTTGAGTTCCGCTTGAACCGCCTCCTCAATTGCTTCATGCAATACCTGTGCATTCGATGGGGCCATAAAGAGCAGGCAAACGATCTGCGAGAAAAACACTGGAGCCTGGCGCATTTGCGTTATCCAAATTCAGTTTCCGGCCTAACAACACGCGTCGTCCTTAGCAAGGATCAAACTGGGTAGGAAACAACCTGTCGACCTCACGCTGAAGTATACCTGACACTGATCGTCAGGCCGGGCCTGAGTTATCACACTTCGCCGGCCGCTAGAGGTCGATTCGCTTCGCCGCTTGCTCGGCAAACTTACCCGGCTGCTCAAAACCGACCTGCAACTCCCGCATGCCTTGCTCGTCATCGATCTGCTCCCACACCGCCGCAATGGCCTCGGGGCTCAGGCCCTCGGGAAGCATGCTCAGACCTTCGGTTTCGAAGCCCTTAAACACGGCCACACTACCACCACCTGCACAAAGGACTTTGCGACTGGGGGCGTCGGGGCCAGAAAGAAATACGACGACGGGACTGACGGCCTCAGGTGACATCAGCTTGAACACCGCCTCGGGGAAAAGCCCTTCGGTCATCGCCGTACCTGCCGTGGGCGCCAGACAATTCACGCGAATATTGGTCTTAGCACCTTCCAGGTGAAGCGTATTCATCAGTCCGACCAGCGCCATTTTCGCGGCGCCGTAGTTGGATTGCCCAAAATTACCGTAGAGGCCGGAGCTTGAGGTCGTAAACACAACGCGCCCGTAATTTTGCTCACGCATGATGTCCCAAACTGCTTTGGTACAATTTGCAGTGCCCATCAGATGCACGTCGATCACCAGGCGAAAGTCCTCAATGAGCATTTTGGAGAAGCTCTTGTCGCGCAGGATACCCGCGTTGTTGATCAGCACATCGACCCGGCCCCACGCGTCCATCGTCGTAGCCACCATATCGCTCACCTGATCCATATCTGCGACGCTTGCGCCGTGCGCGATCGCTTCGCCGCCGCCGGCCTTAATCTCCGCCACGACGGTGTTAGCGTTGTCCGATTCGCCGTCCGGACCGCCCAGATCATTCACGAGCACTTTCGCGCCACGCTCGGCTAACGCTAACGCGTGACAGCGCCCAAGGCCTCGTCCAGCACCCGTCACCATTGCCACCTGGCCATCTAATCTGATCGTCATTCACTTGTCTCCGGTTCGCTAGCGCATGGCCGGATCAGACGCAACCCTACAGCAAGTCAGTCTGGCGCAGGCGCTCAATTTGGCTGATGGTTCTGTCCACTTGCTCGGCCGAAAGACCCGTGTACGTTGTCGGATCCAGCAGCGCGTCCAGTTCGCCCTTAAGGTGCGGCCGCAGCACTTCATCTTCCTGCAACACGGTGCGAAACGGGCGGCCACTCTCGCCTGCTGCTCGCGCCGCCACCCGCACACGGGTCTCGGCCTCATCCCGTCCAATCTTGTCTGCCAGAAACAGCATGATGCGCTGAGACATGATCATGCCGTCAGTTCGCTGCAGATTGGCAAGCATGTTTTGCGGGTACACGACCAGGCGACTTAGCAGGCGCTGCATGTCGCCCATCATGGTGGCCGCCTTAAGCGTGATATCCTCGACGACCAGATTCGCTCGCGAGGTGTTATCGCGTTCAAAATCGTTCTGTACGTCGTCTAGTAACACCTCGGCCAGCCGCGGAATGGTCCTGCCATGATAGATAAGCACTTCGGATTTACGCGGGTTGCGTTTGTGCGGCATGGTACTGCTGCCAACGTTGCTGGCCGCCAGCTTCTCTTGCACCTCGAAAATATCGGTCATCTGCAAGCGGAACACTTCATCACCAAAAGACGCATAAGATTTGGCAATCAGCGCCAGTAGCAATCCGTACTCAGCGAAGTTGTCCCGAGCACCGTGCCAGTCGGTGGGGTCGGGCGTCCGCAGGCCGAGCAGCCGCGCCACTTGCTGCTCCACTTCGATGCCCTGATCACCTAACCCCAGGTGCGTGCCCACCGCGCCTTTGAGTACGCCCATGTGCTCAATCCGAACGAGCAGCGCTTTCATACGCTCGATGTTGCGCCGGTTCTGTGCGGCCCACACCGCTACTTTCTTGCCGAACGTCAGCGGCAACGCATGTTGCCCGAGGGTACGCCCAACCATCACCGTCGCACGATGCTTGCGCGCCAAGCTCAGCAATGCGGTCTCAATCTGGCGCATATCCCGAATCATCAACCGCAGGCTGTCACGCACCTGCAAAACGCGCACGGTGTCGTAGATGTCCACCGTGGTCACACCGAAGTGCAGATAGTCCACGGCCTGCGGGCTTAAGCTGCGTTTCCATACGTTTAGCAGCGCCACCATGCGATGGTTCACGCGTTTGTGTTCCTGGGCAATATCCGCGAGCGGCGCAAAACGAAGGTGCGCTTTACTGGCAATCTCCCGCGCCGCTTCGGCCGGAATAACACCGCGTTCGGCCTGCGCCTGTGCAATCGCCGCTTCAATCTGCATCACCAGCAGGTTACGATTTTCTGCGGTGAAGATATCCGGGATCGACTGGGCTTTTGGCGTGGAAGGTGACGCCAACGAGAACGCCGAAGGCGCAGGCCCTGTCGCCGAGGCCACAGGCGCACCAAGCCCGTTCATCACGGCAGTGCACGCAACGGCGATGAGAAAAGCCTTGCGCGATGACCGCAAGCCCACCTGCGGCACCGGTTCGACGACGCGATCGCAGCCGGATTGATGCGGCGGCATACGCACGAAATTTCTGGTTGGATAACTCATCGGCGCAGTCTACGGTCAACCGCATCCGTTGGCAAAACGGCTACGCCACGCGCCGTCGGCTTGCCGCCCGCTCAAATCACCTCAACAACCAGTTGCCAATATTGGCGTCGCGCCAACACCGCCGAGCTGCCCATCCCGACCCGTGGTCGTTGGCCGACTGACGGAATGGCTTAAACAAAATCCACAAAGCGGGCCAACGGCAGTTCGCGCAGGCGCAGGCCGGTGGCGGCGAAGATGGCGTTACCAAGCGCCGGTGCGGCGGACGCGGTGGCCGATTCGCCAACGCCAAAAATTTCCTCGCCGCTCTGGTGAATGCTCACCGTGACGTTGGGTACCTGCGAGATGCGAAGCACCGGATAGTTGTGGAAATTAGTCTGCTCGACCGCGCCCTGGCGTATGGTGATTTCACCGGTCATGGCCGCCGCCAAGCCGAAAATCAGTGATCCAGATATCTGTGCCTCGATGTTACGCGGGTCCAGCGCGATACCAACATCAACCGCTACGAAGGCGTTAAGTATTTCGATGCCCGTTTCGGCCCGGCGTACCTCAATCACCTGCGCGGTTGCCGCACCAGAAGACAACACGTAGGCCAACCCCAGCGCATGCCCCGGCGGGCGTTCGCTATGCCAGTCCGACAAGGCCGCCACTTGTTCCAACACCGCCCGGCTTGGCTCGTGCTTGAGTGCATCCAGACGCAACATCAGCGGATCGACGCCGGCAGCGTGCGCCATCTCATCCATGATGCACTCGTGAAAAAAGCTGTTTTGCGACTCCCCTACCGACCGCCACACGGTTACCGGCAGCAAGTTGCGTGCCCGATACGCGGTCACGCGATAGTTGGGGATCTGGTAAGGCTGATCCGCAACGCCAGTCACCATGAATTTGTCGGGCCGGCCGTTAGGTTGCCGGCGATAGCGCTGATCGGCGGAGCTGACCAGCGACAACGATGAGACTTGCAGATCCAGCGCAACCGGCGTGCCGTCAACGATGCCGGCGCGAAAACGTGCCATTGCCTGCGGTCGATAAACACCGCGGCTCATGTCCTCCTCGCGCGACCAGGTGACCTTCACGGGCGTGCCAGGTACTGCCAACGCAGCTTGAACGGCAACCGTGACAAAATCCATCTCCAACCGACGGCCAAAGCCCCCACCCATATACGTGGTGTGAACGCTAACCTGCTCCGGGTGGATGTCGGCGAGGGCAGCACCCACCTGCATCGCGCGCGTCGGCGCCTGGTTGCCTGCCCATATCTGCAGCTGGCCATCGCGCAACAGGGCCGTCGCGTTTAACGGTTCCATCGGGGCATGCGCTAGGTAAGGCGCCCGGTACTCGCCGTCGATTACCTTAGCGTCTGCCTTGGCCTCAAGCAGCGCAGCGTCCACCTGCCCATCGTCCCGAGGACGACTATGATATGGCGCCTGCATCGCCTCCGCTAACTCGCCGCGATGACCTGCAGTGGAAGTCGGATACTCCGGCCCGGCCCAGTCGAATGTAATCGCATCGGCGGCCCGGAAGGCGTACCAGGTGTTGCTGGCCACCACAATCACGCCATCCTCGATGGGCACAATTTTGATCACGCCCGGCATCGCCTCAGCTTTGCTTGCGTCGAAGCCCAACATGGCACTGCCCAGATGGGGATTGCGCCTGACCGTGGCGAACAGCATGTCTGGCTGTTGCACGTCGATGGAGAACACGGCGGTGCCGCGGCACTTGTCCAACATGTCCACCCGCGGCTGCGACTTACCTAACAGCTTCCACTGCGACGGCGCGCGCAGTGGCGGATTCTCCGTTAGCGGCACCTTCGTCGCGGCCCGCGCCAATGCCGTGTAGGACAACCGCCTGCCAGTGTTATCGACGACGGTACCGTTATCGGTCCGCAAGGTATCGGCGGGCACGCGCCACTGCCGTGCGGCCGCCTCGATCAGCGCAAGCCTAGCGGCAGCGCCTGCCTGGCGCATTTTAAGAAAACCATCCTGGATAGAACTTTGTCCGCCGGTGTACTGAGTGGCCCGAGTATTTTCAGGCGGCCGCAACAGCAAGCGTAACTCCGCCAACCGGCCCTTGGAGCCCTGCGGTTTAAACATGACCGTATTGGTGTACACCTCAGAGGCGGGCCCGTGCAGCACATTGACCTCGGGCAGCGCGATATCCAGCTCTTCGGCGACTAGCGCGGCAAGCGTGGTATGGATGCCCTGCCCCATTTCCGCGCGAGGCGCGATGATACTCACGCCGGAGGGATCGATAATGACGTAGGGTGTTAGCGCCGTTTGCGTGTTATCAAGCGTCGCGCTGAGCGGATTTTTGGGCCGCACAGCAACACGCCGATAGCCGATGGCCACTCCACCCGCAACGGCCGCCGAACCGATGATGAACGCGCGGCGGCCAGGCACTAAACACGCTCTACGATAGCCATCAAAACAACTCCAGTGGCTGTGGTGTGTGGGCGGCGATGTGCCGCTCGGAAAGTCCGGTCACCTGCTTGCGTACGCCCAGACCAAAGTCGTACTCGTCGAACAGCGCGTTGACGGCTTTCGCATCCGGCGCACGCAATCCCAGATCTTTCGGCCCGGCATCCAACGGCACTTCGGTGTGGATTATGGTAAGACGCCGCGCCAGATACGCCTGCTCCCGATGCTCTTCAAGCAGCCGCACCACACGCGATGCACCGCGCATTTTTAGATCGAAAATGCCGTTAAGATCATCGTACAACGCATCGAGCGTCGGATACGTAGAAAGCAACGTAGTGGCGGTTTTTTTGCCTATCCCGGGCACACCTGGAATGTTGTCGACCGCATCGCCGGTTAACGCCAAAAAGTCTGCGATACGCTCGGGCATCACACCAAAATGCTCGGCAATGTCTTCATACGCCAGCCGTTTTTTGCCCGGGTCCAGGAGGATATCGCCGGGTGCTAGCAACTGCGCCAGATCTTTGTCGCCGCTGACTACCGCCACCTGTTTACCGTCAGCGCGTGCTTTTGCCGCCAGTGTGCCCACGATGTCATCTGCTTCGTAACGCGATGAACCAAACTGACGCACACCCAGCGCGTCACAGATTTTACGGCAGCACTCAAACTGATATTTGATATCCTCAGGCGCCGGTGGTCGGTTGGCTTTGTAGTCCGGGTAGATTTCGTTGCGATAGGACGTGGTGAGACTTTCATCGAACGCCATTGCCAGTCCGTCCGGCTTTTCTTTCTCTATCAGATCGCAAAGAAAACGGGTAAATCCGTATACTGCATTTACCGGATTTCCGTGTTTGTCCACCATATCGTCCGGCAAAGAAAACCAGGCGCGAAACACATAAATACTCGCATCAACCAAATAGATCATGAGTTGTTTTTGTACCGAATAACGCTCAATGAGATAATACCGCCAGCTACCACCCCTTAAGGAGAACACAATATGCGCCCTACTCTCATTCGCCTAAGCATGGGGCTTGGCATCGCATTCGGCCTCTCGGCCACCGTATCAGCCGACACCCGTGTGGAGATGGCCGACGAAGACGGCGCTCACAGCGTAGTCTACAAGATCAAAGACGGCAAAGTGCGTTTTGAGCAAACCACCGACCCTGGCAACATAGGCCTGTTCAATACCGCCGACAGCAGCATGATCATGCTGGACGCAGACTCCAAACAGTACTTTCAGATGGACAAGCAGGTAGCTGACGATATGGCGGGAGCCATGAGCGAGCAGATGGCCGAAATGCAAAAGCGCCTAGCGCAACTGCCGCCGGAGCAGGCAGCGCAAATGCGCCGCTTTATGCCCAACATGGGTAAGACCGCCGCGCCGAAGTACTCATCTGAGAAAACCGGTGCCAAAGACAACGTCGGCGGCATTGCGTGTGAGATGGTGCGGGTGAGCAAAGATGGTCAGCCCATTAATGAGAATTGCGTAGCCAGCCTGAAGGATGCTGGCATCAGCAAGGCGGATCACAAAACCATGCGCGCGATGATGGAAGCGATGGAGAGCTTTAGCAAGCAGATGGGCGGCGGGGCCAGTTCGATGAGCGCCGAGCTTTCAGCGATAGACGGCATCCCGGTCAAATCCATTGATCTGCTCAGCGGTGAGACAATGACGCTGAAATCACTCTCCACCGACAAGCTGGATGCCGCGCAATTCTCAGTGCCGGAAGGCTACACCAAACGCAATATGCCGCGCCCGCTGTTCTAGTCGGGACGGTGCGGAGACGGTGGTGTCGGGCGGGTAGATAACCGCCCGGCAAGGCGGGCATGCAGCGGGCTGGTGCGCGGGAAGTGCGCCAGCAAAAATTCCATCTGATCGGCCATCACTCGACGCCCCTTGAGGTAGATGTACTCAGCATAAGTAGGCGTGAACGGCACGGCCAACAAGGGCATACGGGCCTGCTCCGGTGTGCGACTGGCTTTGTGATTGTTGCAGCGCCGGCAGGCGGTCACCACATTGGTCCATACGTCCGCCCCGCCTGCAGATAACGGGGTGACGTGGTCGCGTGAAAGTGCGTTGGACAGAAACCGCTCACCGCAGTACAGGCACACATGTGCATCGCGCTTGAACAACGTCTGGTTGTTCAGCGGCGGCGCGTAATCTGAGTGTACTCGCACCGCCCGGTGCGAGTAGCCCACAGTGGCAATGATGGAGTTCACCTGCACGCGGCTGCGCTGCCCGGAGTGCGCATTAGTGCCCCCGTACAGCTCATACAACAGCGTGCCACATGAGTAGGAGACCTGGCCGGTGTGGTACAACCGCACGGCATCACGGTAATCGATCCACTCCAGCGGCATGCCGGCGACGTCGGTTCGTAAAACCTGCTGCGCGAGTGACTGCATATCCGGTCTCTTCTTAGCCCCGAAGCTCCATATCAAAGCGTGCCTTGGTTATAGCGAGATAATATGACGTTTGCAACCACGCTAGCGCGGTTTTACAAAGCGCAACGTCATCCGATCACTCTCGCCGATCGCCAGGTACTTTTCGCGGTCCTGGTCCTGCAATTCCAGTACTGGCGGCAACGTCCATACACCCTCGGGATGGTTCGCTGTATCCATTGCGTTGGCATTTAGCTCGGTGCTGGCTTCCAGGCGAAAACCTGCCTGCTCGATCAGCTTTATCGCATACGGCTGATTCACATAACCCATCTCGGCTTTCGGGTCTTGCTTCTCGCCATTTCCGCGATGCTGCACAATGCCGAATACGCCGCCGGGCTTTAACGCGTCGTAAATGGCCTTGAGCACCTGCTGAGCCACATCATCGCCCATCCATCCGTGTAGGTTTCGGAAGGCCAGGACCATATCGGCAGAGCCTTTTGGCGCGATGTTCAGATGCGATGGCGGCTCGAAGACAGTGACCTGTACCTTGTCGTAAATTTCCGGTGACAGGGCCAGCTTCTCTGCGTAGCGGGTGCCGCTGCGCTGAAAATACTCGACCGCAGAATCAGGATTGTAGGCGGCGGCGTACAACTGCCCGCGCCTGCGCAGCACCGGCGCCAGAATTTCGGTATACCAACCACCGCCGGGCGATATCTCCACCACGGTCATGTCATCCTGCAGGCCGAAGAAGCTCAGCGTCTGCACCGGGTTGCGATACTCATTACGCATTCGGTTGGCCAGCGAGCGATGCTCGCCCTGTGCGGCCGTCATCAGTTTTCGGTGGGTGTCGGTGTCAATCGACGCCTCATCATCCGCCCACGCAGGGGTGGCAAGCGATGCGATCAACAAGGAGGAGAAACAAAGAACTCGATAGAACATTTCAGGCCGTCTCCGCAAGCAAATATGGCCCGGATACTATCATCTAACGTGTTTCAATCGTCACCCTGCGGGCGATGCCGCAGACGCTGTGGTCCCAAAGGCAGATGCCTGGGACGTGCGACTAGGGCAGCTGGCGACCTTCGCGCTTGCCTTGCCCTTTGCCTTTGCCAGTGCGGTTCTTGCGCTGCGCGCCATTCTTGCCACGCCGCTCGGCACGGTTACCGGCTTTGCCATTGGCCCCGCGTTGGCCACGACGCTCCGTTGCAGCGCGACGCTGTTCGGGCGACATCTGCCCCCAGCGGTCCTTCAGTTCCTGCCGGCGTTCCGGCGACATGTCACTGTACTGGCGATACTGCTCACGCACTGCCTGGCGCTGCTCCGGGCTCAGATCTTTAAGGCGCTTGTATTGCTGGCGCACACGGGACTTCTGATCGGGCGAAAGATCACGCCACTGGCTGAAGCGCTGCTTGGCGTCCTGACGCTGGGTATCGTCCATCCCCAGCCAGCGAGATGAGCCCTCTGCTAGGCGTCGCTGGCGCTCGGCGTCCAGGCCATCCCACTGATCGGCATAGGTACTTAAAAGCCCCTGCTGATCGGCGTCCAACTGCGACCACTCGATACGCTTGTCCATGTCCTGGGCCCACACTGGCGATACCAGCAAGCACACAAGGCCAAGCACGGGTGCCATCTTAAGATGGCGCATGAGATTTAATTCAGGAAACGACATCCTCATCCTCCGAGCCTTCACTCGGTTCAAACGGGCGGCCAAACTGCTCGCCGGCCTCCGCGTCAGCTTCATCCAAAAACTGTCCCCACTCCTCATCGGAGTCTTCCCAACTCCCGAGGTACTCTAAAAACTCCAGGAACTCAGCGTCTTCCTTTTCGCCCGCGAACGCCGGGCCCGCCAGCACGATGGCCAATGCCATCACGCCTGTCGGCAGCCAAACCCTGCGATGTGTGCCTCGCGTGTTCACCGGCTAAATGTTCTCCGCCTCAGGCCCGTCCACGCTGAGCCATTCGTAGAACTCCAGGTCCTCAAGCATCTCCAGACTGTCCTCGGCCATCACAATTTCCAGGTCGTCAAACAACCCGGGGCCGGCGAGACTTGGCGCCGGCGACTGCGTGCCCGGCCAGATCACTACCGCCAACATCACGGCCGCTGCCGCACCTGTCATCGACGCCCAATGCATGCCAAACGGTGCTTTCAGCCAGCCACGGCTGGCCGACGCACCGTCCAGCGCCCGATGCCGGACCTGATTTAGTCGTGACAAGGTGGCGGCATCCAACTGCGCGTTGCCCTGGTCCAGCCACTGCACGGCACGGCCAACAAAGGCCTGGTCCTCAGCGCTAAGACCCTGCGGGCCCGCAGTCGCTGCACTGTGCTGTTGCTTACCGTCTGTCACTGTCTACTCATTCGTCCTTCAACTTGTCTCTTAGCGCGTGCACCGCACGCGAGTAGTGTGTCTTCACGCTGCCTTGCGAGCAGCCCATGGCGCTGGCGGTCTCCGCCACATCCAGCCCTTCCCAGGCGCGCAGCAAAAAAGCCTCTCGCTGTCGCGGGGGCAACTGCCCCACCGCTGCGTCCATCGCGCCAGCCAGATCGCCCTGCACCGCCAGCCGCTCGGGCTGCGCATCCGGCGAGTGATCCGGCGCCATCTGCACCGGATCGACCCCGGCATCTTCCGCCTCGCGGCTAATCGGCAGCCAGGACATCACCTTGTTGCGTACCGACTGGCGCCGCTGATGGTCGCGAATGCGGTTCTGCAAGATCCGGTGGAACAGTGCCGGCCACTCCCTTGGGGGCCTGTCAGCGTAGCTGTTCACCAGCTTGATCATCGCATCCTGCACCATGTCCATGGCCTCGTCGGCATCACGCAGGGCAAACTTGGCCATGCGGTACGCGCGCGCCTGCACGTCGGCAAGAAAGCTGTCGATGTCCTTATGGGCGTCCAGGGGAGGATTCCTTTCAGATCTAGTGGACCGGCTGATCAGTCACATCATGCGTACTGTGCGCGACGCGTCAATCCGAATCCACTTGCAGAGCTGTAAATTCCTGTGCCGAAAAGCGCCACAAATCTGCTCAAACCCTGGGCGGTCGCCGTAAAGCGACATACTTACTAAGAGGGTAACGCAGCGGCGAAGCCCCGGTTGACACAACGGCCAGAGGGCCTGTTTTAAAGCGCTGCCAAGTACTTACGTGATAATTTGACGATGTTTTGTACACACCCGCGCCCACCGCACTGCGGGAAGAATTTCCCAACGCGAATACACGCCACTGACGAAATAACCTAACTCATTGTTTTTATTCAGCAAGTACGAAGGCGCTCAAAAATTAACCAAGCTGTTCCAAGTCCTTTGAAATAAGCATTTCGACGCTTGTATACCCCCGACAATTCACAGACTTATCCACAGGATTTGTGGATAACGGGTACGCTGCCACGGGCTTGCGCAGGCGGCCTGTTTTATGTTTAGAGGGGTATCCTTCACCGCCCGCTTGCCGGACAATCGGCAACCCCCAATAAGGTCAAGCACCGAGACAGAGAAAACCGGTATCCATGTACCTGCGCGTCGCTATTAATACGCCGTTGCGGCAGCTCTTCGACTACCTGCCGCCAACCCACTGCGACCCGGCCGCGCTGCGCCCGGGCATGCGTGTGCGCCTGCCATTTGGGCGCTCGCCGAACGTCGTCGGTATTTTGGTGCAGTGCACACCCACCTCTGATATCGACCCCGCGCGGCTTAAGCGGGCGCACGAAGTGCTGGATGACACCCCGGTACTCGACCCTGCCATGATGGCCCTACTGCTGTGGGCGGCTGACTACTATCACCACCCGCCGGGCGACGTTCTGGCGTCCGCCCTGCCAGTCGCTTTACGCAAAGCGGCCCCGGCCACGCTCACCGAGACCCGCTGGCGCCTGCGCGCGCCGGCAATTGACCCAGAAAGCCTCAGTCGCGCGCCGCGGCAGCGCGAAATGGCGCAGATGATTGCTCAAGCTCAGGCTGAGGCTGATGCCCGGTCGGAGGTGCAGGCGCGCGGCGCCAGCGCAGGCGCGCCCTTTTCCGGCGTGACCGAGCAGGCCATGCAATCGCTGCAAGGCGACTGGCGCGCCACGGCCCGGGCGCTGGAGCGCAAAGAACTGCTGGAGCGCACCCAATGCGAGGTGCAGATGCCGGCCGCCAATCCGCAGACGCTGGAGGCCGGCCCCGTGCTCGGCCAGCATCAGGCTGAAGCGGTCACCGCCATCGGTGAGGCACTGGGCCAGTACAAAGCCTTTCTGTTGAACGGCGTCACCGGCAGCGGCAAAACCGAGGTGTACCTGCGAGTGATCGATCAGGCCCTGAGCCAGGGCTTGCAAACGCTGGTGCTGGTGCCGGAGATCGGCCTGACGCCGCAACTGGTTCAACGCTTTGCTCGGCGCTTCGCCACCCCGATCGCCGTTATGCATTCCGGGCTAACCGATACCACCCGGCTGGCCGCCTGGCGCAGCGCCAGGGCTGGCACCGCCGGGATCGTGCTCGGCACACGCTCCAGCGTATTCTCGCCGGCGCCGAATCTTGGCCTGATCATAGTGGACGAGGAGCACGATGCCTCGCTCAAGCAACAGGAAGGCTTTCGCTACTCAGCGCGGGATCTGTCCGTACTGCGAGCCCAGCGGGCGGGCGTGCCGGTCGTGCTGGGTACTGCTACCCCGTCGCTGGAAAGCCAGCACAATGTGGCGACCGCTCGCTACCAGCAACTGTTGCTGCCAGAGCGTGCGAAGGCCGCCCAGCCACCGAGCATCCGCCTCGTCGATCTGCGTAAAACGCCCATTTATCAGGGCCTTTCGCTGGTGTTGCTGGACACCATGCAGCAACATCTGGAGGCTGGCGGACAGACCTTGATTTTTCTCAACCGGCGCGGTTACGCACCGGCCTGGTTCTGCGCCCAATGCGGCTGGGTAGCCGACTGCCCGCGCTGCGACGCGCGCCTGACCTATCACCGGCGTATTGATGTGCTGCGCTGCCATCACTGCGCAACCGAGCGCAAACCGGTGGCGCAGTGCCCGCAGTGCCGCTGCGAGCTGATGCCGGTCGGCCAGGGCACCGAGCAGATTAGCGAAGTGCTGGAAGAGCGCTTCGCGCAGTATCCGATCGTACGCATCGATCGCGACAGCACTCGCGGGCGCGGCATGCTGGAGGCGCGGCTGGAGGACATCCGTCGCGGCGACGCGCGCATTCTCGTCGGTACCCAAATGCTCACCAAAGGTCACCACTTTCCGGACGTCACCCTGGTGGGCGTGTTAAACGCAGACAGTGGCTTGTTCGGCACCGACTTTCGCGCTGACGAGCGGCTGGCGCAGTTAATCGTGCAGGTCGCCGGCCGCGCAGGGCGAGCCGAGAAGCCGGGTGAGGTGTTGATTCAGACCTCTTACCCGGAGCACCGGTTGCTGCAACGGCTGCTGGGCTACGGCTACAGCGCCTTCGCCGAGGACGCCCTGCACGAGCGCAAGGCCGCTGGCTGGCCACCGTTCGCCAGCCTGGCGCTGTTGCGAGCCGAGGCGACCGACAAACAACGCCCGATGCAGTTCCTGCAACAGGCCCGCCAGACGCTGGGCCATCAGGGCGCCACCGGGTGCACGCCTTGGGACCGGCGCCAGCCCCGATGGAACGCCGCGCCGGCAAGTACCGCGCGCATTTGCTGCTGCAATCCACGCGACGCGGCGACCTGCATCACGCGCTGTCCCAATGGCTGCCCGCGCTGGCGAAATTGCACACAGCCCGCCAAGTGCGCTGGTCCATTGATGTGGACCCAATCGAGCTCTATTAACCCCTTATTAGGCGGGTTGTTAAACGGATGGCGCGCATGCAACTGTTACCGCACTGCAACGAGGGGTATCATCACGTCCCGCAAGCGCACAGCAGCACGATTTTAAGATTATCCCGATGAAAGACGTCACCATCAGCCTGATCCGTCAGGCACTTGAGCAATTGACCGGCGACCTGATTGAGGCGCAGGCCATCCCCGATACCATCAACGTCGAGCGCACCCGCGATCCGGCCCACGGCGACGTGGCCAGCAATATCGCGCTGGTGCTGGCCAAGCCCGCCCGAATGAACCCGCGCGAGCTGGCGAGGCGTATCGTCGAGGCACTGCCGGAATCGAGTGAAATCGCCAAGGTGGAGATCGCCGGGCCGGGCTTTATCAACTTCCATTTCTCAAGCGACACTACGTTGGATCTGATCGCGCAGATTCTTAGCGCAGGCCCGGCCTACGGCACCAACACCAGCGCCGCCGGGCGCAAAGTGATGGTGGAGTATGTGTCCGCCAATCCCACCGGTCCGCTGCACGTGGGCCACGGGCGCGGCGCCGCCTACGGGGCGACGGTCTCCAACCTGCTCAAAGCCACCGGCCACGAGGTACATCAGGAGTACTACGTGAACGACGCCGGGCGTCAGATGGACATCCTGGCGACCAGTGTGTGGCTACGCTATCTGCAGGCGCTGGGTGAACCGGTGGTGTTCCCTACCAATGGCTACCGCGGCGAGTACATTGCCGACATCGCGGCGAGCGTGCACAGCT
>CBDUQI010000051.1:0-30992 GCA_965369325.1 uncultured Gammaproteobacteria bacterium
GGGTTGGGGTAGTGCCGCCGCTGCCGCCCACCCGTACCAGTAGCCGCCGCTGCGGGTCGATGGCGCCTGCTGCATAGATTCGGTTGGGGCCGCCCGCCAATGCTCGGTAGGTTTGCCACTGACCGGTATCAGGATTCAATCGGGCAAGCGTTGCCCCGCCGCCATCACCCAAGTACCACACCGAGCCGGTGACCGGGTCGAACACTGGGGTGCCGCCGGTAACGCCGTTCGGCGCGGGCACGTCCTCGGCGAAGTACGCCTCATCCCAGCGACCGCTGCCTGGATCGAACGCCTGTACCGCTCGAGAGGAGCTCGCCCTGGGGAAAAAAAAGGGCGCACCGACAGCTACCATGCGATCGGACGTTGGCACGTACACCAATGTGTAGTACGTGTGCCTGGCGCGCGGCTGGCCGTCGGGATACTGCGCGCTGGAGAGCTCGCCGCCCACCTCCACGGACGGTTCACTCAAACGCGACCAGCGCAGGCTCGCGATGTCAAAGGCATAGACTTCGTTGCCTGCATAGTTGCCGTGCCCGCCACCCCAAACCAGCAGCCGGTTACGATTACTGTCGTAGACGCCACCGTTCCAGGCCTGCATGACTGAGCGCTGCCCGGTGCTACCGCTGTACTCGCACCGGTTGCTGCGGCAGGGGTTGAGCAGTTTAAGCTGGCTGTCGGGCACTTCGTACCAGTGCCCCGGGGGGAGATCATCAAGCGGATGCGCCGAAAGGGTGGTGGCAAGCACAATGCCAGCCACGACATTGATGCATCGCGTGGTGCTAGCGGCGGTCCTTTGCCTGCAACGTTGGCTCATGGTGCACTAGGCCGGGCTTTCCTGCACTCTGCTGCCGAGTTCGCTGCGTATCTGCACTGCCACCTCGCCCCAGCGCTGATGCTTGCGCGCGCACAATTCCGCCGCCTCTTCGGTAAGGCGCGGCAGGTTGTCCTTCATTTCCCGAAAGCCACGCACGAGATCGTCCGGCGTGAGCTCGACATGCACCGTACCCATCGGGAAAGCGTCGCGCAGGATCTGGAAATTCGAGGTGATCACCGGGCGCTTAAGGTACGTGGCTTCGTAAGCGCCGCGTTGCATGGTGTGGTCGCGAGTGGTCAGGCTGATGGCGGCATCGGTGCCGAGCAGTAAGCCAGCAAACTGGCCGCGTGAAATAAAGCCGGTGAGGTGTACGTTATCGGGCTTGCGCGCCAGCAACTGTGGGTCCGCCGAGGTGTGATCGCCTGTCACGTGAAAATTGATATCCGGCGTTTTGCTGGCTGCCTCGAAGAACAGATCTAGGGGCTCATCTGGAGTGAAAGTGCAGACGAACGTCATATTGCAACCTTCAGGTAAGGGCATTGCGACCGGCTCCGGAAAGTCCACCGGCACGTCGGTCACGATACGGGCCTGGCCGCCCCAGCGCTCCACCGTGTCGGCCAGATGTTGATTGGTGACGATGGTGAACTGCGCACGCCGACAAAAGAAGGCCTGCGCCCACCACAGTTTTTTCCAGCGAGGGTTATCGAATGCACCGGTGTGTGCATCAATCACAAATTTGACCGGATGAAACAGGCTGTAGAGCCAGATAGGGACAGCCGCGGTAAACGGCGGGCTCATCACAAACACCAGCCGCGGTGCCGTCTTGCCTAACAGCCGCCAGGTTTTGCGTCCCTGCGAGAGGTATTTGAACAGGATGGTGGAGGCCTTGCTGCCGTACTCCGGCGAGTACACCATGTGTGAGATGCCGCCCAGTCGTTTGGCCGTGGCATCGCTGCGGCTGCAATCCTCAGCCCAGGAAACGTACAGCAGGTCGGTGCTGCCATTGGTATCGTTTGGACTCATTGGTGTGTGTCTGCCTCTGGGCTCATGCCGCTGACGGTGGATTTTGCCCGGCCGCCAGCGCATTGAAAATCTGCAATTGTCCCGCCGTAGTGGGGTCCCAGCTGAACCCTTCCGCGTAGGCCCGTGTGGCCTCGCGCGAGGGGTAGCGGTTAAACAGCGTAGTCACCGCATCTACCAGTGCAGTGGCGGTGCGATCCGCCATCAGTTCGCCCGCTTGCGGTGCCGCAATCACCTCAGGCGTACCCCACAGATTGGTGGCAAGCACGGGCGTGCCGCAGGCCAGCGACTCCAGCAACACGTTGGCCATCCCCTCACGGCTTGAGGCTAGCACCAGCGCGTCGGCGGCACTGTAGTATGCCACCAGTTCGCTTTGTGGTCGGGTGCCTGCGAAGGTCACCCGGTCGGCAACCTGGCACTGTTCGGCCAGTTGGCGCAGCCGGCCTTCCCAGGGCCCGCCCCCGACAATGACCAGATTGACCTGCGGCAATTGCGCCAGTGCCTCAATGATCAGGTGGTGGCCTTTGCGTTCGATCAGATGTCCAACCGAGAGCAGTGTGCGGCCCTGCATGGCGGTTTGTGTGCGCGCCTGCGCCTTGTCCATGGGGTGAAACAAAGTAAGGTCCACGCCGTTTCTAAGCACATGCACGCGCGACGAATTGGCGCCCAGCGCGACCAACGAATCGCGCAATGCTCCGCATACGGTAATCATTGCGCTGGCTTGCCCGGCCGCCCACTGGATCATTTTGCGGGGCAGCGTGTGCTGGGGAATCAGATTAATGTCGGTGCCGCGCGCGGTGATAACCACCGGCAGATTAAGCTCTCGTGCAAGGATCGCAGCGGCCACACCGTCGGGATAAAAATAGTGTGCATCAATCGCGTGTATCGGCCGTTGTTTGACCGCCGCGCGCACGGCTGGGCGGATCGCCTGCGCCATCAGCCACGGAGTGAGCGTCATACCTACTTTTGGAATCACCGGATAGCGGGGATAGGCGATATCGATGCCGTTGCGTTGGTCGGTTCGCTGCACGCCCGCGAACTGAGAGTAACTCCCAAACGCCTTACTTTTGAACGGAAACCAAGGCACTGGTGCGAGCACGCGTGCGGCGACCTCGCCGGTGGCGAGCAGATGGCGCAGCCGCGTCTCCACAAAGATACCGTGGCCGGGTTTCACATTATTCGGGTACAGGGTGCTCACCGTGAGTAGCTCAATCGGACGGGGCCCAATAGGCGTTGCCGTGGCCTCGCCGGCGGGCAGGTCGGACGCGGCGCGATTCATCTGAGGTACAGCCATGGCGAGGTATTGTAGTGCTCGTGCTCGGCCACGCCCCGGGTTTTATTGAGGCTGGCGGGCAATTTATTGTTTCCAAACGATATTTTAGGCTAGTGAGCACGCGTCGCAAAGTAGCAACAACTAGCCCGGAGCCGGTTAACATAGTATAGCTGTACGGTCTACGTGGTAACGAGAGCTAAGTCGCAAAAATTTGTGCTCTGGCGCTCGTTACCGACAGGGCGAGGGTCGTCAGAGGAAAGACAACAACTGTGGATTCCTGTGGCAGGACGCCCAAGGCGGGCGAGTCGCCTGCTAAACTAAGAGATCAATCGCCAGGAGCTTTTCGATGATGCATAACAGCCCAAATGTTCGCGACGCCGCAGCACGTCCTCCCAGGACAGCCCCCGGTGCGTGGAGCATCGGTGCGTGGGCGTTAGCTGCGCTGGTCGTGATGCTGATGCCCAGCAGCGACGCGCTGGCACAACAGCGCGTATTCGTTGGCAGTTGTGGTGTGCTTGAAAACGCTTACGGGCCGTGGAACTACACCGACCCGGTGCACTACAAAGAAAAGCTCCCTATTGTGGAGAAAATCCACTTTTTCCGCGCGATAGAGCAACTGGATCCGACCAAGGTTGACGGCATGTCGACCGGCGTCGGTCGCAACATCGACTACGTACTGCGTGCCTTCCCTAACCATCATCGTGCGCTGGATGCAATGGGCCGTTGGCACGTGCAAACCGGGCAGCCTAAACCGCCCGGCTCGCGATACTCGGTGGACTGCTGGTTTGAGCGCGCGATGAAATTTCAGCCCGCGGACGGAACTGTGCGCATGCTGTACGGCATCTACAAAGCCCGCCTGGGCATGAACAAAAAGGCGCTGGAGTACTACAGTCATGCCGAGGCATTGATGCCGGAGTCATCCGAGCTGCACTACAACCTGGGCCTGTTGCTAACCAATCTGGATCGCCACGCAGACGCGTTGTCGCATGCGCAACGCGCCTATGCGATGGGGTTTCCGCTACCTGGGTTAAAACGTCGGCTGATTAAGTCGGGCCACTGGGTGGAGCCACCACCCGCACTCGAGACCGCCTCGGAGTAGCCGCCTGTGCGTTTGGGGATTGCGGGGGCATTGTTGTTGGCGCTGGGCGTGATGCTCGGCGACTGCGCGCCAGCGGCGCCGCTCGGGGAATGCAGCTCAGAGGCTGGCCGCGCATACGATCCCTCGCTGGTCATGTGTGAGCCGTTCGATTCGCCGCAATGGGCGCAGAAAAATGGCTTTGCGCCGCGCGGCGGGCGCACGCGTTCGGGCACCATTGATCCACAAAAACACCTGGCTTATGCGCAGATCACCGATAAAGACTGCCGTGCCGGAAGCTGCCTGAAGTTGACCGCCAAGCAGTTCGTTAACAACTCGCTGAACGTACACTGGCCGTTGAAAAACGCGGGCCTGAAACCGCAGGAACTGTATTTTCGCTACTACCTGAAACTGGGGGCAGACTGGAATCCAAGGGCTTGTGGAAGTGACGGTTCGACCGGCCCGGCCGCCGGTAAATTTCCCGGTTTCGCCGATATTCGCGAGAGCAAGGACCCTGGCGGCAAATGTGGCAACGGTGGTGACAAGAGCGATGGCAAGCGATGTTTTTCCGCGCGCGGTGTGTTCCATGGTTGCGCTGACACCGCTGGTATCAAAGGCATGCCGTATGAGAATACCTGCCAGTGGGTAGACGGCGCGGCCACCCGCATTGGTAACTATCTTTACTTACCCGATACCACCACCACCTTTGGCTCCAACGCGCTATGGGACTTTGTGCCCGAGCATCAAACGATGGGCTCGGACCATACCGGCACTTGTCGTCGGGCCCGCGCGGGGGCTGAGGAACGTTCGTGCTACTGCCGTTCAGAAAACAACTTCTTCTGCGGTATGGGAACGGGCGGCATGCTGCAGCCAGAGCGCTGGTACGCGGTGGAAACCTATGTGCGACTGAATACGCCGGGGCAGGACGACGGGGTGCTGCGCGGCTGGATAGATGGTGAGCTCAGTTACCAAAAAGAAAACGCCGTGTTCCGCAAGCCAGGCCATGACGATTTGCATCTGCGCACCATTTGGTTGAACGTATACAAAGGCGGATCGAAGGGCAATTGCGATACCGGCCATGTGTACCTGGATCAGATGGTGGTATCGCGGGATTACATCGGGCCGCTGCGCGGGGACGCGTATGAAGACAGCGCGTTACCCGAAGATCCGCCAGTCCTTGAATCGCCGGTGACGCCCTAGCTTTCGATGACGCTGTCTAACAGATCGGCCAGCACCGCGCTTTGCGCCTTGCGCGAGTAGGCCGATGCCGTTTCAATCTGTGCGCCTTTGGCCGTCCCATTTTTTATCCCGTTGATAAAGCGCATCAGCGCCAGCTTGATATCGTCTTTGTCGTCCAGCTGAGTAAGCTCACCCACGCCTGCGGTGCGCATGGTGCCGGCGGTATCGCCGAGCCTGTCAGTCAGCGCCAGTATCGGGCGTCCGCTGCGGAAGTACTCATACAGTTTGGCCGGGATCTGGTGGTTGCAGTTGGCCGCCTGAAATAACAGCAAGCCATCGGCCGAGAGCATTTCTGCTAATGCCTCCTGATAGCTGACTGAGGGCGCCAGCGACACCAGATCGTTAATACGGTGTTGGTCCAGCATCGGGCGGTATTTGTCATCATGCGCGGTTGCGCGCAGCACAATCTGCACTGTACCCGCACCCAGTTGTCCCTCATCTCGCAGTTCGGCCAGTGCCGCGAAAAACGCCCGCGGGTCGCGTTCGGACGGGTACAGAATGCCACTGTGGACAAAACGCAACGGTGCCTGTGCCTCAGCTTGACCGGGCTGGCCGGCGTTGATGTGCAGGGACTGGGCGCCGCGAAAATTCTCTTCATCGTAACCATTTGGGATGCAGGCCCAGGCTGACTTCGGACAGTCCGGGTAGCGCTCGCGATACATGGCGGTGGTGCCAGGGGTGGTAAAAACCGAGTGAGCAGCACGCTGGACGGCGCGCTTCTCGATCCAGCGGTAGATAGACCGCGTGCGCGGATCGGGCGGATAGTCATCCTCCGTCATCGAATCGCGAAAGTCCGCAACCCAGGGCAACCCACTTAATTTGGCCAGTGTGAGCCCGATCAGGTGGGCGGTGGCGATGGGATAAGTGGACCAGATAAGCTGCGGTGACCACTTTCGAATCAAACTAAGTCCGGCCGGTACCGCGCCCACCCACCAGGAACTCCAGCGGTCGGGCCAGGCAAAAAAATCCGGGTACGCGCCACGAATAGACAGGTGTCGGGCAGCGTCTAGGGCAAATGCGCGCTGCACGTGCACCTGCTCGGGAATTTCCGCCAGTTGATCCTCGCCGGTGCGCACATAGGCACGAGGGTTCACACTCAACACAGTAGCCTGCCAGTCGTGTGACAGCAGATAATTGGAGAACTTTAGGGTGCGTTGTAACCCACTGCTGCCCCGCATGGGCGGATAGTGGTAGGCGATCATCAGTACGCGCTTCATCGGGATGCGTATTCCTGGCAGTCTGGGCATCGGCCGGTTCTGGTCGGCGAGTGTACCATTGCCGGGCGCCGCTCGCGCCAGTGGTGGCCAGTGGTGGGCCAGCACTGGCGACTGTCACCCAACGCGCTAGATGTGAGCCAGGCCGCCGCCGTGAGCCGGGCTCGCCCAAGTGTGAGATAGCGCATTGGCATCGCCCCCCCCACATGATGTAATGCAGGCAGAACAACGCAATCCGTATGCACGGCTGCTACGTCCGGGCACAAACGCACGAGCCACTTTTCGCCATGCAAAGCCAAGAAGAAGACAGTCCTGCTTCCGTTGCGCCGCCGGCGCTGGCCGACCAGTCACTGCTGGTCGGCTGCCTGAATGCGCCCGGGGACAACGTTATCGAACAGATGCTGAGCGGCATGTTGCGTGACGCCCACGGCGTGGCATGCCACGCAATGAGTCGACACGCTGGCGTGGCCGTTGCTCGCAATGCGGATACGCCGGCCTCGGTGCATCATCATGATGGCATTTGCGCTGCGATCATTGGCACTCCGCGCTGGGCCGACTCGCAGCTGGCCAAGCAGGCGCAGGAGGCTGGCCATGCCAGCGCGTTGCTCGCGGCCTACCGCGAGCACGGGCGCGACCTGCTGCGCCAGCTGCATGGCCCATTCGCGATTTCCATCTCGGATGGCCCGAACCAGAAGGCACTACTGGCGATTGACCGGATCGGTATCCACACCATGGCGTGGACCCATCAACAGGAGCGCCTGTTGTTTGGCAACGCGGTCCGCTCGGTAGCTGCGCACCCGTCGATTGAGCCGCAGATCGACCCGCAGGCCATATTCGATTTTTGCTTTTTCCACGTGGTGCCCGCCCCAGGCAGCATCTACAAAGGCATCCACAAACTGGAAGCGGGGCAACTGCTTGAGCTACGTAACGGACAGGTGCGCGTAGAGCGCTATTGGGAGCCGGAGTTCGCACCGGCCGGCGCACCGTTTGATCCACAATTAGAGGAAGAGCTGCATGAGTGTCTGAAGGAGGCGGTCAGTCGCTGCCAGCCAGATGCTGACACTGCCGCTTTCCTAAGTGGGGGTCTGGACAGTTCGACTGTTTGCGGTGTGGCCAACGCGCAGACCGACGGACCACTTAACGCCTATGCCATGGGCTTTGAAGCTGATGGTTACGATGAGATGCACTACGCGCGCACCGCGGCTGGCCACTTTGGCCTGCAACTGCATGAGCGCTATGTGAACCCGGTGGAGATCGCCGAGACTTTGCCGGTGGTCGCGGCTTGGTATGACGAGCCGTTTGGTAATTCCTCCGCCGTTCCAGCCTATTTATGCGCACGCACGGCTGCGGGTAACGGGGTTAGGCAACTGTTGGCCGGCGATGGCGGGGATGAGCTGTTTGCGGGCAACGAGCGATACGTCAAACAGGCTTTGTTCGCGCACTACGATGGCTTGCCTGGCTGGCTGCAAAAAGGGCTGCTGGAGCCGGTGTCCCAATCGGCAGTGTTCCGTCACTTGCCAATGCTGAAAAAAGTCTCCAGCTACGTCAGCCAGGCCAGAATCGGGATGCCGGGGCGGCTGGAATCGTACAATTTTCTGATGCGTACGCCGCACCAGGACGTGTTTCAGAAAGACTTCCTGGCGCAAATTGATCCAACCCATCCCATTGCCAACATGAAGCGGGTGTATGATCGCGCGCCCAGCGAAGTGATGCTGGACAAGATGTTGTATCTGGATTGGCAACTGACCCTGGCGGACAATGATCTGCGCAAAGTGGGGGGCATGTGTGCCGCTGCGGGTGTGCAGGTGCGCTACCCGTTACTGGATGAAGACCTGCTGGCGTTATCGCTGCGGGTGCCGGCGGAGGAGAAAATTCGGAACCGGCGGTTGCGTAATTTCTTCAAGAACTCGCTGTCGGACTTTTTGCCACGTGAGATTATCGAAAAACCCAAGCACGGGTTTGGCCTGCCATTTGGTGTGTGGCTGAAAAGCACGCCGGTGTTGCAGGATGTGGTGTACTCCAGCTTGCACGCGTTAAAACGACGCGATCTTCTGAACCCGGAGTTTATCGATAACCTGATCGATACTCACAAGGTGGGCCACGCCTCGTACTATGGCTACATGCTGTGGGTGCTGGTGATTCTCGAGAACTGGCTGGCCAATCAGGCCGCTTGAGCGGGGCCTGCGTCAGGCCGCGGCTGATGCGGAAGCGTTTGACGGCGTGCGGGGAAGCTGCTGTGCCTGAGCGCCCATATAGCTCTTGAGCAGACGTAATGCGAACGGCAGGCGCCGCGTGTCCCACGGCCCGACGCGTGGCAGTTGCAGCGGGTCGTCTGCTGCACGCGCACATCCCCAGGCCGTTGTTACGGCATAGTCAAAACCGTTCTCGGCCAGCATCTGCACATGCTGGCGACCGTAGTCGGCCTCCGGTTTCCCATTTGGGTAGGCAAAGGTACGCACCGGGTGCGCGATGATGTCTTGTAACTGCTCGCGGCTCTCATAGATTTCCTCGGCCGCCTGTTTGTCAGTGATCGCCTGCAGAATCGGATGATTGATGGTGTGTGCGCCTACCTCCATGCCAGCATCATGCAGCTCGCGTACTTGCTCCGCGCGCATCATGAAGGCGTCAGAGATATTGCTTTCGGTCCGTTCGATCAACTCCTGCACCTGCGCCAGGCGTTGCTCTGGCGGGTTGTGTTTGATCGCGGGAAGCAGCTCGCGCAGCAGCGTACGACGCCTGGCGACATCCGATACATCGCGTTCACCCAGGCCAAGCCAGCTCAGATCCAGGCGATTGCCGGGCACCTGGCGAATGCACTCGATGACGCTGTCGTTCCACATGCGCCCGCCGTCCAGAAAGCCCGGTGCGACAAAGAAAGTGCCGGCGATTCGGTGACGCTTGAGGATCGGTAGTGCCAGCTCAGCATTGTCGGCATAGCCGTCATCAAAGGTGATGCAAACAGCGCGAGAGGGCAGCGTGCCTGCGTGCATCTTCGCGGCGGCCTCGTGCAGTGGCAGGACATTAAAGAAGCTCGCCAGCATGCCCATCAGCCGATCAAACACGCCAGACTGAATATCGCCGGTGCGGTAAGCGTCTGGCTCGTCCAGCACCCGATGATAGGTAAGAATCAGCAGTCGGTTACGCAAGATGTCGGCCCTCGCAATCGCGGTGTCAGTGGCGGTCGGGCGCAGACGCCCCCGCCGTAGGAGGCCCAGAGGCCTGCGGGATGCCGGCCGCGCCGGCGGGGCCTTGACCGCGCAACCCAGCGGCCCGAAAGCGCTGGTAGGGGTCGGGGGCGCCGCCAGGGCGTTGCGGGTTCAGTTGTGTCAGCGCATCACGCGCCAGTCCGTTTAAGATCACTACGATTGCCACCAGGTGGTAAAACAAATCAAAGTAAGACAGGCCTAGGAAGGCGCCACCAACGGCGTAGCCCACCACTGAGACTTGGACCATCGTCGCCAGATCATGCACCCAGCGCAGTTGCGCGATATTCTTGGTTTGTTTTTGCAGCCGCTTGCCGGTGCGCAAGGTGAGCAGCAACAGGCCCAGGAAAAGGCCTAACCCGACAAAGCCCTGCTCGGCCATCATCTCAAAATAAATACTGTGCGAGTCGTGGAAATCTTCCGGCTGTGGTGCGTAGCGCAGGAACAGCTCGGGTGAGAATACCTGGAAGCCGCCGCCAGTGATGGGGTTGTCCTTGGCGAAATTAAACGCGAACCACCAAGCGTTAATACGCCCCATGGCGGAGCCGTCCGCCTGATAGTCGCGGATCGATTGCATGCGCTCCACCCATTCAGCCGGCATGAACAGCAGCAAAATGGGCAGCACAGCCAACAGCACCAGGCCCGTCGCTACTTTGTGGCGGCCCTTAAACCACATATAGACCACCATGCAGCCGGCCGCCAGGAAGCCCCCGCGTGAGTGTGAGCTTAGGATGGACAGGGCGGTAAGCCCCATCGATACGACCATACCCCAGCGATAGTATTTGTTTTCAATGGTGAGATGTAGATACCGCATCAGCGGCAGGGTCATGATCAGCGCCAGTGCCAGCGCGTTGTTGTCGTGGATAAAACTGTCCTGCGGGCCAAACACCAAATACTGGCCGCCATTGATGATGGAGAAGATGCCGCCTTTGACGCCGTAAAAACCTAGCGAGACAACGATGGTCCACAGTAGGTAATGCAACCGTTCCTTATTACTGATGAGGTAGACGGTAAGTAGGGAAATTAGCTGGATTTTGATAGTGCGATCCCACTCAGATATCGCGTACTCAGGATAGTAGGCATCCAGTGTGGTGATGTTGAACCACAGAATAAGCACACACCACCAGCCGAACAGCGCGCTCATCGGCCATTTGCGCTTCTCCAGATTGAGGAAGATGGCGATGAAGGTGACGATGGCGATAATTTGCGCAAAAGGGAGATCATAGGCGAAGCCCCAGGTGAGCCGGTGGGGGTTCATATAGCTGATCCACGACCATACCAGCACCCCGATCCACGCCTGGCGCAGAATCAGCGGTACCGTGCCGATCACCATCATTACGACTAGCAGATCTCTCACGGCAGGTCTCTCGTGGGCCTGTTCATATCCGTATTTCCCGGCCCGTCCACAGGCCTGTTAGCCGCCGAATTGCGGCTGGCGCACGGCACCTTGCCGTGCACTCGGCGGATGCTACCAGCAGGCGCCCAGGTAGCGCCCGCGCAGTCCTTTCGGATCGATACCAACCAGGTCGAGCACCAGTTGTTGCGCCGTGTTCTGCGCCATCAGGGCGTCAATCAGCGCCTTGTCACTGAGCCCCACAACGATGACATCAGCATGATCCATCAACTCGTTCATGTTGTCACACATCAGCTCGCCAATGTGCGGAATGCTGCCTTCGATGTAGGCCCGGTTGGCACCCATCAGGCGCGACACATTCACCTCGGGATCGAAGATCTTGAGCGGCAGGCCCTTGCCAATAAAGCGCTCCGCCATGATCACCAGCGGGCTTTCGCGCAAGTCGTCGGTGCCGCTCTTGAAGCTGAGTCCGATCATCCCAACTTTGGGCCGGCCTTCCGCCAGCACTCGGTCGATCGCATGCTCGATGTGGTTCTGATTACTCGGCAGCAGCGCGCCCAGCATGGGTACCTGAACGTCCTCACGGCGGGCCAGGTACAACAACGCCTTCAGATCTTTTGGCAGGCAAGAGCCGCCAAATGCAAAGCCGGGTCGCAAGTAGGCCTTGGAGATGTTCAGTTGTTTGTCTTCGCACACAATCTTCATGACCTCGTGCGAATCTACATCAAGCGCCTGCGCAATACGCCCGATCTCGTTGGCAAAGGTCACTTTCAACGCGTGGAAGGCATTGCAGGCGTATTTCACGCACTCGGCGGTGCCGACACTGGTCACCATGAATTCCCCGGGCAAAGGGGCGAACAACTCGCGCAGCAAGTCGGCCGAGCGGGGGTCGTTGTCGGTGCCAATCACTGTGAATGGCGGATTGTCGTAGTCCTTAATGGAGCTGCCTTCGCGCAGAAATTCCGGTTGGAAGCACAACCCGAACCCCTCACCCGCCTTCTTACCGGAGCGCTGCTCGATGATCGGCTTGATGTGGGTGTTGACCGTACCCGGCTCAACCGTTGAGCGGATTACCACGACGTGATAGTCCGGTTTATCTTTCAGTGCGTCGCCCATCTGCTCGGACAGCCGGGTAATGGCGTTGAGGTTCTGGCTGCCGTTGTTGGCCGACGGCGTGCCCACGCACACAAACGAGACCTGAGTCTCCGCGATGGCCTGCGCGTAGTTATCGGTCACGGTCACTGCGCCCTCATCCACCACTTTCTTCATCAGTTCCTGGATGCCGGCCTCCACAATGGGAGCGCTGCCGCTGCGGATCAGCGCGAGCTTGTTCTCGTCCACATCGACACCGACAAGTTTGTGTCCGTCACGGGCCAGGCAGGCCATTGAAACGGCGCCTACGTAACCAAGGCCGAAAACGCTGATCTGCATGCTATGTATTCCTGCTCAAGTTCATTCGGTGAATTATAAAAGGCTGCCCCGATCAGTGTCGAAGCAATTTTGAAACGTTTTGAGTCAACCCGGCAGTGTGCTGCCCCGGTTGCTTACAAGTGAGCCCAAGCTGGCCGCTTAAGCGGAGCCCGCAATTGGCAGCCCCCAGCGCGCGCGTAACTCAATGCTCAATGATACGGTCGTTGTCCTTGTGTGTGCTGAGAACCAGTGCTTGCGGGCAGGCTGATTGCCAGGGTTTTCCAGTGCTCGCGATAGCACGCGACGGGTTTGCATCCGGCGATACAACCAGCCGCGCAGAATATAGCAATTTGCCCCCGATTTACGTGATGTATTGCCTTGACACGCAGCGCTCGCGCTGTTCCTGTGCTGCGGTTCTCGGATTGCAGGTCGCGGGGCTGTACAATGTGCCGCTGCGTCCGCCATTGGTCGTTGGTGTGATGGCAACTGTCAACGATTGTCAGGAATCCCCTTCGGCCACGCAACAAGGGCAATATCCGCCGCTTCAGGAGGTCTGAGCGGGTGAGTGTTGCGTGCGCGCCCGGGTGGGCGTCGCAGCTGATTGACAATCTAGGGAGAGAAGTTGAACCTATTCGAAGAAGTGAAGGACCTGCTGGCCACAGCGCTGCAACTGGCTGACGCTGGCAGCGGTCTAACCGAAGACACCGAACTGCTGGGCGCGATGCCGGAGCTGGATTCGCAGGCCGTTGTTCACGTGATTACTGCGCTTGAAGATAATTTCGGATTTATCGTCGAGGACGATGAAATCTCGGGCGAGACCTTTGCCACCCTGGGTGCGCTGGTTGAATTCGTACAAAGCAAGGTTATGTGAGTAATTCGCCGCCAGCGATCGAGCCTTTCTTTCTGCCCGGCCAGGCGGGAGAACTGTTCGCACTATGCACACATCCGGCGCCGGGCACAGACAACGGCGTGGGCGTGTTGTATTGCCCGCCTTTTGGTGAGGAGCAGAATCGAACCCGGGTGACGGTGGGCCGTTGCGCACGCGCCCTGAGCGCGCTTGGTTATACGGTGCTGCAAGTGGATTTGTATGGCACTGGCGACAGCCAAGGGGAGTTTGCCGAGGGCGGTTGGGCAACCTGGACGGACGATTTGCTGCGCGCGGCCGAGTGGCTGAGCGGGCAGGGTGACGTACAACGGCTGAGTTTGTGGGGCCTGCGTCTTGGGGTGCCATTGGCGCTATCGGTCCTGGCTAAGCTACCCGAACAGCAGGCAATGCGTGTATTGGCATGGCATCCTGTCATCGCGGGCAAACAGTTCCTCTCACAGTTCTTGCGTTTGCGCGTCGCCGCAGGGTTGATGGACGAGCAGACCGGTGAGACCGTCGGCAGTCTGCGCGAGCAACTGGCCAACGGGCAGACGCTGGAAGTGGGCGGCTACGCGGTGTCCGCTGCGCTGGCACAGGACCTGGACAATATCGATCTGAAGGGGGCGCATCCGGCAGCGCCAGTGGACTGGCTTGAGATCGTGTCTAACCCCGAACGCCCCCTCACTCCCATCAGCCGTAAGCTGATCGAACAATGGGAGGCGCAAGGCGTACAGGTGAGCGCCCAAAGCATCGTGGGCGAAACCTTTTGGAGTACCCCCGAGATTGTTGTGCCGCAGGCCTTGATCGATGCCACCTGCCAGCGTGCCCGGGCGTGGTTGGGATGAGTGAGCGCGCGCTGACCTTTGAATGCGAGGGCGAGCACCTGCTTGGCATCGTGCACGAGCCAAGCTCGCCCGCCACTACTGGCGTGCTGGTGGTGGTGGGTGGGCCACAGTATCGGGTCGGCAGCCATCGTCAATTTGTCCTGCTGGCCCGGGATCTGGCCCGCCAAGGCTTTGCTGTGTTTCGGTTCGACTGCCGAGGCATGGGGGACGGGACCGGCGAGTTCCCCGGATTTGAGCATATCTCCCCCGACATCCGGGCCGCTGTGGATACCTTCCAGGTGCAAGTGCCGGCAGTGCAGCGGGTGGTGATCTGGGGGCTGTGCGATGCGGCCTCGGCGGCGATGATGTACGCCCACAGCGACGCCCGCGTCAGCGGTCTGGTACTGTTGAATCCTTGGGTGCGATCAGCTTCGGGGCAGGCGCAAACGTTGCTCAAACATTACTACTTGAAGCGATTTTTCAGCGCAGCGTTCTGGCGTGACGTATTGACGGGCAAGTATCGCGCGCTGGCATCAATCCGCTCGTTCCTGGGCAATCTGCTGGCCGCCTCATCTAATGCCTCAGGCGCTGGCTCGACGGGGGCCAGCAAGAGCGATTCCAGGCCATTTCAGCAGCGTATGCGTGATGGTATTAACCGCTTTGATGGACGCGTGCTGCTGGTGCTGAGCGGCAATGACCTGACTGCGGCAGAGTTTCGCGATCTGCTCGCCAATGAAGGTAACTGGCGCCCGGGGCTGGAACGCGAAGGGGTGGAACAGCACGAGTTCGCTGACGCGAACCATACGTTTTCTTGTGCATACGCGCGCGAGCAGGTGTCTCAGGCCACCGCCAAGTGGCTTATCCGTTGAGCGGGGTCTAAGGCATGCGCATGACAGCCTGCACCTCAGTGTGCTGCACCCCGCGTAGCAGTGCGCGAGCTGAGGTGCGCACAGCACACGCGGCACACAAAGCACGGTGGGTGTCCGCGTGGATTTAGGGCGCCGGGTAATCTCTTCGCTGCAATGGATGATGGCCGGACGTTTCGGCGGCCAGGCCATCACCTGGGTCATCACCATTTTGGTGATCCGAATTCTCTCGCCGCAGGATTACGGCCTTATGGCCATGGCGATGTACGTGATCGGCTTCCTCGCACTGTTCGAGGAGTTGGGACTGGCGTCGGCGATTGTTCAGCGCAAGAGCCTGCAACACGGCCTCACCAATCAGGTATTTGGCCTGCTGATTATTTTCAACACCGTACTGTATGCGGCTTTGTGGTTTGGCGCGCCGATAATCGCCGAGTTTTTTGGCGAGCCTGAGTTGGTGAGTATTATTCGGGTCGCCGGGCTCAAACTGCCGTTGCAGGTACTTGGGGTGGTACCCGATGCGATTCTGCGACGGGATATGCGCTTCAAGGGCAAATCGGTGGTGCAGTTTCTGGCCATGATCAGCGGCAGTGTCACCACGCTTGCGCTGGCGTTGAACGGGCAGGGCGTTTGGTCACTGGTTTACGGCAATCTTGCCACCGCGCTGGTGCGTGCCATAGGGCTGCAGTATTTGGCCAGGTTCCCGTGTGTGCCGAGCTTCCGCTTCCGCGGCATCGGCGATGCGATTGGTTTTGGCGGGCTGGTCACGATAGATCGATTCCTGTTCTATCTGTACTCACAGGCGGATGTATTTATTATCGGCAAGGTGCTGGGCAAGGAGGTGTTGGGATTTTACAGCGTCGCCATGCACCTGGCTGCACTGCCGATGAAGAAGATCGCCGGTCTATTGAACGAGGTGGGCTTCTCCGCATTTTCGCGTATCCAGAACGAGCCCGATAAGCTGGCGCGACACTTTCGCAAAGCTATACGGTTGCTGAGTTTGATCACGTTCCCGGTCTTTGTTGGTATCTCCAGCGTCACACCGGAAATCGTCGGTATCTTTCTGGGCGAGAAGTGGTTGCAAGCTATACTACCAATGCAGCTACTGAGCTTGGTGATTCCTTTTCGCCTACTGCATACCGTCACGCCGACGTCACTCTACGGCCTGGGCCGGGCGGACGTTAGTCTAGGTAACAGTGCGATCGCAACGCTCGCGATGCCTGCGGCATTTCTGGTCGGAATTCAATGGGGACTGACGGGCGTGTGTATCGCCTGGCTGGTGACCTACCCGTTGTATTTTTCCATTGCACTCACGCGCGGACTGCCGCACGTCGGGGTGAGCATGGGGCAGTATCTGAAGTGTTTGCTGGCACCATTGATGTCGGCGGTGCTGATGTATCTGGCGGTCTTTGGCGTGCGGCATTTGATTGTATCGCTGCAACTGCCCGCCTCGGTGCTGCTGCCGGTGTTGATCGGCACCGGTGCAATCGCCTATACCGGCGCGATAGTTGTACTGGCTCCCGGCACTTGCCGCGAGGTGCTGGAGACAGTGCTGCCCGGGCGATTGAGTGCCTGGCTCACCCGATTTCTACCCGCACCTGCCGCCGCTAACTCAGAATGATTCCAGCCCAAAACCTCATTATCAGATGAGTGATAACATTGCGCCCGCAAGCGGCGATGCGCGGTGTTTGGGCGGCGGCAGACGTCGTCTCCTGACGGCGTCTGAGGGGAATTCCATCTAATGAGTCGAACGGGCGTGTGGTTCACATCGCTGATAATGCTGGCAGCCTTGCTGGCTGGCCTCTACGCACGTCTAAAAGGGCTCACCGCTTGGCCGCTGGCGGAGGATGAGTTCTTCATGGCCAGGGCGATGTCCAGCATTCTCGAATCCGGTACGCCTTACAAGGTGTGCGAGGCGGCGGGGCACTACCTGCGTGGTTTGTCCTATCAGTATGTGTCGGCGTCGCTGGCTTGGCTTGGGCTTGCGCCAGTCAGCGCGTTGCGCACGGTATCAGTGATTGCCAACTTGGTGGCCGTGCCCGCTGTGTATCTGTTAGCGGTACGGGTTGGCGACCGTGGTGCGCGCTCCGACCAGTACGTGCGTTTGCTGGGCAGTGGTGAGGTAACCGGACGATACTCGCCTGGGCAGTTGATCGGCCCGCTGGCTGTTGCACTGTTCGCACTCTCACTGTGGGAGATCGAGTTCGCCCGATTCGCCCGTATGTACGCGCCGTTTCAGGCGGTGTTCCTGTGGTACTGCGTGGCCTTGCATGCGGCCATTGTGGATCGTAGTACCCGTGCGGCCTGGCTGGCGCTGGCGCTTTCGCTGCTGGGGGTGGTGACCTGGGAAGGCGGTGTGTTTCTGTTGGCTGCCAATTTGCTCCTGGTGTTTTATCGCCCGCAGCCGTTCTCCTGGCGATTGGCGTTGGTGTCGGGGCTGGCGCTGGCGGTTGGCTATCGTTATCTGCGCGCCGGCCAGAGCCTGGGCGAGGGGCGGCTACCAACCGATGTGGTCGCCACCAACGCAGTGCAGGTGCAATTTGCTGGACCGGTCACACTGGTGCCGACGCTTTCTTCCTGGTGGAGCCTAGCCTGCTTTGCCTTGCTGAGTGCGGTTGCTATCGCATTGGCCGTACGTATCTTGCGCGTCACCGGCCTGACTTGGGCCGCCAAAACGGCCGTTGTGTTGGCGCTAGTGTTTGCACTGGCTAATCAGTTTCTTCTGCTCGGCGCCGTCTTGCTGATGGCGCCGCTGGTAGGGTGGTTATCCGGCGAGGACCTGCGTCGAATCGGTGTCGGCTATCTGGCAGGGTTTATGCTGCTGGCGCTGCTGTGGTGGCTGGGGTATGGCCTGGGGTCGGACCAATGGTGGCCGGTATTCGCAGATATGCAGGCCGATGAGAGCAAGCGCAAACTTGCCGTCGCGCTGTTTAAGTTCCCCAACATCTACGATGCGCTGGCGTTCCCGTGGATGTCAGCCATGCCGCGCGGCGCGGTGAGTATGGTAATGAGCGTGGTGCTAGGGCTGGCGCTGGTGTGGCCGCGTACAAGCGCCTACGCAAGTGCTCGGTTGTTGCTGACGGTAAGCTGCTGTGCAGTGGCGTTCATCGGCGTGCTGGCCACGCAGTACAGCTCCACCCGGTACAGTTTTTTTGTCGCACCGTTGCTGATGATCTTTGTCGCGCTGGCGATAGAACGGATCGCTAGTCTGGCGCCGCATAAGATGCGCGCGTTCGCGGGCTGGGGGTTGCTGGGTCTGTTTATGCTGTGGAGTGAGGATTACTCGCTGCGGCATCTGTTGCACATCGATACCTTTGAGTATAACTACCGCCAGAGCGCGCGAGATGCTGACCATTTCTACGCCCGCGAAGACTATCGCTCGCCGGCGCAATACATCAACGAGCAACTCCAGCCACAGGATGTTGTCGTGAGCGCGGTGGTGCCCGCCAGCTGGTACCTGCAACGTCAGGACTACCACTATTCCAATTTCCAGTCGGGCGAGTTCGAGCGTATCTCCTGCGATCGTGGCCAGCGTGAAAAGTGGACGCGTAAGCCACTGCTGTACCGCGTCGATGCGCTGGGCGATATCGTGCAGAGTACCGCAGGCACCACCTGGTTGCTGTTACCGGGCGCTGCGCGCGAGGCAGATGATCACATCGATCACGGCGTCGCCGCGCAGTTTGCCGATGCGCTTGTATTCACCAGCCCGGATAAGGCTGTCGACGTTTACGCGATCAAGCCCGAGCGCCGCTGAGGTTAGCTTTGTGCCACCACCGCGTGCGGGGTTACCCGGAGCGCTGTTACTTGCTGACGCAGTGCCTGCTGCACACCGTCCTGATCGTTGCCCTGATACCGAAGGCTCAGATACAGGGCTGTGATACGCTCGATCTGCTCGCCTAGATCCGGTCGTAGCTGACTGGCGCGGGCGGCGAAATCCGCCGGCCCCTCGTGCGGGCCACGCACAATCTGCGCTTTGGCCAGTTTGCGGCAAAACCGCTGATAAGCGTGACTGACCGGATCGGGCCGAGTTCTGCGGGCGCGCCAGTTAAGCAACAGGAACAACATGGCAGCTGTGACGGTGAGGGTGGCGGCGAGCATGGCCACCAGTTTGTAGGCATCGGGTCGCTTGATGCCCAGCGAGCGCATCAGGCCTGCCTGCTTTTTCGGCCCGTATCCCAACACCCATTCGGTCCATGCATTGTCCAGGGCATCAAAGCTGAGGCGCACCTGGCCAATCAGGCTGCCGCTGCCACGGCCGAACACACGATCGTCACGCAGATCGGCAATTTCCGCCTCAACCCGCTCCGGCGGAATAAACCCGGTAGGATCAAGCCGTGTCCAGCCGTTGTCCTCAAGCCAGATTTCCACCCAGGCGTGTGCGTCGGACTGGCGTACCGTTACGTGGCCACCCAATATCGGCGAGGAATTGAGCTCGCCGCCCTGATAGCCAGTGACCACTCGTGCGGGAATATCAGCCATGCGCATCATCACAGTAAAAGCCGCGGCGAAGTGCTCGCAAAAACCCCGTCGGCTCTCGAACAGAAACTCATCAATACGCTGGCTGCTGGTGAGTTGCGGCGGCCGCAAGGTGTAGAAATACGCTTGTTCACGAAACATGCGCAAGCCCGCGCTGGCCACTTCGCGATCGCTTAACCCCTGCGCTCGCCACGTGCTTACCAGTGCGCGTGTACGCGGATTGCTCTGCGCTGGCATGTTGAGCGTGGCGGCGCGTATTTGTGGTGTGATGTGCCGCTGCGGTTCGCCCATGAACGCGCTCAGGTAGTAGCGTGTGATTTCCTTCAGATTGTGGCTGGACTGCACCTGGTAGTCCTGGGTGACGATGGCGTCCGCGCGCGAAGCGCTGTGTGGGTCGACAGTGTCCAGCGCAAACATCCAGCGCTTGTTATGCGGCTCCAGTGTCACCTCGTAGTGCACTTGGCGTCCCCGGCGCGGGTCGTGCGGCGCGGGCCCCGGAGCGATAGCGCTGCTCATGGGGGTCCAGGTACGTCCGTCGAAGTTAGTGAGTACCGGCCCCCGCCAGTACAGCTCATGCTGTGGTGGTACCTCGTCCTCGAAGCGTATCCGGAACGCGACTGTATCCGATTCGATCAGGTTGCTGATCGAGCCGGGACTCATCTTGTCCGACAAACCTGTGACAGCGCTGCTCTTCGGCCCCTGGATTGCCCAGAACGGCCCAGGGACGCGGGGGAACAGGACGAACAGCACCAGCATTACCGGTAGGGCGTAACCCAATAAACCGCCGGTGATGCGCAGCATCTCGGGCAGCGGAATAAGATCGCCATCGTGGCAGACCTGCAACAGCGCGCCAGTCAGCACGATGAGGGTGGGGATGGCCAGCAGTGCCAGCGGTATACTTTGCGAGTACAAAAACTGCGCGGTGACTAGAAAATAGCCGATGAACAGCAGCACTACATGATCCCGCCGGGTGCGCGTCTCGGTGAGCTTCATTGATGCCATCACCACCAACAGTGCGCTGCCCGCCTCCACCCCGTTGACGGTTTGATAGTGCAACAGCACGCCGGCGAAACTGCCCAGCACCATGAACGTGCGCAGCGCGGTTGGCGGCAATGCCCAGCCGCGCTGCTGTGCCAGTAGGCGCCAGCAGCCACAAGCCAGTGCCAGTGCATCTACCCACAATGGCAGGTGCATCACGTGCGGTGCCACGGCCAGCAGCAGCGCCGCCAACACCCAGCGCAGATGCAGGTGGCGTACCTGAAGCAGATCGCGAATCTTGTGATCGCCCGCGCGTGACGGGCGCGGTGCATGGGGCAGCATGGCAGTCACATCATTGCCAGCGCAGTGAGGCACTGCTCCTCATGCGCCGCCCCCAGCCCCGGAGCGATGACCCGCTCCGGCAGGCGCAGCCCGTAGCTGCGCCCGGATGCCTGCGCGTCCACTACCCATTGGCACAACTGCTCCAGACGTGGCTCCATATCCATTCCCGGCAATGCGTCCCAGTCGATCCAGCGGGGGGAAGTTTCGCTGCCAGAAAACTGCTTGATCTGTAGCTGACCGTCACGCGCGAAGGCCTTCCAGGCGATTCGCCGTGGAGGGTCCCCCGGGCGGAACAGGCGCAGCCCGGCAAAGTCAAGGTCGCCTTCGGCCATATCGCCGCCGTCGCCGATCTGCTCATACTCACTGCGCGGGCTGAGCTCGGTGTCGGCGGGGCGTGGGTATACGACGGCGTTCAAGTCCGCGTACACCCATGCCCAGGCGCGGAATAGCCCCAACGGAAAGGTGGTGGAGATGCCAAAGCGCTGCAGGGTGAACAAACCGCGCTGGTGGGTGGCGACCGGCAGGGTTAGTGTTAGGTTTGCGTCGCTGACAAGGTCTACCGCATCGGTTTCGCACTGATCGGCTTTGAGGCGCAAGTTATAACGCGCAGTGGCAATGTTGCGATCAAGTGCAATTTGAAACCAGACATCTTCGCCAGCAAACACTGGCGCTGCACCGGCGAAACGAATGCGGGTTTCCAGTAAGTTGCGGTGGCAGAAATGCATAGTGACCAGCCCCACGCCAGCGAGCAGAAAGGTGAGTGCGAGTCCAAGGCTGTTGTTGTAGTTGAGCGATGCCAGCAACATGGCCAGCAACAGTGCACCGAACACCACTCCTTGCCGCGTCGGCAAAATGTAGATGCGTCGGCGCTCCAGCGTGAGCGGCATGGCATCAGTACCCTGGCGCCGCCGGGCCCATTGTTCGGCCACACGCTGTACCGCCAGGCGCAAGCCGCGCCGACGCGTTCTCGGTGGCCCGGGCCGGGGCGAATCGGTGGTGCTGCTCAGCACTGGCGGAGGCGGCATCGGCGGCGCCTAGGGGATAGCGACCGACTTGAGAATATGCTGGCCTATCTCGTCACCGTTCATCGCGCTGCTGGCATTTCGCGCCTGCAGGCGATGGCGTACGATACCCGGGAGCACAGCCTGCACGTCCTCGGGCAGTACTCCGCGATGGCCGTGGACTAACGCCCAAGCCTGGGCGGCCCGACGCATGGCAATCGCGGCGCGAGGTGACAGCCCGGCGACCAGGTCCGGGCTCTGGCGAGTGAAGGCAATCAGTGCCTGCAGATAATCTAGCAGCGCATCGGACACGTGCACCTTAGGTGCATCGGCCTGCAGGCGCGCGAGCGCATTGGCCTTCAACGCTGGCGTCATCGATTGCAACAGCTCGCGCCGGTCGGTACCGGCGATGAGCTCGCGTTCGAGCGATGGCGCCGGGTAACCCAGTGAAAGGCTAAGCAAAAAACGATCCAATTGTGATTCCGGCAGGGCGAAGGTACCCACTTGCTCGCTTGGGTTCTGCGTGGCCACCACAAAGAATGGCTCCGGCAGTGCGCGGGTCTTACCGTCGGCAGTGACCTGGCGTTCTTCCATGGCCTCCAGCAGCGCGCTTTGCGTCTTGGGCGTTGCGCGGTTGACTTCGTCGGCCAGGATCAGCTGAGCAAAAATGGGACCATGGTGAAACTCGAAGTTGCCGTTGTCGCGGTTGAAGATCGACACCCCCAGTACGTCAGCGGGCAGCAGATCGCTAGTGAACTGGATACGTTGATGGGTAAGCCCGAGCACCCGCGCCAGCGCGTGCGCCAGCGTAGTCTTGCCGACGCCTGGCACATCTTCAATCAGCAGATGTCCACCGGCAATTAGGCAGGTGAGGCACAAGCGCAACTCCTGATCCTTACCCAGGATAATGCGCCCGAGCGACTGCAACGCCTCGTTGGCGATGGCTGCCGACGTGGTCACCGGCTGAGCGGCAAATGATTGAGTTCCTGCCATGGTTCTCCTTAGCGGTGTGGTGGCCGCTTATGTCCTCACGCAATGCTGCCCACGGCGCCGAAAATCCTATTCAGTGGTCAGCCCGGACAACAGCTCCAGTTGCTGCGATAACTTGCTTTGCATCTGCGTAAACTCATCACACCGGCGATGCTGCTCTTCGACAACAGCAGCCGGTGCATTGTTCACGAAATTGTCGTTCGCGAGTTTGCCCTGGGTCGACTTCAGGTCCTTGTCGATCTTGCTCAGCTGTTTGTTCAACCGGGCAATCTCATCTGCAACGTCGATCAACCCTTCAAGTGGGACTAGCACCCGGGTCTCGCCCAGCAGCGTGATGGCTGAGACCGGCGCCTGATCGGTATCAATGATCTCAATGCTCTGCATCCTGCCTAGACGCATCAGCAACCGCTGGTGCGCCTCAAGCAGTCGCCGATCCCGCTTGCCGGGCTGTTGCACCAGCACGCGCAGCTTGCGTGAGGGCGCAATGTCCATTTCGCCACGGATCTGGCGCACGCCAACGAGAAACTGCATGACCCACTGCATTTGCGTCTCGGCATCGGCATCTGCTGGGTACTGCTCGCTGAGCGGGTAGGGCGCCAGCATCACAGTCTCGCCGCTTGCGCCAGCCAGTGGCGCTACCCGCTGCCATAGCGCCTCAGTAATAAACGGCATCAGCGGGTGCAGGGCACGCAGCAGCGCCTCTAGCACCTGGGCCAGCGTCCGGCGAGCGCCTAGCACAATTGCCGGTGGTAACTCCTCGGCATCCTGAAGCACTGGCTTGGAAAGCTCCAGGTACCAGTCGCAGAATTCGTGCCAGGTGAACTCATAAAGTGCTTGGCTGGCCAAATCAAAGCGGTAGTTGGCAAAGTTCTCATCCACCTGGGCCAACGTGTGATGCAGTCGCGAGATTATCCAACTGTCGGCTGCACTTAAGGTGGCCTCACCGCTCAAATCCGCGTCCTCTGTGTTCATCAGGACGTAGCGGGTTGCGTTCCAAAGCTTGTTGCAGAAATTTCGGTAGCCTTCAATGCGCCCAAGATCAAACTTAATGTCGCGACCCGTGGTGGCCATTGCCATGAAGGTGAAGCGCAGTGCATCGGTGCCGAAGGCCGCCAAGCCCTTGGGGTAGTGGCGTTTGGTCGCTTTGGCGATGGACTCACGCATCTGCGGCTGCATCAGCCCGCCGGTGCGTTTGTCGAGCAGTTCCTCCAGTGAGGCGCCGTTAATCAGGTCAAGCGGGTCCAGTACGTTGCCTTTGGACTTGGACATCTTTTGCCCGTCGCTGTCACGCACCAGGCCGTGGATGTACACATCGCGAAAGGGCACCTCGCCCATGAATTTGAGGCCCATCATGATCATCCGGGCGACCCAGAAGAAGATGATGTCAAAGCCGGTGACCAGCACCGAGGTGGGATAGTAGCGCGCAAGCTCCGGGGTGCGCTGCGGCCAGCCGAGGGTGGAGAACGGCCACAGGGCCGAGGAGAACCAAGTGTCGAGCACGTCCGGATCTTGAGTTAGTGCCACCTGATCCGTCAGGTTGTAGCGTTCGCGCACCGCCTGCTCGCTGTGCCCAACGTACACTTGCCCATCTTCTGTGTACCACGCGGGAATCCGATGCCCCCACCACAATTGGCGGCTGATGCACCAGTCCTCGATGTTATTCATCCACTGGAAATAGGTTTTGGACCAATTCTCCGGCACGAAGCGAATCCGCCCGCTGGTGACGGCCTCGATGGCCGGTTGCGCCAGCGGCTTGGTCTTGACGTACCACTGATCGGTCATCAGCGGCTCCAACACCTCGCCGCTGCGATCGCCGCGTGGCACCGCATGACGATGCGCTTCGGTTCTCTCCAGCAAGCCCAGTGCGTCCAGATCAGCCACAATCAGCTTGCGGGCCTCGTAGCGGTCAAGCCCACGGTATTTTTGTGGCACTTCTTCGCTCATGCTGGCATCCGGATTCAGCACGTTAATCTGTGCCAGCTGGTGACGCTTGCCCACCTCGTAGTCGTTAAAATCGTGCGCCGGTGTGATCTTGACGCAGCCGCTGCCAAACTGCGCATCGACGTACTCATCAGCCACAATCTGGATCAGCCGATCGGTGAGTGGCAGGGCGACATGTTTGCCAATCAGATGCGAGAAACGTTCATCGTCCGGGTGTACAGCCACCGCGGTGTCACCCAACAACGTCTCGGGCCGGGTGGTGGCGACGACGACGTGCCCCTGCGCCTCGTGCAGCGGATAGCGCAGATGCCAGATATGGCCATCTTCCTCCTCGCTCACCACTTCAAGATCGGACAGTGCGGTACGCAGCACCGGGTCCCAGTTGACCAACCGCTTGCCGCGATAGATCAGCCCCTCTTCATGCAGTTTGACAAAGACCTCAGTGACGGCCTCCGACAGGCCCGCATCCATAGTGAAGCGCTCGCGGGTCCAGTCCACCGATGCACCCAGTGTGCGCAGCTGGCGGGTAATCTTGCCGCCGGATTCACCCTTCCAATCCCATACCCGCTCGAGGAATGCCTCACGGCCTAGATCGCGTTTGTCTTTGCCTTCGGCGTTGAGCTGGCGTTCCACCACCATTTGGGTGGCGATGCCGGCGTGGTCGGTGCCCACCTGCCATAAGGTGTCATCACCGCGCATCCGGTGGTAGCGGATCAGCCCGTCCATGATGGTGTCCTGAAACGCGTGCCCCATGTGTAGCGTGCCGGTGACGTTCGGCGGCGGAATCATGATGCAATAGGTGCCCGCGCTGCGGCTTGGGTCTCCGGCAAAATATCCTTTTTGCTCCCACCGCTCGTAAAGCTCGCGTTCGATGTCCTGAGGCTGAAACGTTTTCTGCATGAGTCTCTTGATTCTGTGTGGAGGCGCCGGTGTTACGACACGACAGTCACCGGCCTTACCCTGCCTCCCAGCGACCGTTTCAGGGCGTGGGTACCGTGTCAGAAATTATACCGTAGCCGAAGCGGCTCACCGTGTGAACCGGTCGGCAGACAATATATTGAGCAGACGCTGCGGCGTGCGCCACGCGGTCCACCGAAAGGCGCTACCTCAGGCAGGGCAAATGTGTACTAAAGCTTGTGGGTTTGCAGCTCGCAGCCCGCATCGCGGTACTGTCGGTATCGCTCACGGCCGGCATCACGGCGGCCCTGCTCGGTATCGACAAGCTCGGCGATTCTCTGGCTCTGCTCCGGGGCTTTCAGCGGTTCGGTCGCCAGGTTGATCAGCAGATCCCGATGGGAGTCCGGCGGTTCGCCTGTGCCAATCAGCACGGCAACACGAGAACGCTCCTCCGGCGGTAGCTGCTCGGCGATGCCATGCGGGACAAAGCTGCCATCACGAAACGTCCACATCTGCTCATCCAGCACGCCCGCCTGTGCACCCGTGCTGACGCGGATGAAGATCCGATGCTGTAGCAGATAAGCTTTCTCGGCCAGACGACAGGCGGTGAAGTGCATGCGCTCAACGTTATCACCGGAATGTACGTAGAAGTCGACCCGCACGGTTAGTTAGCCTCGTATTAATCTTGCCCGGGTGCCGCACCGCAGGCGCATCACGCCCCTCAGGCGGTGCTAGGGTACGTTGTTAATCAGGAACTGCGACAGCAGCGAGACTGGCCGCCCGGTGCCGCCTTTATTCTTACCGCCCACCCAGGCGGTGCCGGCGATGTCTAGATGCGCCCACGGTGTTTTGCCCGCAAACTCTGACAGGAAACAGGCAGCGGTAATCGCCCCACCCGGCCGGCCGCCAACGTTCGCCAGATCGGCAAAATTGCTTTTCAGCTGACGGGTGTACTCGGAGCCGATCGGCAGGCGCCAGGCGACATCCTCTGCGCTCACACCGGCCTCGAGTAACTCGTCGGCCAGGCCGTCGTGGTTTGACATCAAACCGGTGTAGTGCGCGCCGAGTGCGATGACGCAGGCGCCGGTGAGGGTTGCCACATCGATCATCTTGCGTGGCTTGAAGCGGCGTGCGTAGGTGATGGCGTCACACAAAATCAGGCGACCTTCAGCGTCGGTGTTAAGCACCTCAATGGTTTTGCCGGACATACTGCGTACGACATCACCCGGCCGGGTCGCGGTCCCACTCGGCATGTTCTCGCAGGTGGGCACCACCGCCATCACGTTGATAGGCAGTGCCAGTTTGGTCAGCGATAACATGGTGCCAAGCACGCCGGCCGCGCCGCCCATGTCGTACTTCATCTCGTCCATTGAGGGTGCGGGTTTGATACAGATGCCACCGGTGTCGAAGGTAATGCCTTTGCCGATCAGAGCGATGGGTGCATCGCCTTTTTTGCCGCCACGATATTCCATCACGATGAGCCGGGGCGGCTCTTTGGCACCCTGGGTCACGGACAGGAAGGCACCCATTTTGAGTTTCTTGATCTCCGGTGCGCTCAGGATCTTAACCGTCATCTCTCGGACGCCGCGTCCAATCTCCTTGGCGGTATTGGCCAGATGCGTCGGCGTGCACACATTCGCAGGCAGATTGCCCAGCTCGCGTGCGAGCGCGACGCCTTCGCCGATTGCTTTACCGGTGGCGATGCCGTGGCGTGCGCCTGCGCTAGCGCTTTTGTCGACCACGAACACGCAGCGACTTAACGCCGGCGTCTTGCCTTTGCTGCCCAGGGTATGGGTATAGCGATAGGAGGCGTGCTCAAATGCCTCAGCAATATGCCGTGCGGCACTGCGCCCATCCATCTCGCCCGGGATATCCAACGCACATGCGACATCTTTGGCACCGGTTTTGCCCAAGGCCTCGCAGGCTGCAATGGCAGCGCGGCGCAGTGCCTTGGCATCGTAGGCACCTTGCTCGCCCAGGCAAACCACCAGCAGGCGCTGCGGGCTGATACCTGAAGGGCGGTTGATCACCAGTGTGCCGGCGCCTTCGCAGGGGAGATCGCCCGCCTGGGCCAGAGACTTTAGTGTCCCTTTCATGGCCACATCGACTTGCGATGCTGCCTGGCTCAACTCGCCATTCTTGAACACCCCGACGATGGCGCAGCCTGCGCGCATCCGGGCGATTGAGCCAGTTCTAACGGAGTAGTCCAAAGCAGTCTCCCAATTGTGGCGGCAGGTCAGGTGCAGCGCGCTTGAGCGCCGCCAAAACCGGCCCGGCGTTTCCGCCTTAGTAGCAAAATGTAATTCCTAAACCCTGAGAGCGCTGGGCAGCGGGCGTTGTCTATACAGCTGAGCCACGCTGGCGCACCGCCGCGTATACACTCGCGCACTCGGGCCTGAGGCGGTGCCCGGATGCCGACATTCCTGCCCGGGTGTACCCTCGAACATAGCGCACGTGCAGCTATCGAAGCGATGGCGTAGTCTACAGCAATCTTTATGCACAGGCGACGGTGCGGACTGAAAAAGGCGAATTTTTCCGGTGAGTTGGATACTAGATCGTTACCTGATGCGAGAAGCTGTTCAGGCCTGGTTTGCGGTCACGGTGGTGTTGCTGGCCATATTTCTGGCCAACCGGTTCGCACGCGTCCTTGGCGATGCCGCAGCAGGTGAACTTCCACGTGAAGCGGTTGCCACGCTGCTCGGGCTGGCCTCCATTTACTACCTGCTGGTGCTCATTCCGATTGGCCTGTTTCTGGGCATCATGCTGGCACTCGGGCGGTTGTACCGCGATAGCGAAATGGCCGCTATCACCGCTGCCGGTGTGGGGCCGGCACGGCTGTATCGCCCGTTGTTGTTGGTGGCACTAATGCTGAGTGCATTGCTGGGTTGGATGTCATTATTCGCCGGGCCCTGGGCTGCGCAGCAGGGCGAGTTGATCAAAAGCCAAGCCAGGCAGGACGCCGAGCTGGGGTTGCTGGAGCCGGGCCGGTTTCGGCAACTGGCCGGCGGCACTGCTGTTTTCTACGCCGAGAGTATTGCCGAGGACGGGACACTTGAGAATGTCTTCATCCAACGGCGTATCGGCGAGGTGGTGGAGGTAGCCGTAGCCGCGCGAGGGCGCCAGGTGACCGATGCGGGCAGCGGGCTGCGTACGGTGATCTTGTTTGATGGCCAGCGCCTAGAAGGCGCGCCCGGCACCACCGACTTCAGAATCGCCAGCTTTGCCGAACACGGCATCCCCGTGACTCTGAGCGACCCGGAGCTTGATGCGGAAGATCGCGAGACCTACACACTGGCGCAATTGCTCGACTCCGACAACCCCCTGGATGTGGCGGAGTTTCAGTGGCGCCTGTCGTTCCCGTTGTCGGTGATTGTACTGACCTTGCTGGCCGTGCCCCTATCGCGTACCGATCCGCGCGCCGGCCGTTACGGCAAGGTGGCTGCGGGCGTATTGGTGTACTTGTTCTATGCCAACCTGCTGGGCGCCGCGAGATTGTGGGTGGAGCGGGGCGAGGTGCCGGCCGTGATCGGTCTTTGGTGGGTGCATGGACTGCTGGTGGTGATCGCCCTCACCATGCTCTGGTGGCAAGGCGCCCATCTTACGCTAGGCGGTTGGTTTCGACCGTCGCGCAGAAGGGCGGGCGCATGAGTATTTTGAGCCGCTATCTGATCCGCAGCGTGGTCGCGAGCAGCCTGTTGGTGCTGCTGGTTTTGCTCTCGCTCGGCGGGTTCATCAATTTTGTTGGCCAGCTTGAAGACATAGGCACTGGGCGCTACGACATGGCGCACGCGATCAGCTTCGTACTTTTGAGTGTGCCGGCACAGGCCTACGAGATGTTTCCGGTGTCGGTCCTGCTAGGCGCGTTGCTCGGGCTGGGCAATATGGCAAGCGGCAGCGAGTTGACCGCCATGCGGACCGCTGGCGTCTCAGTCTGGCGTCTGGCCGGATCGGTGATGCTGGCCGGCGCTGCGCTGATGTTGCTCACGGTGTTGTTGGGGGAGTTTCTGGCGCCTCCGGCGGAGCGCTTTGCGCGGGCGTTGCGTACCACCAGCATGAACGAATCGCTCAGTATGTCAGAGGCGGAAAGCGCTTGGATCAAAGATGGCGATCGCATTATCAACATCGAGAGTCGACCGGACCGCCGTAGGTTCGGTGGCGTGTTCATCTTTCAGCTTGACGAGGCGCACGGCGTGCGCAGTATCGCGCGCGCGCTGACCGCTGGGTTCAGCTCTGGTCAGTCAATGGATTTGCATGATTTTCGCGAGTCGCAGTTTAGTGACGAAGGGGTGCAAGTGCGGCGTGAGGCGCGCACCCAGCGCCCGACCGGCTTGCGCCCGGAGTTAATTAACCTTTCGGTAGTCGATCCGGATAGCCTGGAGACACTGGCGTTGTACGAGTACGCGGGCTATCTCAAGGAGAACGGCTTGGATGCGTACGACTACGAGGTGGGGTTCTGGTCGCGCATCGCCAACATGCTGGCCGTGCTGCTGATGGCTGCATTGGCGTTGCCCTTCGTGTTTGGTTCTCTGCGCAGCGCCGGGGCAGGGCAGCGCCTAATGGTGGGCGTGTTGCTGGGTATCGCCTATCTGGTGGGCTCGCGGACGCTCGCTAGCAGTGGTGCCGTGTTCGAAGTGAACGCTGTGGTAATCGCCTGGTTGCCGACGGCGATTCTGGCTGGCGTCGTGTTTCTGGGGTTGTTCCGGGTGCGGTGACGGCCGCTGCCGGCCGGGCCGTTAACGCTTAGGCCGTAATCGAATGCGGGTTCGGCTCAGTCGCCCGTGCCAGGTGCGCTTGGCCGGGTCGATCCAGATCCACAGATAGCCCAGTGCGAGCGGTATCGCCGAGAGCGGGGCACACAGCGCACGCTTGATCGCATCGATCCAGCGCAGTTGGGTGCCGTCCTCGCGTTCAAGAACCATCCGCCACGCCATCATCCCCAGTGTTTGCCCGTTGCGAGTCCAGAACAACACGAAAAAACCGCCGTAGCTGGCAATCAAAAAAGCCTGGAACGCGCGGTACCATGAGTTGCCGGGCCCGATTGACTCCATCTGGTTAAAGCCGGTCAGGAAAAAGGTCGAAAATATCCAGATGCCGGCGATGACCAGCAGATCGTATAGCAGCGCCATCAGTCGGCGCAGCAGCCCAGGGCGTGCAACGCCCGCGAGGGTATTGGTGTCAGGTGTGGGCGTAGGCGACATGGGTGGGCCAGATGG
>CBDUQI010000052.1:0-30681 GCA_965369325.1 uncultured Gammaproteobacteria bacterium
CTGGTTTCAATTCGCTGGTGGCCAACAGCCAGATGACCGCATCGGTCAACGATCTAATCGCCTCCATGCAACTGGCACGTTCGGAGGCGGTCAAGCGGGCCACCCCGGTATCGGTGTGCCGAGTGTCTAACAGCAACAGCGCCACGCCGACCTGTGCCAGCGGCACCGGCTGGCATGACGGCTGGGTGGTGTTTGTAGACGTCAACGCTGACGCCACCTTCGACGGTGGCGATGAGGTGGTGCTTCGGCGCACGCCCGCCATGGGCGGAACACTGGCAGTCTCGGTGCCAAGTGGCAGTGCGCCACTCGATACGGCGCTCACATATATGGATTCTGGCTTTCCGAACTCCTCATGGCCATCAGACGGCAGCGGGCGCAATATGCTTTTTTGCGATGGTCGTGGCAAAAACAGTTTGAGCCGAGTGGTTAATTTTTCGCAGACAGGCCGCCCACAGGTACGCCGGTTTAGCGAGGTATCTGGCCTGGGGATCGATTGCGAGGAGTAATCACTTTCATCATCGACTTCGTCGGGCGGCCAAGCTGGGGTAACCAGTATTACAAGGAAGCGAGCGGCCTCACGCACAAGGAACACGCGGATCATCGCGGTGCGGGCGGCGAGTAACACTTAGCAACAGAGAGATGCGTTATCTTGACCTTCCTAACAAATAAACTCGGCCTTCCACGTAATGCGCATTCAAGGCGCGCCGGCAATCGGGCGCAGCGGCACCCGGCCCGCATTCTCGGGTTTTCATTGATTGAAGTACTGGTAGCACTGGTGGTGCTGTCGATCGGGTTGCTAGGCGTTGCAGCGCTGCAGGCCTCCGGGCTGCGCACTGGGCGCACTGCTATTCATGGCATGCGCGCGGTGGTACTTGCCAGCGACATCGTCGACCGCATACGGGCCAATCCGGCGGGCGCGGCCGCTTATGTGCTGGCCAGCGGTGAAGCCGACCCAATTGCGGATATCATCTGTGCTGACGCGCCGGGCGTACCCGCCACGGTAGACTGCACTGCAGCTCAAATGGCCGCGCACGATATTCGTGATTGGCGCCTGGCGCTGAAACCTGAGGCCGCCAATGGCCTGCCGGGCTCGGACGCGATTCTGGAGGTAGACATGACCAATGTGCCGCCACGGCACACCGTCACTATTACCTGGTCGGCCAATGAGGAAACCTACTCTTACACACTGGACTTTGCAGGATGATCCCACGCAGCAAACAGCAATCCGGCATGAGCCTGATCGAACTGATGGTCTCACTCACCATGGGGGTGTTCCTCATCGGCGGTGCCATGGTGGTTTACGCCGAGAGCCGCAAGATCACCGTGGTAAACGAGGAGGTTTCGCGTCTGCAGGAGAACGCGCGTTTTGCGCTGGATGTGATAGAACCCGACCTGCGGCTGGCAAATTTTTGGGGCGTGCACAACCTGCCTGGTGTCATCGACGGACGCTCTGCGGCGGCGCCCGCCGCGGTCATCACCAATGATTGCGCGGTCGACTGGGCACTAAATCTGGATGTTCCGGTTGAAGGCGGCAATGGCGCATTGCCTGCGGGCTGGACCTGCATTGGCGCAGGTAACTACCTCGCAGGCACCGATGTGCTGGCTGTACGCCACGTGAATGACGAGGAAGTCGCCACGGCTGTGCTGGAAGATGGCGTCGTCTACGTGCGCTCAGATGAAACCTTGCGCGGGCAGGTGTTCGTCGGCACGGATGAGCCGGGCGGTTTTAACGGGCGCCCAGTTAATCACGCGCTTAATGTAAACCTCTACTACGTACGACCGTATTCCTTTACCGCCGGCGACAATCAGCCTTCACTGCGACGACTAAGGCTGTCCGGTACCACCTTGCTGGATGAGGAAGTCATCAACGGTATCGAGAATATGCAGGTGCAGTTTGGAGTCGATACTAACGATGACAAGTCACCCGAACGCTACGTCAACAGCGACAGCGCCCTGCTGGCCAACCCGGCTAACCAAGTGGTCGCCGTACGCATGTGGTTGCTAGCACGTACCGAACAACCGGAAGACGCCTTTAGCGACGACGCCACGTACACCATGGGCGATGTCGTCGTCTCGCCGGCCGATGACGACGCCGTGCCGACCGGTTTCCGGCGACTGCTGATCAGCCGCACGATCCAACTGAGAAATATCTGAATGAAAACGCTTATAACAACACAAGTTGCAACTACCACAAGGCCCGCTCCCCCCCAGGGTGTTGGCAAGGGCGGCGCCCGGCAACGCGGCGCCGCCCTTGTGGTTGGCCTGGTGCTGCTAATGGTGCTGACTGTCCTCGGCGTCTCCGGCATGACCACCTCTTTGCTTGAAGTGGCCATGACCGCCAACGCCAAGCAAAAACTCTACGCGTTTCAGGCCGTGGAATCTGCCGTGGATGAAGCCATTGTGAGTGAGGAGACCATTACGGTGGACGACACCACGGTGGCAGGCGCGGCGGTACGCAATGTTATCCAGTTCGACATACAAGACAGCGACGGCGCCACCGTTACACGCGCCAACGCCAACACCACCTACAACGGATTTTCCGACGGCGCCCTTGGCTGGGGCAGCAGTACGGTCGGCTCGATGTATTTCCGCGTCGATGCGACCACTGACCAGTCGATTGACGGTGCCCGTTCCAATCAACGCGCGGGCTTTTACATCGTGGCCCCCGGCCCATAAACGCCCGCAGACGCGGTCAGGAATAGACCGGTCGCGCTCAGATCACTCGAACTGGCGGCAACACCCAAAGGAACTGCCATGCGAACAAGTATGACCAACATCACACCCCTGCTTACCGTGCTCACGCTCGCCCTCCTGGCGCCCGCGCTCAGCCATGCCGATCGTACCTCCACACTACGCCATCTGGAGTATGCGGCGGAGACCGAGAGCCTGGACATTTTTGTGGTGAACGATTCCAACGCACGCATCAATGCCCGTCGCTGCGACTACTGCGAGCTGCTGACGCTGACGGTCACGCCGCAAAGCGTTATTCTGATGCAGGGCACGCGCATGTCTGTACGCGATGCCGAACGCCTGCGCAACGACGGCGCCACAGTGCTGTTCGATCCTGAGACACTGGAAGTCACCCGCATTCTGCTCTGGCACCGCCCAGGCAACCTGAACTAATAGGGAATCACCACCATGACGACGTTCAGCGCGAACTCCATGCAGCGTACCCGCAAACGCCTGGCCGCCCTCGGCGCCGGGCTGGTACTCGGCCTCAGCCACGCACCTAATCTGCTGGCCGATGACACCGAAATTTTTGTCCAGGCCCTGCCGGCCGGCCTGCCCAACGTACTGCTGGTGCTGGACACCTCAGGCAGTATGTCCAGCGATGTGGTTATCGGCACGAACTACGACCCGGACATAGATTACTCGGCAGAACTGGACCCGACGTCTGCCTGCCGCACCGATCGCTACTACTTTACCCGCAACACCAGCGGCGATACCGACCTGCCCTCCTGTTCGCCGCTTGAAACCTCGCGGCGCTTTCTGGCCGAATCATTCAAATGCGCAGATGGCGGAAACGTCGTGGAGAGCATTGGCTTCTACCGCGGGCGCATGGCGCAGTGGGATGAGAACGGCAGTGCGCTAGAGTGGAAAGAACTCGGCAACGCTGGCGGCATTGACGAGCCACCGATCGAGGAACGCCCGGTTGAGTGTGCCGAAGACTACGGCATCCACGGGCTGAGCGACGGGTCAGACAATATATATCCTACCAACGGCGCCGATGGCCCCTGGGCCGCTGAGGAATCCGCACAAGCGCTCGATTGGGCCGTGGAAGACGATTACACCGTCTATGCCGGCAATTTTCTGAACTGGATCGAAGCCGAGCGCGACACCGTTATTGCCTCGCGTCTTGAGGTGCTCAAAGACGTGGCCGAAGACGTCGTTACTGGCATCTCCGGCGTGCGCATGGGCGTCATGCGTTTCTCGCAGGATGGCGATGGTGGCATGGTGGTGTTTCCGGTCTCTGATCTGGACTTTCCGACCAAACGCAACCTGATCCTCTCTATCCGCAACATGGAGCCGGATGGCATTACCCCGCTGGCCGAGAGTATGTATGAGGCACACCAGTACTACTCCGGCGGCGAGGCCTTTTTTGGGCTGGACTCTGTGGGCAACGAGGGCAATCCTCAGCCCAGCAATCCCAGCGCATTTTTAGAGGACGGCGTAACCTATGAGAGCCCCATCACCGGACAGTGCCAGCGCAACTTTATCGTGCTGCTCACCGACGGCTTGCCAGTGGGCGATACCGGTGCGGATACCCAGATCGCCAATCTGGCCGGTGGTTGTGATGACTTTTGTCTGGACGAGATATCTCAGTACATGTCCGAGAATGATATGGATCCCACCGGTCTTGAAGAAACGCAGACGGTCGGCACCTACACCATCGGATTTTTCACCGATGACGATCTGCTGCGCGAGACCGCAACCGCCACCGAGGACGACAGCGACTATTACGTCGCGGACAACGTCGAGGATCTGTTCAGCGCCTTTATCGATGCGCTGGAAGATATTGGCACCGCGCCGGACACGTTTAGCTCGCCGGCTATCAGTGTTGACAGCTTTAACCGTCTGACCAATCGCGACGACCTTTACTTTTCGCTGTTTGTGCCGAGCGCCGCCCCGCATTGGGCAGGCAACGTCAAAAAATACAAACTGGGCGGCGATGACGGGCAGACCATCGTGGATGCCTCAGGCACAACAGCAGTTACCGGCGACGGGCTGTTTACCAACAGCAGTCGCAGTTTCTGGACCGGTGTTGATAACGCGGACGGCGCCGATGTAACCGCCGGTGGCGCGCGCAACCGGCTGGGTGTCAACCGCAATCTGTACACCAACCTGACCGGCACCAGCAACGTGGCACTTACCCATGCAGACAATGTGTTTGATGAGAGCAACGAAACCGTACTAGCCAGCCTCCTCGGTGTAGGCGAAGGCGCCGAATTCACGGCCCTGCTGAACCTGCTCAAGGGCGTTGATACGGACGGCAATGCCGTACCGATCTTTGGCGACACACTGCACAGCACCCCGGTTGTCGTTACCTTTGAGGGCGGCACCGAAGAGCTGCCGAATCAGATGATGTTTGTCACCACCAACGACGGCTATCTGCACGCGTTGAACCTGCCGAACGACAGCGATGACTTCACCTCGCCGATGGAGGCCTATGCCTTTATCCCGCGTGAATTGCTCAGTCAGCTCACGCGGTTGCGCAACAACGACGTGACGAATCCCGCCAGCAAGGCGTATGGGTTAGACGGCCCCATGTCGTACTGGATTGAGAACGACAACGGCAATGGCGTGGTGGAAAGCGGCGAGAATCTTTATTTGTACTTTGGCATGCGCCGTGGCGGCAGCAACTACTACGCGATCAAGATCCCCGGCGACAGCCCCAACGCGCCGGAATTGGCCTGGACCATCAACGGTGGCACGGGCAGTTACGCAGAGCTGGGCCAAAGCTGGTCCGGCGCCACCGTAGCCAAAGTGCAGGTGGGCAGCTTTGATGGCGACGCGCTGATTATTGGTGGCGGCTACGACGCTAGCACACAGGATGTGGTCGGCCCGCCCACCGAGGATGCCATCGGCCGCGCCATCTTCATCGTTGAGGCCACCAGTGGCACCCTCAAATGGTGGGCCGGCAATCCGGTAAGCACCGACGGCGGCGACCCCAATCTGCTGTTGACGGACATGACCAACAGCATTCCCTCCACCATCCGCGCGCTGGACACCAACGCCAGCGGCTACGCCGACCGGCTGTACTTTGGCGACATGGGGGGGCGCATCTGGCGCATGGACCTGAGTAGCGATGGTGGCACCGGCACCGTGTTCGCCGATGTAGGTGGTGAGGGCGACACCAACAACCGACGCTTCTATTACCCGCCCAGTGTCGCACGCGTGATCGATCCCACGTTTGGCTCGTTCCTAACCCTTTCTGTTGGTTCCGGCCACCGTGCCAGCCCGTTGAGCGGCGCCGTCGATGACGTGTTCTACATGATGAAAGACCCAGACGTCTTTGCACCACCGCGTGATGATGATGGCAACATCACTTATCGCCCAACAATCACGGCAACCGATTTACTGGATATCACCCTGGACACCAGTCCCTCTGTCGAGGCGTTGAGCGCACATAGGGGATGGCTGCTAGACATGGTCGACGGCGCGGAGAAAGTGCTGGCACCCGCACTCACTGCGGACAACAAAGTGTTCTTTACCTCCTATGTGCCAGGCTCAGCGGAACCCAGTTGTGACTTTGGCGGCGTGCTTGGTAACGGCCGACTGTATTCGGTCAGTCTGCTGAGCGGCGCGCCGGTTGTCCTGGACGATGCGATAGACCCGGACAATCCCACCAATGAGGATCGCTTCCAGGATCTGGATCGGGCTGGCATTGCGCCACCACCTGTACCCGTGTTCACCCCGCCGGCCGACTGCGAGGGCGATGACTGCGATACCGACCCGGATGAGCCGCCGTGTGATGACGGGGATGAGGACTGCAACAGCGGTGGCACCGGCAACCCGACCGGGTGCATCAACCCCTTCAGTCAGGTTACCCTGATGGTGGCGACGCAGGCGGTAAATCCGAATATCTGTAATGCGCCCGTGCGCACATTCTGGACACAGGGGAGTGTTGGTAGATGACAGTGAAAAACAACAATAATCATATAAATCGTTTGTTGGGAGTAGCCCGCGCCAATGGTGCGCGCGGGTTTTCGCTGGTCGAGTTGATGATCGCTCTGGTGATTCTCGTCATCATTGCGTCAATCGCGGTGCCCAATTACACCAAGAATATCGAGCGGATGCGGCGCAGCGAAGCGATGGACTCCTTACTGCGTATCGCGGCAGAGCAGGAAAAGTACTTTCTGCAAAACAACGCCTATGCAACGGACCTGACGGACTTTAGCGACAGTTATCCCTCCAGCACCGACAACGACTACTACACGCTGGCCGTCGAGAACCACGCAAGCGGGTTCGTCGCAAGAGCCACCGCGGCCGGTGCGCAGATAAAGGATGACGTCTGTCGCCAGTTTGTACTTGATGGCTCAGGCTCACGCACGGCAATCGACAGCAAGAACGAAGATAGTAGCGATTTGTGCTGGGGCTAGTGCCCCGCGCGCTTGAGCAAACGTTAAACCGGCGTCGCACGGCGCCGGTTTTTTGACGCCTGCAAATCACTGCACCGCACCACTGTCAGTCTGAGCGCCCAATCACGGCATTCGCCGGTTATCTCTCTTATAGTGTGACCCATGCAGCGAGAACTCCCGGCCGCAAGCCGCCATGTAAGAACAACGCATCAACATGAATCATTTTCCGCACTCCGCGCCCTTCCCCCGGCGTAGCACCACCAAGGCGATTGCTATCGCCTTTGAATTCCTCTCGCCGGCAACGCAGAGCGCAGTGCCTGCATTCAAGGCCCTGAGAGACCAGCTTGGGCGTATGCTGATGCCGGCGATTAACCAGACGGGCGCTGCCAACGCGACCGCACGCAACGGTGGCAGCGAAGGTGACAAGACCGCCACCTTCACACCGCTCAAGCGCCTGAACTTGCCACGCCTGCCCTGATTCAACAACCCCATTAAAACCGAAACAGGCGACGCCCTAGGCCTCGCCTGTTTTTTTGCTTGCGCGCAGGCGCTTACATAACCTGCCCTGATCGGCGAAACATAAGCGCACCGACGTTGCCGTTTATCTGCTCACCCGGCCATTCGTCGAAAAACGCGTGCTGCGCCCGGCGCACAATGCTAGAAATTGTCCCGTCGACACATGGAGTGTCTTCTCACAAACAGGACGAACGTGGACAAAGCACAGTGCCTTTCGCACCCCGAACGCCACCGGCCGCATAATGCCCGCGGCATCTCGTTGATCGAAGCGTTAGTTACCCTGGTGGTGATCTCGATCGGCATGCTTGGTATCGCCGCGCTTTATGTCGAAAGCCTAAAGGCTAGCAACACGGCAATGGGCCGAACCCGCGCGGTCACCCTTGCCTCCGACATGGCCGATCGTATTCGCTCCAACCCCGCCGGCGCACAGAGCTACCAAGTCGACACCACGGCTGCAAGCGCCAACGCACCGTTCAACTGTGCACAAACCGCCGCCGCGGCGGCGCTGGATTGCACGCCGGTGCAGCTGGCAGCGTATGACATTTGGCAGTGGAAAACCTTGATCGGCAACAGCTCCGACGCATCAGCGGCGCGGTTGGGTCTGCCCGCAGCCACCGGCTTGATCGTTCGCGACACCAGCACCGATCCGAATACCTTCATGATTACGGTGAGCTGGGCCGACAAACAGGACGCCCTGAGTTACTCACTGGCGCTCGCCCTCTAGGTACATGATATGACTTTATCTTTGATGACGATGGTTCCAAACACCGCGCAGCGCACACCGGACGCCCAAAGCGGTTTCAGCATTATTGAAGTCATGGTCGCGTTGTTTATCGGCGTGTTCCTGCTGAGTGGTGCGCTCACCATATATGCCAGCAGCCGCAGCGCGGTGGAACTAAGCGCGCAAATGAGCCGTATGCTGGACAACTCACGCTTCGCGCTGGATCTGATCGAGCCAGATCTGCGGTCGGCCGGCTTTTGGGGCTTAACCAACGCCACTGAGTTCGTCGACGGGCGCGCAGGGCCGGGCGATCCGGCGGCCTATGTGGTCACCAACGATTGCGACACCAACTGGGCAGTGGACCTGGACAACCCCGTGGCCGGCAGCGATAACGTTAACCCGTTCACAGCCAGCTGCCTATCGGATCCCAAGGACTATCTTGACAGCACCGACGTGCTGGTCGTGCGCCATGCAGCCGACACCGCCATCGCCACGGCTAATCTGCAGGCCGGACATTTCTACATCCGCGCGGACGAGGCCCACGCAGAGATCTTCATCGGCACGGTTGAGCCCAACGGGTTTGCCGCAGCGGCACAGAACTTCGAGCTGATTACCCATGCGTACTTCATTGCACCGGGCTCGGACCTGGATGCCACGATGCCGTCGTTGCGACGGCTGGAACTGGATGACAACGGTGTGAACCCGCAGGTGAATAATGTGGAGGTGCTCTCCGGCGCCGAAGACTTTCAGGTCCAATACGGCTTGGATACCGATACTGACGGTTCGGTCAACAGTTATGTGGACGCCGACCCCGCGCTGGACTTCTCCCAGGTGCTGTCCGTGCGCTTGTGGCTGCGCATGCGCAATACCACCCAGGACGAGACCTTTACCGATACCGCCACCTACACCTATGCTGATCAGTCGTTTGTACCATCCACCACCGTGGATACCAGCGACGATCACGTCAGACGCTTATTGGTGAGCAAAACCATCAGCCTGCGCAACCGACTGGTGGTACTGAACAACGGCTAGCCTGCCTGCCAACTCGACACTGTTAAGACGCAAGGAAGCGCAATGACAACCCAATCGCACTGTGCACACATCCACCGCCGATCACCCGCGCACCAACGCGGTGCCGCTCTGGTCGTGGGTCTCGTCCTGCTGCTGGTGATGACTCTGTTAGGGATCTCCGGCCTCACGGCCAATACCTTGGATCTAGCCATGTCGGGCAACACGCAGTTTTCACAAGATGCTTTCCAGGCGGCCGAGTCCGCCATTGAAGCGGAGCTGCAGATGGGTCCGCTGCCCGACACCAATGTCGCCCGCGTTGGCGGGCCGTTCAGTTTTGCCAACAACGTAACAGCAACTGCCACCACCACCTTTGGTGCGACACAAATGCCCCCGCCCGGCTACTCGCTCACCGAGTTTCAAGCGGATCACTACACCATCACCAGCACCGGCAACTCCAGCAAGAACGCCAACTCGCTGCACCTGCAGGGTTACTACGTCGTGATCCCTACCCCGACCAACGAATAAGCGCGATCTGCGATCGCCTCTTTTTTGCGCTTATTGGAGAACCAGCATGCAACTTGATCCCTTACGTCGATACCGCTTGACGCTGTCTGCGCTTGTCGCCTTCAGCCTCAGCACTGCGCCGGCACAGGCCGAAGACACTGAGCTTTTTGTGAACACGGCGGCGGATGCCGGGGTCGGCTTTTACCCCAATGTGCTGTTTATCGTGGACACTTCCGGCTCCATGGCCACAGAGACCGACTCCGGCGCCACACGCATGGAAGTGGTGCAGAACGTGTTGAACGACTACTTGGATGATCTGCAGGACGTCAATGTGGGACTGATGCGCTTTGACAGCGGCTATGTGGATGGTGGCGGCGATTTCGAGGTGGATGATTTCGTCGAGGGCGGCGGCATGGTGCTGCACGCGGTGCAGAACATCGAAACCGCGCGTACCGATGTGAAGAGCACTGTTAACGCATTGACAGCCAGCGGCACCACCCAGCTAGCAGAGACCATGTATGAGGCGGCGCTGTACTACATGGGCGAAGACGTGTTCTTCGGTCTGACCACACATGCCGGCAACTTCTGGGAAGACACCTCACCGGAGGCCTTCAGCCCCAGCGTGGCTGGCTCGCGCAGTGGCGACACCTATATCAGTCCGCTGACTCAATGCGCGCCGAATCACATCGTGTATCTCACCGATGGCTTTGCCCAGTTGGATACCGAGGCCAACACACTGGTCCCTGCATTGCCCGGCTTCGGCGCCGATGCATGCACCGACAACCCCGACTGGGACAACGGCGACCTGAACGTCGACGGCGACGGTGACTGCCTGGACGATGTCGCGGCGTATTTGTTTGAGAACGATCTGTTTGGCGATGAGGATGACGGCATCCAGAACGTCATCACCCACACGATCGGCTTTTTCACCGAAAGTGATTTACTGGAGGAAACGGCAGAACGTGGCGGCGGCGGTTACTACCTAGCCGATGATGCTGACACCTTGGCCGACGTGCTGGACAACATTCTATCGCAGGTCCGTGAGATTGGCACCGCATTTACCTCTCCCGGGGTCTCGATTAATGCCTATGATCGTACCAGCCATCTGGATGATCTTTACTTCAGTGTGTTCCAGCCCACCGAAGGCACGCACTGGCACGGCAACCTTAAACGCTACGAACTGGGCGAGCCGAGCGAAGATGGGGATCTTGTGGTACTGGATCAGACCGGCGCCGAAGCGGTCAACGGGCAGACCGGCTTCTTTAATGACGATGCCCAAAGCTTCTGGTCGTCCGGCGTTGACGGCGGCGAAGTACAGCTGGGCGGTGCCGCCAGCCAGCTCACCAATTCACGCAGGGTACTCACTACCAAGCCCACCGGCGGCATAGTCGCTGTGCACGAGGACAACACCAGCGTACTGAGCAAGAGCGTGCTTGGCATTGACAACGAATCCGATGAGACGCTAAGTAAGTTACTCAAATGGGCGCGGGGCGTGGACGTCAAAGACGAGGACGGTGATGGCTCCTTTACAGACGCTCGGCTGGGCATGGGCGACCCCATGCACTCCAAACCCAACATCGTCACCTATGGCCTGGGTGCAGATGAGGAAACCGGCCAGGATCTGGTGATATTCGTTGGCACCAACGATGGCTATTTGCATGCCTTCAATGGCAGCACCGGTGCTGAGCACTTTGCATTTGTGCCGCATGAGTTGTTGACGAACCTGTGGCCGCTATATCAGAACTTCACCGGTCAGGACAAAATATATGGCATCGACGGCCCGCTGACCAGTTGGGTGCAGGACGGTGGCGACGGCTCTGTCGACAGCGGTGACCAAGTGTATCTGTACTTTGGTCTGCGCCGCGGCGGCAGCCAGTACTACGCACTGGATGTGAGCGATCTTAACAATCCCACCCTACTGTGGCAGATCTCCCCCGCCAGCTCCGGTTTCAGCCAACTCGGACAGACATGGTCCAAGCCAGTCGTCGCGAAAATTCTCACCGGTAGCTTTGGTAACACTACCGAAATGGACGTGCTTGTCTTTGGAGGTGGCTACGACAAGCGTCAGGACGAGTACTCCGCACATGCCACCGACGCCAGCGGCAACGCCGTATTTATGGTGAACGCCAATACCGGCGCGCTGGTATGGTCCGCCAGCAGTGCCAACAGCGCCAACACCGCAACCAGCGCGTTGTTTACCGAAATGAACAGCAGCATTACCGGCGCCATTCGGGTGCTCGACATGAATGCTGATGGTTATGCCGACCGCTTGTACGCCGCCGACCTGGGCGGTCGGGCGTGGCGTTTCGACATCCACAACCCGCTCAGTGATGGCGTGAGCTTTAACGTCACTGGCGGCGTGCTGGCCTCTCTGGGCGGCGCGGCCGACAGCACTGCAGCAAGCAACCGGCGTTTTTACTACGCACCGGATGTGGCGCTGGGTTACAGTGAAGGCGAAAGCTTCCTCAACGTCACGCTGGCCTCAGGCTACCGCGCCCACCCTAAAGAGACGACTATCAACGACTTTTTCTACGCAGTGCGCGACTACAAGCCCTTTACTGTGTTGGGCACCACCGAAGACCCCTCGGCGGAGTACACTTCGTATTATGGCTACTTGCACACTGACCTAGTGGATGTGCCAACCCAAAGCACTTTGGCTCACAACATCAAAGGCATGAAGATGCCAATGAACAGCTCATCCGGCGAAAAGGTACTGGCTGAGACGCGGATTTTTCAGAACATCGCCAGCTTCACCAGTTATCTGCCGGACTCCGCGGTTTCAAGTGGTAGTTGTTACGCCGATCTTGGTAGCGGCAAACTCTACTCGGTAGACCTGGGCACCGGTGCCGCCACCTCCGCCATTCTCGACAAGCCCGGCGTTCCGCCCGAGCCGATTTTTGTATTCACCGAGGCGGAGGATCCCACGGGCGATCCTGACACCTGCTTTGGTGCGCACTGCACCGGCTATACCCCACCGGATACAGACGATGGCGACGGTGACGATGAAGACGAGGAAGAAGACGAGGACGACGGTAATCCCGGCGACCGTCAGGTCGGCTGCCTAGTCGGGCCGACGGCCTGCGACGCCGGGCAGATTGAGGCCCCGGTAAAGACCTTTTGGGTACAACGCAACACAGATAACTAACGGGGGAGTTGGGATGACCGGCAGCTTGGGTAAGCGGGCGATCCAGCCCGCGGGGTACGCCGATCAGCCCGGTGGGTGCGTAGTAAACGGTGTCCGGTCAGACGACTCGTTTACGTCTAGCTTAGGACTAGGGCTCCTCGCCCGGGCGACCGGGCGCGCGGCTTTCCCGGGTCCAGAAACTCTCCAGCACCAGCATCACCGCACCTACGCTAATCGCCATATCCGCTATGTTAAAGGCGGGCCAGTACAGATCGTTCCAGTGCGCGTGGATAAAATCCACCACGTAACCAAACCTCACCCGGTCGATCACATTGCCGAGCGCGCCCCCCAACACCAGTGCCAGTGAACAGGCAAGCCAGGCTTGCCCGCTCCGCGGCAGGCGCCACAACCACACGAACAACACCACGCCCACCACCAGCGCCAACCCGATAAACAGCCAATGCTGCCAGCCGCCCGCATCCGCCAAAATGCTAAAGGCTGCGCCGTAGTTATGCAGCCGGGTAAAGTCCAGCCAGCCGGTAATGAACAACGGCCTTGCGTACTCAAAGTTGGCGATCACATGCGCCTTGGTGAGCTGATCAAGCACAACCACCAACGCCGTCAGCCACAGCCACGCAGTGGCGCCGTGCCCGCCTAACAGCCAACGGATGAGTGACCGCCCATTGGCCGCCTGGGGCGCATCCGACATCGCCTGCGGGTCGTTCGGCGGCGGCTTGTCCGGTTCACCCGCGTGTTCCGCCGACGTTATAGGGCCTGCTGCCAGCTCCACGGTAGACTCTGGCCCCGGTGTCTGCTGCCTGTCCGACTTGTCATTCACGCATGTTCTCGCACTTCCCCTTCACCACTAATGTTACTGATGCAGCGCCCACAAATGTCGGCATGCTCGGGATGCTTACCCACATCTTCGCAGCGATGCCAGCAGCGTGCACATTTGCCGTGCGCGCTGGCGTGTGCGCTCACCCATAACTCCCCGATCACCGGCCCGGATACATCGCTGGCATCATCCGGTTTATCAGCCAGTGCCCCCAACGAAGCCTCTGAGGTGATAAGCACAAAATGCAACTCATCACCCAACGGGGCCAATATGTTATACAACGGTTCGGGGGCAAAAATACTCACGCTGGCTTCTAGCGACGAGCCAATGTCGCCTTCGTCACGCAGGCGCTCCAACTCACGCGCCACCGCGTCGCGCACCTGCACAATGCGCTCCCAATCCAGCGCACTGGTGCCGGTGGCTGGCAATGAGTACCACTGCGCCAGCATGACCGACTCTTCACGCTCCCCAGGCATCAACTGCCAGATCTCCTCAGCAGTAAATGACAAAATCGGCGTCAACCACCGCACCAGCATCTCCAGGACGTGCTGCATCGCGCTCTGCGCCGAACGGCGTGCCCGACTATTCGCATCCGTGGTGTACAGGCGGTCCTTAATGATATCCAAATAAAAGCCGCCCAGATCCGTGATGCAGAAGTTGTGCAGCTTTTGGTAAATATTGTGGAACTCGTAGCGTTCATAAGCGGCCGCGATCTCTTCGTGCAACTGCTGCGCGCGGGCCACTACCCAGGCATCCAACGACAGCATTTCGCTCACCGCAAGGGTATGCTCCGCCGGATCGAACCCTTGCAGGTTGCCGAGCAGAAAGCGCGCGGTATTTCGAATACGACGGTATGAATCTGAGATACGTTTTAGAATTTCTGTGGAAATAGATAGCTCGCCCCGATAGTCGGTGGCAGCCACCCACAAGCGCAGCACATCAGCCCCTTCGCGATTCCACACTTCCTGTGGTGCAGTGGTGTTGCCTACCGACTTGGACATCTTGTGACCGCGCTCATCTACCGTGAAGCCGTGCGTCAACACCGCTTTGTACGGGGCACGCCCATACATCGCGATCGAGGTCAGCAATGAGCTCTGAAACCAGCCACGATGCTGATCCGAGCCTTCCAGGACCAGGTCTGCCGGGGTGCCTACCTCATCGCGAAAACCGGCCACACAGTGGTGCGCCAGGCCCGAGTCGATCCATACATCCATCACGTCGGTGACTTTGACGTAGTCGTTGGCCTCATCCCCAAGCAGTTGTGATGCATCCAGATCAAACCAAGCGTTGATACCGTCCTGCTCCACCAGGCTGGCCACCTTATCCAGCAGCTCGCTGGTGCGCGGGTGCAACTCATCGGTGTGCTTGTGGGTAAACAACGCGATTGGCACGCCCCAACTGCGCTGGCGCGAGATGCACCAGTCCGGACGCCCGTCAATCATCCCGGTGATGCGCGCCTGCCCCCAATCGGGAATCCAGTCAACCGAGGGGATTTTCGCCAACGTCTGCCTGCGCAAGCCGGCCGACTCCATGCCGATAAACCACTGCGGGGTAGCGCGAAAAATCACCGGCGACTTATGTCGCCAGCAATGCGGGTAGCTGTGCTCAACCTCGCTGCTCATCAACAGCACGTGATGCTCGCGCAGAATCTCGATGATGTTGGCATTGGCTTTGTGAACAAACTGTCCCTCAACCAGGGGGGTACCGGGGACGAAACACCCGTCAGGGCCAACCGGATTGTCGACCGCCAGCCCGTGTTCCAGGCCGGCCTGGAAATCCTCCTGACCGTGACCAGGTGCGGTGTGCACCGCACCGGTGCCCGCCTCAGTGGTGACATGCTCGCCAGTGATGATCGGCACGATGCGCTGATAGAAAGGATGCCGCACGCGCACGCCGTTCAACGCCTGCCCCGTGCAGGTGCCAACCACTTGGTAATCAGTGACGCCGTAGCGCGCCATGATGTCCTCCACCATCACCTGCGCCAACACAATACGATTGGCCTGGGTGGCGCCGGGGGGCACGAATTGGACGGCCGCGTAAACCAGCTCCGCATGCACGGCCACTGCCTGGTTGCCTGGCAGCGTCCAGGGGGTAGTGGTCCAGATGGCGATGCCAACAGGGCCTTCGCCGCCCAAGCCACCGCTCGCGGCGAACGCCGCTGCAAAGGTCTGTTCATCGTCTGCCGCAAATAGCACATCGATAGTGGGTGAGCGTTTGTCCTGGTACTCCACCTCGGCTTCAGCCAGCGATGAGCGGCAGTCCAAACACCAGTGCACTGGCTTGTAGCCTTTGTACAGATGGCCGTTTTCGATAATTTTGGCAAACGCTCGCAGTTGCTCCGCTTCGTAATTGGGCTGCATGGTGAGATACGGCTGATCCCACTTGCCCAGAACGCCCAGGCGGCGAAAATCGGTGCGCTGCGTTGCTACCTGCGACATCGCGTGCTCGCGACACATCTGGCGAAACGTCGACTCATCAATGTCCGTGCGCTTTTTCTTTTTATTTTTGAGTTTTTTCTCAATCTGGTGCTCAATCGGCAGGCCGTGACAGTCCCAACCCGGCACATAAGGAGAATCGTAGCCGTCCAGGCGCCGTGACTTGACGACAATGTCCTTCAACACCTTGTTCAGCGCGTGGCCAATGTGAATCTGCGCATTGGCATACGGTGGCCCGTCCAGCAGCGTAAAACGCTTGCGCCCTTTGCCTGCCGCCTCCACCTTGGCGTAGATATCGTTGCTCTCCCACCAGCTCAGCATTTGCGGTTCGCGCTTGGCCAGATTGGCGCGCATAGCAAATGCCGTGCTCGGCAGATTCAAGGTCGCCTTATAGTCGGTTTTGGTCTCGTCAGTCACGTCTCACCCAAGGCCTCTCGGCCTGTTACTCGCCTAATATTTTTGCGCTGGCTCGCTTGCCAGCACCTGCCTGGCCTGCGCCGCATCCACATGCATCTGCGCAACCAGTTGGTCGAGGCTTGCAAAATGTTCCTCGGCGCGCAAGTACCGCACAAACTCCACATCCAAACGCTGGCCATAAATGTCCTGCGCGAAATCGAAAATGTTCACTTCCAGCAGCATCCGGCCGCCGTCAACCGTCGGGCGTGTGCCCAGGCTGGCCACGCCATCCAGCCACTGCCGCTCGCGCCCCGCCACCCCGCGTACGCGCACCGCGTAAATGCCGTGCAGCGGCGTTATCAAGCGCCCGATGCCAATGTTCGCAGTGGGAAAACCCAGCTCGCGCCCAAGCTGTTTGCCGGCGATCACCCGGCCGCTCATACGATAGGGCCGCCCCAGCAGCCGTCGGGCCTGGCGCAAATCGCCGGTGCTCAACGCCTTACGCACCGCTGTGCTGCTGATGCGCACACCATCCAGTTCCGCGGTGGGGGCAACCGCCACCTCAAATCCGTGGGCCTGCCCGGCGTCGAGCAGCGACTGCACATCGCCTTTACGGCCGCGGCCGTAACGAAAATCCGCCCCCACCAGCAGGTACTTAACCTGCAGCTGCTGCACCAGCAGAACCCGCACAAAATCCTCAGGGGACATCGCCGCGGTGCGGGCGTTGAACGCCAGGCAAATCATGCGCTGCAGGCCCGTCACCTTCAGCGCTGTGTATTTCTCACGAAACCGGCTCAGGCGGGCGGGCGCCGAGTCGGCGGCAAAGAACTCGCGCGGCGTCGGCTCAAACACCATAGCGGCCGTCACCAAGCCATCCTGACAGCCGCGTTCAATCAGCAATCTGAGTACAGCCTGGTGCCCAAGGTGCACCCCGTCGTAGTTGCCAATAGTGAGCGCATGAGGGGTCCCCAGGCAATCAAGGCCAGCCGTGCCACGGAGCAGTTCCATGCCGTATCTGCAGTTCTCGTTGGGGCAAAGCGCGTAAGTATACCGGAGCCGGCGCGACGGGAAGATGCCGGCCCTGAGGCAATTGGCGTTTTACGCGCATGCGCGCTAGAGCGCGCCCTACTCCGGCGCCCGCAGTTGCGACGGCCGTACACCCGCGATCAACAGCCCGAGCAGGTACGCCAGTGCCCCGCTGCCAATACACAGGCTCAGGCGCCCGATACGCTGGCCAAGCGGCCAGTCCAGCCACGACTGCACATCGCCGCCCAGGTAGTGCAGCACAGCGACCATCGCTGCGCTCGCCAACGCCACGCGCAGACCCAGCGCGCCCCAGCCGCGGCCGGGCTGATACACGCCGCTTTTGCGCAAGCCGCGATAGAGCATGCCGGCATTGAGCATCGCGGAGAGCCCGGTCGCCAGTGCCAATCCGGCGTGCGGGGCGACAAACCCGGCTCGGATCATCGCAAAGACCAGCGCGAAGTTCATGAAGATATTGGCCACCATCGCGATCACACCGACCCGCACCGGGGTACGCGTGTCCTGACGGGCGAAGTACCCAGGCGCCAGCACCTTCACCAGCGTGAACCCAAGCAACCCCAACGCGTAGGCCATTAAGGAATAACGTGACATCAGCGTGTCGTGCGCGTCGAACGCACCATGCTGAAACAAGGTGGCCAGGATGGGGCCCGCCAGCACAAACAATGCGACCCCGGCCGGCACCGCCACCAGCGCCGTCATCCGCAATGCCCAATCCAGCGTGTTAGAGAAGGCCGCCGGAGCCGACTGTGCATGGCGATGCGACAGGCGCGGCAGAATCACCGTGGCCAGCGCGATAGCGAACACCCCTAGTGGAAACTCCATCAGCCGATCCGAGTAATACAGCCAGCTGATGCTGCCGGTCTGCAGATATGACGCGATGTGCCGATCGATCAGCAGATTGAGCTGGGCCACGGACGAGCCGAAAATCGCCGGCAACATCAGGATCATAATCTGGCGCACCCCACGGTGCGCGGCGCCCCAGCGCGGTCGCACCAGCATCCCCAAGCGCCGCAGGAACGGGAGCTGAAAGCACAGCTGAGCCACGCCCGCGATAAGCACGCCCCAGGCAAGGCCCACCTCCGGATTTTCCAACCGTGGCGCCAGCACCAGCACTGCACCAATGAGGGACAGATTCAGCAACACCGGGGTGAACGCAGGCACCGCAAAACGTCCATATGTGTTGAGTACGCCGCCCGCCAGGGCGGTAAGTGAAATGAAAAATATGTACGGAAAGGTGAGGCGCAGCATCTGCACCGCCAGATCGTATTTGTCCGCGTCTGCACGAAACCCCGAGCTGAACAGTAGAATCAGCAACGGCGCCAGCAGCACACCAAGCACGGTGACCAGCAGCAGCACCGCACCCAAGGTACCGCTTACCCGCGAGACCAGCTCCCGTACCTCGCCTGTTTCGGCTTGAGTTTTGTACTCAGAAAGCACCGGCACAAATGCCTGTGAGAAAGCGCCCTCGCCGAACAGGCGACGCAGGAAGTTGGGGATCTGGAAGGCCACCACGAACACATCCATACCCGTGCCCGCACCAAAAAAGCGCGCGAACACCACATCCCGGACAAAGCCCAGAATGCGCGAGCCCAGCGTCATACTGCCGACCACGGAAGTAGATTTGAGCAAGCTCATGGGGATAGTCTGTTCAGGCTCAAGCGATATTCCTGCGCTCGCCCCCATGCGGTGGGCGGCATTGCCGTATTAGCGTTGACAAGTTACGCGACAGCGCACAAAATGCCGGGTTTACTGTCTGCGAGTCAACAGATCCGGAGTCATCGACTTGGCCAACTCGAAACAAGCTGAAAAACGCGCGCGTCAGGCGGTTAGCCGCCGCGCCCGTAATATGTCCCATCGCTCCCGCATGCGCACCCAGGTTAAAGGGGTGAAGAAAGCGGTGGCCGAGGGTGATAAGGATGAAGCCAACAAGCGCTTTCGCGAGGCGGCCCCGGCCATTGACGCAATGGTCAGCAAGGGCATCGTCCATAAGAACACCGCGGCACGTTACAAAAGCCGCTTGAACGCCAGCATCAAGGCGCTCTAAGCAACTGATTTAGAAAGGCTGCCGAACTCTCCGGCAGTCGCTGAGCAGCAGTCCCTGGTTACTCCTCCAACGGCGCAGCGTCTGCATCGCTGCCAGCCTCAGCGCGTTCGCGCGCCTCGGTTTCCGCAGCCAGCTCCTCCAGAAAACTCATTACCGCCTCGGCCAGCGCTCGGGTGCCTTCGCCCGTTTCGGCCGAAATCAGGAACACCGGCCCATGCCAGTCCAGCGCGCGCTCAATCTCGCGCTTGCGGACCTGGGCATCTTCCGGGGTCAGCAGATCGCACTTATTCAGTATCAGCCAGCGGGGCCGTTGGGCCAGATCATCACTGTAGCGGGCCAGCTCGGCGGCGATTTTGCGCACATCCTCGGCAGGATCGCCCTGCAGTGGCGCCATATCCACCAAGTGCAACAGCACACGCGTGCGTTGCAGATGGCGCAAAAACTGAATGCCCAGCCCGGCACCTTCGGCCGCGCCCTCCACCAGGCCGGGAATATCAGCCAGCACAAACGAGCGGTACCCCCCCACGCTAACCACGCCCAGGTTGGGATACAGCGTAGTAAAGGGGTAATCCGCCACACGCGGACGCGCCGCAGACACGGCCCGGATCAAGGTGGATTTGCCCGCATTCGGGCTGCCCAGTAGCCCCACGTCGGCCAGCACCTTCAGCTCCAATCGCAGCTGGCGTGCTTCGCCCGGATGCCCCGGTGAGAACTGACGCGGCGCGCGATTGGTGCTGGATTTAAAGTGCACGTTGCCCTGACCGCCATCGCCGCCACGCGCCACCATGAGCGTCTGGCCGGCTTTGTCCAGATCGCCCAGGCACTCCTCGGTGTCGATGTCGTAGACCACCGTGCCCTCTGGCACATCGATCAGCAGGTCCTGGCCGGCACGGCCGTAGCAATTCTTGGAGCGCCCGGCCTGACCAGACTCAGCGCGGTACTGGCGCGACATTCTAAAATCCACCAGCGTGTTGATATTGTCGCAGGCCCGCAGTGTGACACTGCCGCCGCGCCCGCCATCACCGCCGTCGGGGCCGCCCTTGGGCACGTACTTTTCGCGCCGCATGCTGGCACAGCCATCGCCACCACGCCCTGCGCGCACACGAACAATCGCTTCATCGACAAATTTCATGATATCTGGCCTTCTAGCCGCATAAAAAAACCCCGGCTAAGCGGGGTTTTTCCGTGGACTGAGAAAACGGCCTGAGAACTCAGTCGGCCACCACGTCCACATAGCGTCGGTGTTTCGGCCCGCGACGGACGAATAACACACTGCCATTGGAGGTGGCGAACAAGGTGTGATCACGCCCAACGCCGACGTTGCGACCCGCATGAAATCGCGTGCCGCGCTGACGCACGATAATACTGCCTGCAGTAACCGTCTGGCCACCGTAGATTTTCACGCCAAGGCGTTTGCTTTCTGAATCGCGCCCGTTGCGCGTACTGCCACCGGCTTTCTTATGTGCCATGACTTAAACTCCCGATTAATTGAATCGCTGTTAAGCGATGCCCGTCACTTTGACCCGAGTGTAGGCCTGGCGATGGGTTTTCATCCGCTTGTAGCCCTGGCGGCGACGAAACTTGACCACATCCACCTTGCGGCTGCGCCCCTGCTCCTCGACCACCGCAGTGACCTTGCTGCCGTCCAGAAATGGCGCACCGACGCGTACGTCATCGCCATTGCCGATTAGCAATACCTGATCGAATTCCACCGTAGCGCCGGCCTCAGCATTGAGTTTTTCAACCCGCAGCGAGCCGCCCTCGGTAACGCGATACTGTTTTCCGCCTGTCTTGATGACCGCATACATCGGTCTGCTCTCCAGTGCCCGGCGCTCGGGCCGGTTATTTAGGGGTCCGGCGCCGCCGGACAAAGACCGCGCATAGTAGTATTTCCGGACCGGCCGGTCAAACCTCTGGGCCGCTCTTTTTTATGTCCGCTGGCTGGAAAAACATGGCCTTTGCATGAAAACCGGCTTACGATGCGCAGGCAGTGTAGACGAGGCAAGCATGACTATCATCCCAGGGCCGTCCCGGCGCCCAGAAATGTCACTGGATGACATCCGGCAACTCATCCGGCCCGAACTGGCTGGGGTGGACGATGAGATCCGGGCACAAATGCACTCGCAGGTGCCTCTGATCGACCAGGTCGCCCACTACATCATTAATAGTGGCGGCAAACGCCTGCGCCCCATGCTGGTCGTGCTGGCAGCACGCGCCTGCGGGTATACCGGGCGCGATCATGTCGCTGCCGCGGCCATTATCGAGTTTATTCACACCGCGACGCTGCTGCATGACGACGTGGTGGACGATTCGGCCCTACGCCGAGGGCGGCGCACCGCTAACAGCGTCTGGGGCAACCCGGCCAGCGTGCTGGTAGGGGATTTTCTATACTCACGCTCGTTCCAGATGATGGTGCATATTGGCAGCATGCAGGTGATGCAGGTGCTCTCCAATGCCACCAACATTATTGCTGAAGGCGAAGTGCAACAGTTGGTGAACTGCCACGACCCAGATACCACCGAAGAGGCGTACTTTCGCGTTATCCGTAACAAAACCGCCAAACTGTTCGAGGCCGGCACCCGCATCGGAGCCATTCTGGGTGGCCAAGACGAGCGGGTATGCGAGGCACTGGCCGATTTTGGCCTACGCCTGGGTATTGCCTTCCAGCTGCGCGACGACGTGCTGGACTACTCGGCCAGCCCCAGTGAGCTGGGCAAGAATATCGGGGACGACCTGGCGGAGGGCAAGCCTACTCTGCCGCTTATCCATGCCATGCGCGCGGGTACTGCGGAGCAACGCTCGCTGATCCGCCGGGCGATCGAGCACGGGGGTCGCGAGAATATCGAGGCCGTCTGCGAGGCCGTACAGAGCAGTGGTGCGCTGGATTACACGGCGCAAATCGCCGCTCAGGAGTCCGCCGCCGCCTTGCATGCACTGGCTGTGCTGCCCGCCTCCCCGTTCAAGGATTCGCTGGCGGCGGTCGCGAGAATATCCATCGACCGTAACTTCTAAGCTAGCGCGTCCGCGGCGCAAGCGGTCGATCACGACCGCGTTAGAGGATCTGCTTCAGGGTCGACAGGCTAATATTGCCCCCGCAAATAATCACCGCGACGCGCTTGCCCGCCAACACTGCCTGGCGCTTGATCAATGTGGCCACGGCGACCCCGGCAGCGCCCTCCAGCAACTGGTTGTGTGCCTTCATATACAGCCGCATGGCCTCGGCAATCTGCGCCTCGCTAACGGTGTCAAACTCATCCACCAAATCGCGGACCAGATCGAATGTAATGGCGCCCGGTTCCACTCCGCCGGCCGTGCCATCACTGAGTGTTGGCAGCGATGGCAGGTCCAGAATCTGCCCGGCGGCGACTGAATCGATCATGACCCGCGAATTTTGCGGGGAGCATCCGATCACCTGCACTTGCGGCCATACCTGCTTTAGATAGCCCGCGATCCCACTAATCAGACCACCGCCGCCCAGCGCCACCAGCACCACATCGGCCGGCGCCGGCATCTGCGCCACCAGCTCCACCGCCACGGTGCCTTGCCCGGCCGCCACCAGAATATCGTTGTACGGGGAGACAAAGGTCTTGCCGTGCTGTTCGGCGTAGGCGCGCGCATGCTGCTCCGTCACCACGCCGTCATCACCATGCTCGCGAATATCCGCGCCGTAGCGACGCATGTTCTCAAGTTTCGCCTCGGATGCCCCCTCTGGCACGAAGACGATCCCGCTGGCCTCGGCCAGCGCCGCGGCGCAGGAAAACCCAGCCCCGTGATTGCCGGTGGACGCGGTGACAAACCCCGCGGCAAACTCCTCGGGCGTGGCGCAATGGATGCGATTGGTAGCGCCACGATACTTAAACGATCCGGTCTGCTGCAGGTTCTCGCATTTAAACCACACCTGCGCGCCCGTCGCGTGCTCAAATACCTGCGAGCGACACAGCAGGGTTTCCTGCACAAACGGCCGTACTGTTCGAGCCGCTGCCTCGATGTGCTCAAACAACTGGCCGTTCGCCACCGCTGGTGCACTCAACTGTTGGGCACTACCGGCGGGTTGGGCGGCCGCTCAAGCGCCGCAGAGGCAGCATGCGGGCACTGCAGGGGTTGGCCATCATCGGCCAACGCGCGACAGGCGTTAACAGGACGTGCAACAGACGCCGCGTTATCGCTCATGTGGGTGGCGGTGGCGCTTATACGGGCCAGAATGTCCGGGCCCGACATGTGACGGTGACGCTGGCGCAGCAGGGCGACCAGGCCTGAGACATGTGCGGCCGCGATCGAACTGCCCGAGACAAAGGCAAACTCACCGCCCGGCACCGTCGTCATTACATCAACGCCGGGGGCGGCCAGCAATGCCGGTATGTTACCGAGCGGTGCGACGGCAGCGCCCTCACGACCAGCCGCGACGACGCCAATAACTTGCGCCATCGAGGCCGGAAAAGACTGCTCCAGTGGCTCACGCGCGGCGGCAACCACCACCGCACCACGGTCGATGGCGACTCGCACCAGATCGGCAAGCAGGGCATCTGCCGGGCCGGCAAGGCTCATATTGATCACATCCGACTGCTTCTCAATAGCGTAGTCTAACGCGCGTGCCAGCGTGACCGTGTTGCAGCGGGCTTCTGTGCCGGACGCATCGGTCTGCCAGCAGGCTCGTAGCGCCAGCAGTTGCGCCTGCGGCGCCACGCCGACGATGCCCAGGCCGTTACCGCTGTGCGCCCCAATCACCCCGGCCACCGCGGTGGCATGTCGCTCAGCGGGCGGGTAACGCTGTCGGTCAACAAAGTTGCGCGTGACTTTGAGGCGCCCTTTCAAGTCCGGGTGATCTCGATCGATGGCTGTATCGATTACCGCCACCTTAACGCCACGTCCGTCTGCCCACCGATGCGCCTGCACCAGCTGCATCTGCGCCAACCCCTGTTGCAAGGGAAGCAGTGGGTCGTCGTAATCCGGCTGTTGCTTCTGGCCGCGCTGGCCCAACACTTCAAAATAATTCAGCCGTTGCACCCGACCAACGCGTTTGTCCTGCGCTAACGATTCGGCCAGCGCATCGGCGTCCGCGTCAGCGCTCACTTCATAGACCACACAGTGCACGCCAATGGAGCCAATCGGCCAGGAGTTCTTCTCCACCAGCGCGTACTCCCGCGCCAGTTGGCGCACGATACGTGCGAACTTATCCGGCACGACGTACTTGCCGCTGTAGCGGCCGCCGCGGCCCTGTCGTTTGTGCACGGGTTCAGCCAGCGTCACCACCAGTTGCGCAGGCACAGCGTTACTATCTAGCACTTCGCCGGCAGCTAACGGCAACGGCGCAAGCCCTACGCACAGCAGCGCAGCAGCAAACCAGCCCCCTGTGGCGCGCAGACTCACTCGCCCTGCCCGTCCTGCGCCAGTGTTTGCGAGCCGCTGCTCGCAAACACCACCCACGGCGACTCGCCCAGCGCCGTGGCCGTTTGCGCGGACCCTACAAGCAAGCGGTAAACATCATTCGCACGCGGCCCCTCCACAATAGCGGCGCCGTGGGTATGCAACAGCGCATTTAGCTGCTCGACGCTGAGCTGCGGCGTAAATCGCACCCATACATGGTGTTCTGCGGCGGCACCCGCATCACTCAGCGTGTGATACTCCGCAGGGATTGTCTGGCTCACCCGCAACGGATCGCTCTGCCCGGTCTGCGCGCTCAGCGCCCACCACAACAGGCCACCGATGCACGCTGCCTGCGCCGCAACCGCAAACTGCAATGTGCGAGGATTACGCGTGATGCGGATCGGGTGCAGCGGGCGCGCAAGCGTATCAGGACAATCGGTGCCCTCGTGTTCGTCGATGCGTGTCATCACGGAGGCCAGCCCACGCTGCAGGCTCAGGCCAGTATCGCCCCGAGACTGAATCCCTGCGCGTACCTCTTGTAAAAAAGACAGCTCGCGGCGACAAGCCACGCACGCTCGCACATGCTTCTCAACCTGCACTTTTTGATCGTCGCGCAGGGTCTCATTCGCCAACCACGGCAGTAGCTCAAGGGCCACCTCGTGCGTGATGGTATTGGTATTGACGCTCGCGTTCATCGCTACTCCGAATCGGGCCGCGACGAGATCGGATGCCCTGCTGTGGGGCCGCCTCGCCCGGCGTCTGCTATGCTCGGCAGAATGCGCTTGAGCTTACGCCGAGCGTGGAACATACGGGTTTTCACCGTACCCACCGGGCATTGTGCAATCCGCGAAATCTCCTCATACGTCAACCCAAGATAGAACACCGCCTCCACCACCAGACGATGCTGAGGAGACAAACACTCGAGCGCATGATGCAACCAGTCGTCAAATTCACGATTGCGCTCTATGTTATCGGGTGCAGGCATCTCGGCCAGCTCCATTTGGGTGAGATGGCCTTCCGGGCGTCGCCCCTCACGTTCCAGGCGTTTTAATGCCTGCCGGTAAGCAATGCCGAAAATCCAGGTGGAGACTCGCGAATTACCGGCGAAGGTATGCGCTTTGTCCCAGACGATGAACATGGTGTCGTTCAACACCTCTTCGACCGTTTGTGGACTGCGCAATGTGCGGCTAAGGAAACTGCTCAGGCGAGCATAAGTCGTCCGATACAACCGTTCGAACGCCTCACGGTCACGCGCAACGATACGCGCTAGCAGCACGCGATCATCGTTGGCGCTGCAACCAGCACCGTCCGGCAGCTTGCGCACACCGGAATGTCCACCTCTATTTCCCACACCCTGTTCCAGCTATGAGTTCCCTCTAAATAAGTACGCGCGCGCGCACGATAAGGTTCAAGTCGATAGAAAAAATTTCGATAGAAAAATTTCTCAGAAACTTGTTACATGAACCATGCGCCATCCGTCTTGTACTTACAAGCACGGCACCACGTGTCCTTGCGCGTGCCTGGGGATTGGTTGGAGAACACTATGCTGCACTGCTTCGCGCGGGCCCGGATTCAGCGTCCGGGGTTATGTCAGACCTGGTTGATGGCCGGCGTCGCCATGCTTGCCCTCACCCTTGGCACCGGGTGCTCCAGCGGCAGCGGCGAGGGGTTGGACGCGGGTGGTCGCCCGGTGAGCGACACGGTGATAGATGATCCGCCGGTGTTAAACGCTTCGCTGAAATCCATTCAGGACCAGGTATTTACCCTGAGCTGTGCGGTTTCTGGCTGTCACACCGGCGCTGCGGCTCCGGTCGGACTGCGCCTGGATGAGGGCAACAGTTTTGCGCTGCTGGTGAACGTGCCCAGCTTTGAAGTCCCCAACGTGCTGCGGGTGGCCCCCGGGCTGCCGGCAGAGAGTTATCTGATTCAAAAACTCAACGGCACCGCCGCCGTGGGTGGGCGTATGCCACTCGAAGCGCCGGCCCTGGCGCAAAGCACCATCGACATCATCGCGCAGTGGATCGCCGACGGTGCCGTCAACGACGCGCCTGTGGTGGAGGAGCCGCCAAGCGGTCCGGCGGTGGTACAGGTGACACCGGCGGATGGCAGCAACGTGAGCGAACGCCCCACGCAAATCGAAGTGCTGCTGAGCGAAGAGCTTGATGCCGCACTCGTCAGCAACACCACCGTCAGCCTGATCCGCGCCGGTGGCGATGACAGCTTTTCGGACGGCAATGAAACCGCGATGGTCATTACCACGGCTGTTGACGCCGCAAACGCGCGGCGGCTGCTGATTGATACCGCCGAAGACGCAGAAGCAGCCGACACCTACCAACTCACCCTGCGCGGTGACGGTGCCACCGTGCTGGCCTCACTCGACGGCATCGCGCTGGATGGCGATGGTAATGGTGAACCGGGCGGCAACTTCGTCAGTGTGTTTACCCTGGCCGGCATACAGCCGACGTTGCAGTCGATTCAGGCGAATATCTTTACCCCCACCTGCTCCAGCGCCGGTTGCCACTCTGGCCCAGCGGGCTCGTCGTTACCGGCAGGCCAGGACCTGACCAGCATCGAGGCCAGCTTTGCAAGTTTGTTCAACGTGCCCAGCGTGCAGGTGCCGCAGTTGTTGCGCGTACAACCCGGTCATCCAGATGACAGCTACCTGGTGCAAAAACTGGAAGGCAGCGCCAGTGTCGGCGCGCGCATGCCGTTGGTCGGCGACCCCCTGCCAGCAGACAGCATCGACGCGGTGCGCGCGTGGATCGCAGCCGGCGCGCCACTTGAGTCAGGCGATGAGAACGACGACACACTAGCGCCGCAGGTAACGCTGACCCTGCCCGACGGCAATCTCGCCGGCGTGGTCACGCTGACTGTCGATGCGGTGGACGACACCGGCATTGCGCTGGTTCGCTTCATCATCGATGACACGGTGGTTAGCGCCGACGACGCCGCGCCCTACACCTTCGACTGGGACAGCACTCAGGTGAGCGATGGCGAACATCGCTTTAGCGCCGAAGCGCTGGACACGGCCGGTAACAGCGCGCAAACGAGCGAACTAATCGCCCCCGTATTTAACGACATGCAGGCGCCTAGCGTAGAGATCACCTCACCGGCCAACGGCGCCACCGTGGGCGGGCAGATCATCGTGGCCATTCAGGCTAGCGACAACGAGGCGGTTGCCCAGGTGACGCTGCAACTAGATGGCGTGAGTATTGGCAGCGACGACAGCGCGCCATACGAGTTCATCTGGGATACCACCCTCACCGGTGCCGGCCAGCACCAGCTCAGCGCCAGCGCCGTAGATGCGGCCGGCAACACCGCCGACAGCGCAGTGGTGCTGGTGCTGGTGGACAACACCTGCACCGACGACACCCAAGCACCCGAGGTGAGCCTGAGCGCACCGAGCGCCAGCCTGTTACGCGGTACCGTGGAAGTGGCCGCACAGGCCAGTGACGACACCGCGATCACTCAGGTGCTGTTCCTGCTGGACGGCAATCTGATCGAGGCTGATGTGGACGCGCCGTATGCCACGCAGTGGGACACTACCTTAGTTGCCGACGGCGACTACGCGCTCTCAGCACGCGCTCTGGATGCCTGCGCCAATGCCACCGACAGCGCGCCGTTGAACGTGCAGGTAGATAACACCGCACCGACGGTGAGTGATGTAAGTGTGACCGACGGCGCGACCGTCAATACCCTACCCACCAGCATTGAGATCACACTGGATCAAGCGCCGTCACCTAGCACCGTCACGGCGGCCAGCGTGTTATTCACACGCAGTGTCAACGGCATTTTCGGTGACGCCGATGATGCCACCCTCGACGCGCCGACCAGCCTTGATAGCACACGTATCACGCTGGCGCTGGATGCAATTACCAGCGTAGATGACAGCTACCAGATAAGCCTGCTGGAGAGTATTACCGATCCGGCCGGCAACCCTTTGGACGGTGATGCCGACGGTTCGCCAGGCGGCGATTACCTATTGCGGTTTACCGTGAGCACGCCCTTGGCAATCGCGAGCGTCGATCCCCACCCTGACGCCTTGCTCGCGGAGTTCCCCGCCGTCGTCACTGTCCAATTCAACAAACCCCCATTGGCGGGCACCGTTAACAGCACCAGCCTTTCTCTGATACGCAACGTTGACGGTATGTTTGGCGACGGTGACGACCTTGCCGTCGCTGCCACTGTGAGTCTGGCTGGGGACCTTGCCACACTCGACTTATCCGCCCTGCCCGCGTCGATCGAAGACAACTTCCGTATCATTGCCACCGAGGCGATTACCGATGCCAGCGGCAATGCGCTGGATGGCGACGGCGATGGCTTGGCGGGAGGCGAGTACCGCAGCGACTTCACCACCGATCTCACCACTTGGAGCGATGACGCCGCGCCAATCTTCACGGCAAAATGTGCCCCCTGCCACACCGACTTTGGCGCCGGTGGACACAACGTTGCCACCGTCTATGAAGACGCACTTCTCGATGCCAACAGTTGCCCCGGGCTGAACGTAGGCCAGTGCACCATCGTGCTTATTCAATCCGGCGCCATGCCGCAAAGCGCCGGTTGCAGCGGCGACCCGGCAGCAGACGCCGCCAACCCGGCCTGCCTCAGCGCCGAGGAGCAAACCACCATCATCAACTGGATCGATCAGGGACTAGCGGAATAGGAACTCGCCGCCTGTTCGATCCCTAGCAACGCGGGGATCCTCAGATGACACAACAACACTTCGCCGGTCGCGCTCACGCGCGCGTCCCGGCACGGCTGCACGGCCTGGCATGGGCGGGCGCTATCGGCATACTGACACTTGGCGGCACCGCCGCGCAGGCAGAGCCATACTTTGCGGTGATGACCGGGCAAAAATGCGTTGCCTGCCATACCAACATGACCGGCGGCGGTAAGCGCACCCAGTTCGGTAATGCGTTCTCACAAAAGCAACTGAGCTCGCGAGTGGACGCCAAGTTCTGGGACGGCACCGTCATGGAGTACCTGTCGGTTGGAGGCGACACCCGGGTAAATCTCAGCGCCAACCAGGTGCCCAATCAAGACGACAGCTTTAGCCTCGATCTGGACGAGACACTGGTATATATCGAAATGCCATTGATGGAAAACCGGCTGACGCTATACGTGGATCAGGAAGTGGGCCCCTCCACCAACAACCGCGAAGCGTTCGTTCTGCTTAAACTTGATCGCGGCAGCACCAATGCGTATCTCAAAGCCGGCAAGTTTTTCCTACCATTTGGCTGGCGGATTGAGGACGACGGGGAGTTCGTACGTCAGGTGAGCGGGATCAACTACAACACGCCAGACACCGGGCTGGAGGCAGGTGCGGATATCGGGCGCAACTCGCTTCGTCTGGCCATCACCAACGGCACCGCAGGTGGCAGCGAGATAGATCGCGGCAAGCAGTACAGCTTTACCGCTGAACACGTGCGCAACCTCTGGCGTGCTGGCATCAGCCTAAACCACAACGACGCGGGCAGCGATGCACGACGCATGGCCGGCGTGTTCGCCGGACTTAGAACTGGTCCGATCAGCTGGCTGGCTGAGGTGGACTATCTGGAGGACGAAGGCTTGGGTGCGACCGAGCGCAAACAACTGGTGAGTTTTATCG
>CBDUQI010000053.1:0-30178 GCA_965369325.1 uncultured Gammaproteobacteria bacterium
CACTCACCCAGCTCAGCGCACCCGCGCCGGTCACCGCCTCGATGCGGCGCACGCGCTTGGGGCGGTGACCCATACGGTGGCGGAATTCGGCGCAGGAATCGTGCGGATGCGCCTGCCCGCCCAATTGCAAGACGCGAGCCTGGACAACGTGTTGCGCCGCTATCGGGAGATGGCGGATGCGGTGGGCGTCGCTCTGATGGTCGCCACTCATAACTCGCAGCAAACCCTTGCGGCCGGGCGTCGGGCCGATTTTGTATTGCTGGAACCGGACGCGATGCACAACCGCGACACCTTACGCGCGGCCGGTCGTATTCACTGCCCGGTCATCATCACTCGCGCCCCGCTCGCCAGCCTCCCCGCGCTGCTCAGCGCCGCGCAAAGCGTCGAGGCCGAAGGCAACCGGCAACTGATGTTGTGCGAGTCTGGCGTGAACATCGGTGATGCCAGCGGCGCGCTAGCATTGGACCTAGCGCTGATCCCCACCATTCACGCCCAACTGGGTATGCCGGTGTGGGTGGATCCAGGGCCGGCCAGTAACAACCCGCAAGCAATCCTCGCACTGGCCTGCGCCGCGCAGGCAGCAGGCGCTGACGGCGTTCTGCTGGATGTGAGTGATAATCGACGCGACACAACCACGCTGGACAACGAGCAGTTCGCACACTTAATGAGCCGACTGTACCCGCGAGCCCCTAGCGAATCGGCCTGATCGCGCCCAACCACGTTCTTCTGCGCGGAGCCGCCAAAGTCGAAAGGCTCTCAGAAATTACAGCTCCAAATCGTAGAGCTCGGCGATTCAGCCAGGATCAGCTTGGTCCGGGTAATCGCCTTGCGATCGCGGATCGGCTCCGCTTTAATTCTGGCACCTGGTTTTGGTGGTTGGGATTTTCGCCGGGGTGTAGAGGGCCATGAGAGAAGAATTATCTGAGATTAACTTTTCATCAGATATAGGCTACAACTTAATGAATCACAAGTACTAAATTCCAACGAATTTACCTGAAAAGCGCCTAGACTCCTATTGCCGTAGGGTTTCCTCGGCTTCAAATTCACTAACCTCTATCTAAAAGTTGGGATCAGTGCTAGCGCCTCGCGTTATTCTCTTCCTATGCCTGAGCGGTACTCCCGCTATCATGCCATCGTCTTTTCGGTCGGAGTAGAGGATGATGAGCCCGGATCAACTGGAGATGCTCCAGCAGGATATCTCCAGGTGGAATAGCTGGCGAAAGCAGAACCTTCGTGTAATCGTTGATCTCAGCGGGGCGGATCTCAGCGCGGCGAACCTCAGCAAGGCGAACCTCAGCGCGGCAGACCTCGTCGGGGCGGGTCTCCGCGAAGCGAATCTTGGCGAGGCGGACCTCCGATGGGCGAACCTCGTCGGGGCGGACCTCCGCGAGGTGCACCTCAGCAAGGCGAACCTCAGCGCGGCAGACCTCCGCGGAGTGCACCTCCGCACGGTGGACCTCAGCGAAGCGGGCCTCAGTGAAGCGGACCTCCGCAGGGCGGATCTCAGCGAGGCGGATCTCAGCGCGGCGAACCTCAGCAAGGCGAACCTCCGCGAGGCGGATCTCAGCGCAGCGAACCTCAGCAAGGCGAATCTCCGCGAGGCGGATCTCCGCGAGGCGAACCTCAGCGGGACGAACCTCAGCAAAGCGAACCTCAGCAAGGCGAACCTCAGCAAGGCGAACCTCAGCGAGGCGAACCTCAGCGGAGCCACCTTGAATGAAACAACATTCGGGAATGTCGACTTGACCGGGACTATCGGACTGGACACGTGCACACACCAGGGCCCGAGCAACATCGACCTTAGAACTTTAGACCAATCGAAAAACCTGCCAATCAATTTCTTGCGTGGTTGCGGCCTATCGGATCTCTGGATTGATTACCTGCCCTCCTTGCGCGGCCAGGCCATTGAGTTTTACTCCTGCTTTATCAGCTACAGCCATGCCGACAAAGCCTTCGCACGTCGCCTGCACGACCAGCTGCAAGGTCGCGGCATTCGCTGCTGGCTGGATGAACACCAGCTGCTGCCGGGTGATGACATTTACGATGCCGTAGACCGAGGTATCAAGCTGTGGGACAAAGTGCTGCTGTGCTGCTCCCGGGACGCATTGCTGAGCTGGTGGGTCGATAGTGAGATCGCTAGTGCGTTTGCCAAAGAGCAAGCATTGATGGAACAACGCAAAAATAAAGTGCTTGCCCTGATCCCACTTAACCTTGATGACTATCTATTTGACGGTGAATGGGAAAACGGTAAAGCTCAGCAAGTAAGAACTCGCTTGGCGGCTGACTTCAGGGGATGGGAGACCGACAACAACAAATTCGAGACTGGACTCGATCGCCTGATCAAAGCGCTGCGCACAGACGAGCACGCAAGAGAACATCCACCCCCGTCAAACTTGTAATTGGTTAATTCGCTAACTTTCCCGCAAAAGTTGGGATGTCCGAGAACGGGGGTCGTGGATCGCCGATTTACCCAGTTTGCCTGCCATCTGGGTAATCTAGGGACAAACGAAGCTGTCGTCAATCCGAGAGAGGCATTGAGGACCAGTGGGCGCAATTGAACGGGATGTTGCGTTCGAGTTGAGTCTAACTATCCAACTGTTCAATAATTTCCACTGCACGAATACCACCGAATTTTGATGAAACGGCGATGCTGTCAACGGCAACACCGCGCGGGCGGTATCTCAAACAATTAGTCGGCCTATTTAGCTGATGAGCGCCGCCAGAGGAGATGGACCGGCGGCCCAAAATGGAAATTTGCTCTTTCGCAGACACTTAGTTCGGACGCTTTATGCTTTATGCACGCTCGAGGAAAACCGTACCGCCGTCAGTCGAACAAGACGGGCAACATTGCGTACAACACCGCAAAGACAAAGATCGAATAGACCACATAGGCTGTGGCCTGGAGGCAAGCTCGCCTGTACAGCTTCAATACGGCTGCCACGACAAGCGGAGACACAAGAATTGTCGGCCACCATACGGCGAGCGCGTGATACAGATGATCCACGCCGGTCGCGAAGAAAAGGCCGTGATTACCCACGTAGCCGACCATCACCCAGTAGCCAACCAGCGCCACGAATAAACCGAGCAAGATGGCGTAAAAAAAGAGAACGCGGCCGAACATGTCAGTGGCTAAACAACGTCAGCGTAGGCACGGCGACGCTGTATGGGTTGGACGAAGTGGCAAGCGCGCAGTTCGAAGCAACGACATCTCCGTACCATGTTGATCCGGCGGCGCCTTCCGGGCTGTTGGTCGCACCCATGTTGTATTCGGTTGCTATGATCGCCATCGCTCGGTGGTTTGTACCGAACTGGCTCTTGCTGAGCAGAGGGTAGCGGTTCGGTCGGTTCTTGAGAGATGCGAGGATTCGTGCCACGGAGTTGACCGCACTCTTAGGCCAACGCAGACGGCGCCAGAGCTCCCACATTTGATCGGTCGTCAGTCGCATAAACGCTTCTTCGATATCGTTCTCTCGGCTCGAGTGGCCGCTTACTCGTTCGTGCTCGATCAACCCCATCCAACCGAGCGCCATCGCGAGCGTCGACATCCTTGTCTGCCCGACCCCGACCGAGCGATGGAGGTAGAGATTCGCGTTGATCCAATCGAGAAGGTCGCGTCGATGGCGCTCGAACACGAGCTCAATGGTCTCCTCACGGACTTCGTCGAGCTCGGCGGCCCGTCCGCTCTTCGGCCGGTTGTAGATCTCGATAAATAGCACCGCGGCCACGAATCGCGCCGAGACCCCGTTCGAACCGGTGGCGCGGGCGGCGTGCTCAATATAGTCGAAGAGATCTCCTGCCAGCTCAGCAACTGCTTTGTCGGAATTGCTTCCGCGCTCCCAGGCCATACGGTGCGTCGATACATTATTGCAGGCGAGAATCTGACTTAAATCGATAGAAGTGGTAGCGCCACGATTGAGAAGTTCAGCTCGGAGGTCTACGGAGGACGCGGCCGGGACGGAAAACCGAAACGGGTCGTCAGGCTCGAGCACTACGAAGTTGGAAGAAGCCCCGGCGGTCAGTGTCCATCGAACGCTAAAGCTGGCGGATTCGCTCCAAATTTCTGCGCCGAATTGGACTAACTCCGCCGATACTTCCGTTCCGACCTGGAGATCTGGCGTCAGATCGACGACTAGCGCACGGGTCGATCCGTGCACGACATGTCCGTAGCGATCAAGATTCCGGCGCATCGTCGTCATTGTTCCAGATCGTCAAGGGAATTGTGTAGAGTCCGGGCGCATCCGGCATCTTGCTCTGCCAACTGGCGTTGTGGCTACCGTCCTCATACTCGACAATGAGGAGACCATCGCTGGCGAACTGGCCCTGTTCATATTCGATTTGGCCGCCTCCATTCGTTAGGAACCGCACTTTCGACCCTCCGGATTCGACCGTGATCTTCTTACCAGCAAGTGGCCTATTGTTCGCTTTGATGAAGATTAGTCGAATTTTTTCTTCAGTGTAGACCGGCACCGCCCCGCTTGAACGATCAGACGCCCGTGGTGTCTCTTCGGTGCATTCACCTGCATCGTGATAGGCACTGGCTATACCCCATTGGAGCATGGCCAGTGCCTGTTGCAGTTGCGGTGAGCGAATGGCCAGGCGATGTAACTTGGCCGTAGTACCTTGATTATTGTCAATGCGTTCAAACGTGGCTGCCAGCAAATGACCGAACGAGGTTCCCGCACGCCCTCGACCCGCGGAATTCATTGCATTGCTGAACCGGTGATATTCCAACCAGTGATCCTTGTGCGTTGTCATCAACGCATGAGTACGATCACTGGGATACTGAATCGTTTCACACACGGCGTGGGTTAGCGCATCGCGAAACCGACACGCGTTTTGTAACCGGTCCTCGATGAGAGAATCGCCCCATCGGTCAAAAACGCTTGAACGTTCAAACGAACTGGTGAATCCTAGTAACAGCTCCGCACGTCTATCGTAGACATCTGCCAGAACAAGCTCTCGCGCCAGTCTCGGTAGTTCCGCAAGCGCTGCATGATGTTGGCCAGCAAAACTGTCAGCAACCCCAATGGCAAAGGATTCATGTCCTAGAACTTGGGTGGCCAAAGATAGGACAGTAGCCATATCGGAGAAAATTGCATTTGGGCTGAGCAACGCCTTCAGCGCCGGGGAGCTTCCTATGTGTCGGCTGTCCCCGCCAAAACCAGTATGCTCATACGGCGAACGTAGGCCCAATGGCGGCGGACTGCTTTCTAGAGAAGGACCATTGCCTCCATCAAAAGCCCAAGGTCCGGGACGGCGTCCAATCATCCTAATGTTGCTCCCTGTGTGATAGCCGCATCCCACGACATTCCGAATGGGCCAGGCGGACGAACTACCCACCAACATTGCCTCAGTAGTTGAAGTCGGATGACTGGCCCAATAGTACTGCATCAAGGTCAGGGTGTAACAATGTCGAAATACGCCAAAACAGCATGACTGTTTGTGGAGCAGCGGCCGTCACTGGAAAAGAATTGGGACTACCTGTCGAACCCCAAATTACCCACTTTACTAACAAACTGGGTAAATCCACGTCGTATCCTGCCCTCTTCGGCGGCGCAGTGATTTTATCCGCTTGGTCTTTCCGTTAAGATTTCGCTTGCCCACAATACCTCGTGAAGCCAACGCGAAGCGGGGCTAGATGTATGAGATCGCCTTTCGCCCGGCGGCAACACGGCAGACCTAAAGACATCGAGTCTCTTAAGCGAGAAGCGTTTCTGCATAACTGTTCGCCCAGATCCGTCCACACCGTGAAGTTGAAGACATTCTTTTGACCAGATCGTCACTACGCACGCCGCGACCACAGCTCATGATGCCATTAGTCGAAAGCAGTTAATGCGGGAAATCGGGAAATCGAGGAGACTACGCGGGTTTACTGCTGCCGTTCGATACCCAGATGATTCAGAATACCGCGTGCCGCCTCGCGTCCCTCAAACACGGCGGTGACCACAAGATCGGCACCACGCACCATGTCACCCCCGGCAAACACCTTCTCGTTCGTTGTTTGGAACTGTAGCGCCGGGTCTTTGTTTACGCGTACGCGGCCGTCCGGCCCGCAAGCGATGTCGAACGTTTCAAACCAGCTCGGCGGGCTGGGACGGAAACCAAACGCCACGATCACCGCGTCGGCGGGCACCCGATGCTCTGAACCCTCCACCCGTTCAGTGCTGGCGCGACCGTTTACCCCGACGGGGCCGAGACGCGTATCGACCATCTGCACGCCCTCGACCTTACCGTCACCGACAATCGCGACAGGTTGCCGGTTGTAGAGAAACTCGACGCCTTCTTCCATACTGTTCTTGAGCTCTTTGCGAGAGCCCGGCAAACTGTCTTCATCCCGCCGGTAGGTGCAGGTCACGCTGGCGGCGCCCTGACGCAGCGCCGTACGATTGCAATCCATCGCAGTGTCGCCGCCGCCCAGCACCACCACGTGCTTGCCCTTCAGATCAACGAAGCCGTCGATCCCGAGCGACAGCTCACGCTTCACGTTGCCCACCAGGTACGGCAGCGCCGGGTATACCTGCGGCAAGTCCTCACCGGGAAAGCCGCCTTTGACGGCTGTGTACGTGCCCATTCCCAGGAACACGGCATCGTACTGATCTAAAATTTCATCAAAGCTTATGTCGCGCCCCACTTCGGTGTTGAGCTTGAACTGTACGCCCATACCCTCAAGCAGTTCGCGGCGGGTTTCTACCACCGATTTCTCCAGCTTGAACGGCGGAATTCCAAACGTCAGCAATCCCCCAATCATCGGATAACGATCGTACACCACGGGCTGAACGCCGTTACGCACCAGAATGTCCGCCGCGCCCAGTCCCGCAGGGCCAGCTCCGATAATCGCCACTTGCTTACCGGTGTCGCGCACGCCGCTCATGTCCGGTCGCCATCCCTGTCGCAACGCTTCATCCGTGATGAACTTTTCGATACTGCCGATGCTGACTGCGCCCAGGCCATCGTTTAGCGTGCACGCACCTTCGCACAGTCGGTCCTGCGGGCAGATGCGCCCGCAAATCTCAGGCAAGGAGTTGGTTCGGTGCGACAGCTCTGCGGCCTGAAACAAATTGCCTTCTTCAATCAGCTTTAACCAATCCGGAATGAAGTTATGCACCGGGCACTTCCATTCGCAAAACGGTATACCGCAGCCCAGGCAACGGGCCGCCTGCTCGGCCGCCAGATCCGGGCCGTAACCGGCGTAAATCTCGCCGTAATGGCGAACCCGTTCGGCCACTGGCGTCTTGTCCGGATCACGGCGCGGCACATCAAGATAGTGCAGAGGGTTCTTCGCCATGATTAACTTGCCCGCCGTAACGATTCAATTAAACTGTGCAAATCGGCCGCCTTCGGTTTTACCAGCCAGAACTTGCCAACAAAGGTGCGGAAATCCTCCAGGATCTCACCCGCCCAACGACTGCTCGTTTCGGCACGGTGGCGCTCAAGCAATGCGTACAAATGCTGCAAATGTGATTCCATACGCTCGGGGGTAATCCGATGGATATCGATCAGATCATGGTTGTAGCGATCGACGAAGTCACGCTCCTGATCCAGTACAACGGCGAACCCGCCGGTCATCCCCGCCCCAAAATTCAACCCAGTACGTCCAAGCACCAATACCACGCCATCGGTCATGTACTCGCAACAATGATCGCCGGCGCCTTCGATCACTGCGCTCGCGCCGGAGTTGCGTACGGCGAAGCGTTCACCTGCCACGCCGGCGGCATATAACTCACCGCCGGTTGCTCCGTACAGACAGGTGTTCCCGATTATCGCAGTATCGCGTGGCACAAACCCGGCATCCGCAGGCGGGTAGATCACCAGCTTGCCGGCGGCCATTCCCTTACCCACGTAATCATTGGCATCGCCTTCCAAGGACATATGCAGTCCCCCAGCGTTCCAGGCACCAAAGCTCTGCCCTGCACTGCCTCGCAGGTGCACCCTAACAGGCTTGTGATCCATGCCGTAATCGCCGTGGCGGCGGGCAATCTCACCCGACAGCCGGGCCCCGATCGAGCGATGATAATTGCTCACCGCATATTCAAACTGCCCGCCCGTGCACTGTTCAATCGCGGGCAACATATCGCTCAACATTTGTTCGGCCAGTTCACCTTTATCAAACGGATCATTTGACGGCTCGGTGCACAAATGACCAACGCTGCTGTCCAGGCCCGCATCACTTAGCAGCGGGGCCAGGTCTAGCCCGCGCTGACGCGGCGTGTTGCCCTCCGCAAGGCTCACGAGATCTGTTCGTCCGACCAGCTCATCCATTGTACGCACGCCAAGCGCCGCCATAATTTCCCGCGTTTCCTGCGCGACGAAATTAAAATAACTAATCACCATTTCTGGCAAACCGGTGAAGAACCGTGTGCGTAGTACTTTCTGCTGCGTGGCCACGCCCACCGCGCAATTGTTCAAATGGCATATCCGCAGGTACTTGCACCCCAACGAGATAAGTGGCGCCGTGCCAAAGCCAAAACTCTCGGCACCAAGCACGGCGGCCTTGATGACATCCAGGCCGGTTTTAAGCCCACCATCCGTCTGCAGCAGCACTTTATGCCGCAGACCATTCGCGCGCAGCGTCTGGTGCGTCTCAGCCAGCCCCAGCTCCCACGGGCTGCCCGCGTGTTTGACTGAGGTTAGCGCGCTGGCACCGGTGCCACCGTCATGACCGGAGATGGTGATCAGATCTGCGTAGGCCTTCGCTACACCGGCGGCTATGGTGCCCACGCCCGGCTCTGAGACCAACTTAACGGACACCAGCGCCTGCGGGTTCACCTGCTTAAGATCAAAGATAAGCTGGGCCAGATCCTCGATGGAGTAGATGTCATGGTGAGGCGGTGGTGAGATCAGCCCCACGCCGGGTCGCGCAAAACGCAACCTGGCAATCACCTCATCCACTTTGTGTCCGGGCAACTGACCACCCTCACCCGGTTTCGCACCCTGAGCAATTTTGATCTGCAACGCCTCCGCGCTCACCAAATAAGAAGGCGTAACGCCGAAGCGCCCCGAGGCCACCTGCTTTATTTTCGAACGCCGCTCGGTCCCGTAGCGGCTGCTGTCCTCGCCCCCTTCCCCGCTATTGGAACGCCCGCCGATGCGGTTCATTGCGATGGCAAGTGCCTCGTGCGCCTCAGGTGACAATGCACCCAGCGACATCCCGGCACATTCAAAGCGTCGGGTGATCGCCTCCAGCGACTCTACTTCATCCAGTGGCACAGGCTGCACGTCTTCGCGCAGATGGATGAGATCACGCAAAGCGGAGACCGGCCGCTGGTTCACGTGGTCGGCAAACACTTGATACGCGGCCCGCTCGCCTGAGCGCACAGCCTGTTGCAACGACTGCACCACTTCGGCGTTAAACATGTGGTATTCACCACGATGCACGTACTTCAGCAGGCCGCCCTGAGATATCGGCGCTTTGGCGTTCCAGGCGCGCGAGGCCAGGCGCTGCTGGTCCTGCTGTAGATCGGCAAAACCGGCGCCCTGCAAACGGCTAACCGTCCCCTCAAAGCACTGGGCGACCACCGCGTCGTGCAGCCCGACAATTTCAAATAGCTGTGCGCTGCGATAGCTGCCAATGGTGGCGATGCCCATTTTGGACATGATCTTCAGCAGCCCTTTGCGGATACCACGCCGATAGCTGCGGCCCAGTTGCCGCCGCGAAAAGCCGGCCTTGATCTCACCAGTACGGCGCATATCGTATAAACACTGGTAAGCCATGTAAGGGTACACCGCCGTGGCGCCGTAACCGATCAAGCAGGCGAACTGGTGCGAGTCGCGCGCCGTGCCCGTTTCGACCACCAGATTGCACTGGCAACGCAGCCCATCGCGCACCAAACGCTGGTTGACCGCGCCAATGGCCAGCAGTGCATGCACCGGCAACTGCCCCGGGCGCAGCTTCCGGTCGCTTAACACCAACAACAAGTTGCCGTTTCGTACCTTGCGAGCGGCATCGTCACACAAGCGTGTAATAGCCTGATCCAGCGTTTCCTGCTCCGCGTTGTAAGACAAGTTGAGCATTCGATGGGTGACACCGAATTCTTCAAAACTCATAATCTGACGCAACTTGCGCTGCGAAAGCACGGGTGAATTGAGCACAATTTGATGGGCGTGCTGCGCGCGGGGCTCAAACACATTGCACTCGCGACCAATCTGCGTTTGCAGCGACATGACGATGCTCTCGCGTAATGGGTCAATCGGCGGGTTAGTCACCTGAGCAAACTGCTGGCGGAAATAGTCGTACGGCGAGCGCACATGTTGGGACAGCACCGCAATGGGCGTGTCATCGCCCATCGAGCCGACCGCCTCCATTTCGGCCTCTGCCAGCACACGAATCACCTGGCTGCGCTCTTCACCCGTGATGCCAAACATCTTCTGATAGACGCTTAACGTATCAGGGTCCATTGGTTCGGCAGCCAGTCGCACGTCCACCAGTTGCGAGTCCAGATAGCGCACGCCGTCGCGCAACCACTGTTTGTACGGTTGGCGCGCACTCAATTGCCGATCAATCTCCTGGCTGTCCAGCAGGCGGCCGGTCTGCAGGTCCACGGCCAGCATTTGGCCCGGGCCCAAACGGCCCTTGGCCACCACCTGACTGGCCGGGTAGTCAATCACGCCAGTTTCAGAGGCAATGGTGATGGTACGGTCGTTGGTGATGGAATACCGTGCGGGGCGCAAGCCGTTACGATCCAGCGAGCAGGCGGCGTAGCGCTCATCACACAGCACAATACCGGCCGGGCCGTCCCAGGGCTCCATGTGGCTTGAGTAGTACTCGTAAAAGGCGCGTACATCCGGGTCCAGCCCATCCACCGCCTGCCAGGCGGGTGGGATCAGCAAGCGCATGGCCTGCAGCACGTCCATACCGCCGCTCAGAAGGACTTCCAGCATATTGTCCAGCGAGCTGGAGTCCGATCCGTCCATCGAGACCAGCGGGTCCAGCTCCGCGAGCTCAGGCAACAATGGGGTGTCGAAGGCAGTACGCCGCGCCATCGCCCAATTGCGGTTGCCGCGAATGGTGTTGATCTCACCGTTGTGGGCCAGATAACGGAACGGCTGCGCCAACCGCCACTGCGGCAAAGTATTCGTGGAGAAGCGCTGGTGGAACACGCACACCGATGAGCTTAGCAGTGGGTTGTTCAGGTCCTGGTAAAACTGCGCCAGCAACCTGGGCAACACCATGCCTTTGTAGACGATGGCGTCGCTGGAGAGGCTGAGTACATAAAACTCGGCATCCTCACGCAGCGCCATTTCGGCTCGGCGCCGGGCCAGAAACAACTGCCGGTTGAACTTCGCACGGCCCATGCCGGCCGGTGCGTTCACGTAAAGCTGGCGTACACCCGGCAGTATCGCCAGTGCCTGTTCACCGCAAACAGTCCGGTCCAGCGGCGGCTCCCGCCAACCGGCCATCTGAAGCCCAGCTGCCTCAACCTGCCGCGCAAGCTCACTGCAAGCGGTGCGTGCCGCCGCCGGCTCGTGGCTCAGAAACACCATGCCTGAGGCGAAAAGCGCCTCGGTCTGGATGCCGGCATCCGCCGCCGCCTGAGCAAGAAACGGCGTGGGCCGACGAATCAGCAGACCGCATCCGTCGCCCGTCTTGCCATCGGCGGCCACCGCACCACGATGGGTCAGGCGGCTTAATGCCTCAATGGCGCGGGTAACTATGTCGCGGCGCGGCTCATCATCAAGCTGCGCCAGCAACCCGAAACCGCAGCTGTCGCGCTCGAATTGCGCACGCCACAAACCGCGTTCTCGCGCCGCCTGCGATGGAAACTTGCCTGCCGTGATAACTGTTGCCCCCGTTTGAAAGCGCCCAATGGTTCCGCCGCACAGGCGCAGCAACACACGCTCGACTGCTGCAAAGCAGCACCGACTCGTGCATCGCGACGTTAACCCAACAACGGAACCCGCAAGTTTGAAGGCGAAATCGCTTTCCCGTCAAGGTGTTATTAGTTTCTATTGTATCCAACCTGCGCCGATGCAGAGCACGCGTGAATCGAGCCCGACCGGGCCCGATCGCCACTTGGCCTGCCAAGCAGCTGATGGCACTATGGATTTAGAGCCCGCACCATATCGGTGCAGATACCGCCATTCCGCCTGCTGTTGGTGCGCGGCCGGGGGCCGGCAGATCCCGAGCTTGTTGCCCGGGCTGAATAGCGATTAGGCTGAGCGCTGATTTTTGACGGAGAGTACCCGGTGGCCTTAGTGACCTGCCGCAAGTGCGGGAGACCATTCGCCCAATCGTGGGGGCAGTGCCCATCGTGCGGCGTCGGCAAGCACACCAGCCATAAACACCGCAAAACGATACGTCTGGTGGTGAGAATGGTCTACGCGGTGGCGTTGATCATCACCGCGATTGGCGCGATCGGGCTGTTTTCGGGCGGAATTCCCGAAGCTGGACAGCAGTTGGGTGCGTCGCCGAATCTACTGCTGGGCGGGGTAGTACTGTATGTCGTGGCGCGGGTAGTGGATTTTTGGATCAGCCAGCCTTGATTCAACCGTTTGATGAAGCCGCGTGGGACCTGCCCACCCCGTGCACGCTGGATATCCAGGTCGGCAGCGATGTGATTGATGGCCTGGGTCACGTCAACAACACCGCCTACACCAAATGGTGCGAAAAGGTGAGTTGGACCCATTCCGGCTCACTTGGAATCACCCTCGAGACCTATCACCAGCTACGCCGGGCGATGGTGATCCGTACTACCACGTATGAGTATTTGCTGGCCTGCTACGAAGGCGAACACGTGCGCGCAGCCACCTGGGTGGTGAGCTGTGATGAGATTATCCGTGTGGTGCGCCGATTTCAGCTACGTCGCCTGAGCGACGGCAAAACCTTGCTGCGGGCCAGAACCCACTACGTCTGCGTCGACCTGGACACCGGAGGCGCCACCACAATGCCGGAGCGGTTCGCCAAGGGCTACGGCGGCGCCGCCATTGACGACGGCCATCTGATACTGCCTAAGCCTTAGTCGACTGGGCCTCCAGCCCCAGCAGGCGCTGGCGCAGGCGACGCATGCCCGTCACCCAGCGCTGGTAGTTACTGGCTTTGCCATGGAAGTACTCGCCCACCTCAGGATGCGGCAGGATCATGAACTGCTCTTCGCGCATGGCGTCGATCACCGACGCTGCCACCGCCGCTGGTGTTAGCACACCCGACTCCGGCAGCAGGCCCATCTCACGCAGCGGCTCGATCATCGGGGTTTGCACATATTGCGGGCATAGCACCGACACCTTCACCCCATCATCGCCGTGGGCAATGGCCAGCGATTCGGCAAAGCCCACGGCAGCATGCTTGGTCGCCGAATACGCCGCATCGCCAATCTGACTCAGCAACCCGGCAGCCGATGCTGTATTCACCAGATAGCCATCGCCGCGAGCCAGCATCTGCGGCAGCACTGCACGGGCACCATAAACATGTGCCATCACGTTCACCTGCCAGCAGGTCTCCCAGCATTCATCTGACGCGGAGGCCGCGTGTTCTGGGCCATCGGCAAAGCCAATCCCCGCGTTAGAGCACAGCACGTCCACCCGGCCAAACCGCTCGCTCGCCTGCGCAACCATCGCGTGCACAGCATCCTGGCGAGTCACATCCACCGCCATCGCGTGACCGCCAACGGCGCTTGCGACCGCAGCCGCGGCATCCGCATCGATATCCACCACCACCACTGCCCGGGCGCCCTCCTGGGCAAATCGCTCGCACAACGCCGCCCCTATTCCGCTACCCCCACCAGTTACTAACGCAACTTTATCCGCTAAATCCAACTCAGTATCTCCGGTTTTTGCTGGAAAAGGGCTACGAATGGTCCGTTCGAACACCCCCATTGCCGCCGTGAATCTGTCATACTTAATCGGGTAGCATCATGCCTGACAACCGGCCGTATTTCCCGGCGAGCGGGTCGCTTGCGCGCCCGATCTGGTGCTGGGTAAAGCGCTCACCAAGACAATTGGCACACAGGTGGAACCCGGGCAACGGTCGCTATCCGGGAATAATGTCCCACAGCGATTGGGACCAAATTAGCTGCCCACAAGTTATGTAAACGATGCTAAACTCCGCATAAAATAATGGGTTACCGCATGACGAAAGCCCATTGGGGTGTTGACAAGGACGCGACGGAGGGTTCTGAAGATGTATCGTAAAATCCTTGCGGCTATCGCCGTTGGGATCATAGTGGGTCTGTTCGCGTTGCTGGTATACCAGGCGCGGCCTGTTACCAACAATTTCGCCTTGGACAGAACAGCGCTGACCGAGCGCGTAGTGAGTGCCAACGATTTGTACGTCAATACGGCAAATCGAATCAACTCGGGCGGCGACACCGCACCGGTCGAGGACTTACTGGAATTGCTCCCGCGATTTGATCTTGTTGCCACCCGCCTCGCCAGCGATGTTGCGCCTGACGCGAGCACATCTGATGACCAGCGTTTGTTGCTCGAGCGGCTGAGCGAGATGAGCACTTTGCTGCGCGACGCACGCACAGCGACTACCGAACTGATAGAACACCGCAGCGTGCTGCAAGCCACGCTCGACACTATTCGGGTTGAAGGGCCTGAAGTCGTTAAAGGACTACGCGAGGCTGGCACCACGCTGACGGCGCAGCGTACTTTTCTGGTGCTCGCGGAGATACTCGACTACGCGCAAACTGGCAGTGATGATGCGCGCGGCGCGATAAGTGAAGAAATGGCGTTACTTAGACGCTTTCAGGAAACGGCGGCTGAGCCGCGCCTTGGGCTCTTGCTCACCTCCATCAATGAGTTGATGCAAGAAAAAGAATCCACCATAGAAGCGACACGACAGTTTGCTTCAGCCGACACGCAACAGGCCAGCGATCGATTGCTAAGTGGCCTGGGGCGGATTCCTATAGATCGATCCAAACGGGCTGATCGCGCTTGGCTGATGCTCAGCGTGTATTCCGGTTTGCTCGCACTGGCGTTATTTTATCTGACGCGCCGCTTTCGCGAGAACTTCGACAACCTTCTCGACAACAACTTTGCCCTCAATCGCCTCAACGCGCGGGTAGACAACATTGTCGAAGAGCGCACGCGCGGCTTGAACGAGGCGTATCAAAACCTGCGCGCAACGGAAGAAGAACTAAACGAGACAGAAAAAATCGCTTCGGTCGGCCGTATCGTAGCGGGCATTACCCAGGAGATGAACACCCCCCTCTGGTACCTGCTTAACAACGCGACGCTGATCAGTGAACGCCTGAACAAGCTGGAGGAGTTTGTTGTCAAGTCGGAAGACACGCTTAACCTCATTGCCGGACAAAACACCGACAAGCAGCGCTTTTTGGCAGGGCTCGCACAGCTGCGGCAAATGATGGGTGGCTCCACGCTGCGTGATGACACTCAGGAAGCCCATGAACTTATTCGCGACAGTGTCGCGGGCCTTGAAGAGATTATCGGCTTTGTGCGCGGGCTGGACACACACGGCAAGGTGGAGGCCGGCACCGCCACCCAAACCAACATTAACCAGCTGCTCGATCATGAGTTGCAAGCCTGCACCGACTTGCAGGACGATGACCGGCAGATTGCCATTCACAAGGACTATGGGAAATTACCCAGCGTCTTTTGCGTAGATACGCAGATCGCCACGGTGTTCCGTCACCTCATCAATAACGCCGTGCAAGCGATTGAGGGCGGCGGTGAGATCCACATCATCTCGCGCGAAGATGACGAAAAAATCTCGGTCAGCATCGTGGATACCGGCTGCGGTATCCCGACCGAGTTGCTGACCAAAGTTTGCGAACCGTTCTTCACCACCCGCAAATTGGGGCAAGGCGCAGGGTTAGGATTGGCTGTATCCAAACAGATTATTGAAGCGCACGGTGGCGAGCTAGTCATCGAGTCCGCCTCGGGCCAGGGCTCGTTAGTCACCATCGAGTTACCGGTGGACGGCGGCATGGCAGGCGCGGTCGAAGGCTCGCAAGCAGAGACTGCTAGCGAACTCCCTCCCGCCCACGAAGCGCTAACACTGGAGGGAAGCACACCCACCGCGGCGCCGGCTTGATATTTGTTCCGGGGGAGCTGCAGGGCTTCGTGCAAAAAGGCACACAATGACTACACAAGTACCTACTGAAAAGACAACCTTGCTGTTCGTGGATGCCGAGAAACGCGTTCTGAACTCCATGCGCGTAATGTTCCGACGACACTACAATCTATTCCTAGCCGGCAACGTGCACGATGCACTGAAGGTGATTAACGAGCAGAGCGTCGATGTCGTCATCGCGGACGACCGAATGCCCGATGCTACCGGCATGGAAGTTCTCAACTGGGCGCACGTGCGCGCGCCGCACAGCGTACGTATTCTGCTCACCGACCCGGCTAATCGCAGCGTAAGCGAAGCGGCGATTAAACGTGCACAGTTGTTCCGACTACTGTCCAAACCCTGCCACCCAGATCAGCTGAGGCTAACCATAGAGCAGGCCTCCCGGATCGCCAAACTCGGGCGCCTGCAGCGAGTCACGGGTGACTCCGCCTCAGCGGCCGTCGGCGGCGATGCAAGCGCCGATGCTCCCCGTGTGGTGCCCGCGTTCAACAGTCACCAAGCTGCCAAGCCATCGGCGCCCACCGGATCGGCACCAACCACCGATGCCCCGCCCGTCAATGACAGCGTGAATAATGTAGGTCTGAATGGCCATCAGGCGGAGGACAAAGTGCAGCCACCGCAGGCCAACGGCGCCCCCCCCCGCGAAGCCCCCGTCCTGACTCGAAGCCTGTCGGGCACTTACTCAACGCTGTCGGGCAGCTACCGGACGTTTCAAAACCCGAACAGCACGGCGGTAAACAAACCAGAGAAAGACGGCGCGGTTACATCACCGCCCGCGGAGAAAACCGCAAATCGTAAGTCACGGATTCGCACCATTCTGGGCGGTGGACACCAGGCCCAGGTGGCGCAGCCCGCTGGCCCGAAAGAGAGCGAGGACGCGTTGCTAAGCTCGCCCCTGCCACCGTCACCGTTGACGCCAGCACCGACATCGACATCCGATACGGACCAAGCGATCGTCGGCGACAGTGCCGCAGCAGACGCCCCCACCGAGCAATTGTCCAACCCGGGGGGTGAGTCGGCACAGCAGCAGCTCTCGTGCCCGCCTGGCGAACTCGACTCCTCCACCACCGAGCGGGTTGAACCGGATGCCAGCAGTAACCCGACCGAATCCAGCGCGCCGATTGAGCCGCCCCCGCGCTCCGGCCCGCCGGCGCGTAGCCTTCTGGACATGCCCAGTAACGAAGACAACGGCACCATCAGCCCGATTGATACGCCTGACAAACTGGGTGATACCCAGCGCTTGGCACACACGCTGGCGGTGGAGCTGACCAACGAGCTGGATGATGATCTGTCAGACGAACTGGCGGCGGAGGTAAACGAAGAGGCGGCTCGGTTGATGGATCAGCAACCGGAGAATCGCAGTGCTCGCTCGATCAGTGCTCGCTCGATCCCGAACAAGTCGTCCAAGTCCAGAGCACATAGCAGCCCGCAGATGACCGAGCGACTGGCCTCGCGCCTGAGCAAAGCCGCCGACCGCGCATCGCCCACCACATCGCCCACGCCACTGCGACCGCGATTGTCCGGCGCGGCCAAAATCGCCGCCATCGTCGCTGCGGCCACCCAACGCAATGAGGCGTTGACGGACGAGGACACGGCAAAGGACACCAGCGACACTGATGCGACAGCGGCGAGTGGCGATAGCGAGGCATCGGCATCACCTCAGATCCCGGCAACGCCTGCGAAGAAAAAGGACGTACCAGACGCGCCGCCCGTACTCAGCCAAGCGGTATCACGCGAAACGGCACTTGCCGGTCTTGCGGCAGCCACAAGTACGACCGACAGCACATTCGGTGAAACGAACACGGGCACAACTCCCGCACTGCCCATCCCCGAAGCTGCCCCCGTGAATAACCGCCGCTCGCACCCAGCGCGGCGTGCTGGCGATGCGAGCGCACAAACCGAGCCAAACGCAGCCACACCGAACACTACGCCTGAGCCCACGGTTGAAGCAGACGCACCTCAGAGCGTGGCACCGGATGCGCCGCCCGAGTCCACCATTGCGCCGGAAGCGCCCGCCGCCGGGGCGGCCGATTCTGCAGCGTCAGCAGACACAGAGGTGCTCGAGCCGGTCGACATTCTGGTGTTGACCACCGATGAGATTTTTGTCGAGGAGATCCGTGAAGGACTTGGAGACGGGCTCAACATCCACACATCCAACAGCGTCGCTGGCTGCATCGATCTGGTGTGCGCAACCGGAAGTGCGCTGCTACTGACCGATTTCTCCAGCAAAGCAGCAGTGCTCACTCGAATTGTGAATGGTTTGCGCGGGTTTGTACCTGAACTGGCTGCCATTGTGGTGGGTGACGCGCTTAACGATCAGGAACGGGCCCACCTGGAGAGTTCCGGCCTAGTGGCAGCCTACCTGGAGAAACCGCTATCAGTCGCCGAATGTCGCGGCGCGATTGAGCGGGCGATTATCGTGCATGACACCCGAGGCCAGGATATCGCCGCACAAGCAGAGGCGATTATTCAAGGTACCTCCGGTGCACGCGAGACCGAAGAGGATCATGCCCGCGGTGTTCCCACACTCAGTGACCGCCTGCGCCAGGTCACTCGCCGCTGGAACCGTCCGCCGGTTCAGCACTAACGCCCTCTCCTGACTTAGGCAGCGACTATACGATGAGCACGGCCAATCCCACGATGCAGAACCCGTTTCGCGCGGCGTTGTCTTTTCTTAATTCCGTCCACCCGACCGACCTGCTGGTGCAGATTTCCATTATGGTGCTGGTGGGCACGATCGCAGCCTGGATGCTATCTGGCGCACTTGGTGCGTTCGACAGCACCGCCACCGAGCACGTGCTGGTGGGCACGCAGACGGGCTCGGTCAACCGTTTTTCCAACAACGACAACGATCTCACCGCGAGCGACGGACTGGTGGACAAAGCTGAGTTGGCATTCGCTGCCGAGCAGTTCACTTCGCCGGAAGGACAATCTGCGTTGGACTACATTGATCAGTCGATGGCGCTGGTGCCTGAGAATCCACGCGCCCGCGCAATGCTGGACCGGGTGCTCAGCCATCTGACCGAGCGAGCGCTGGATGCGATTGAGCAACAGCAGTTCGCCGAGGCGGTCGACATCATTGCACCTGCCAGGGAGCGCAATCCTGAGCACCTGCAGCTAAAGTTGATTGACCGACAGCTTGGGGCCGAGAAACAACGTCTGATCGACCTGGCCTTACGCAGCGCGCGTAGCGGGGACTTTGACGAGGCCAACACGCTAGTCGCCGCCGTCGCTGCCGCCTCCGGCGAGGGCGACCCGATCGTTGCCGAGGCCACTACCAGCATCGGGCAAATACGCCAGCAGCGCCAGCGCCAGGCGGCGGCGGCCGCCGCCGCAGCTGAAACCGCAAGCGATGACACGGGCGACGACGCTGCGAGCGAACAGGTCGCTGACGGTGACGCCGACGCAACGGCCGAGGACATCGACCCGGCCGATCAGGCCAAGCAGGTGGAAGATCTGGTACGCATGGCCCGCCTGGCTATGGCCGATGAACGACTGGTAACTCCAGAGCAGGAAAACGCCCTGCGCTATATCTCTGACCTTCGGGAGGCTGCCCCCTCGGTGCCGGCTGTCGTAGAGGTGACTGATGAGCTCGTCGCACGCTTGGTCGCCCGTGCCCGCGATGAGATCGGCGCAGGCCAATTCGAGTCAGCGGACCTGTGGATCGGTGAAGCACGCAGTTTGGATGATTCCTCACGGCTGGTACGTAACGCGCAGCAAGCGCTGGACACCGCCGAGGTCACGCGTGAATCCGAGCGCATCCTGGCACTTAGCGATCTAGACTTTGCCGAGTATGTGCCGCCAGAGTATCCCGCTCGCGCCCGCCAACGCCAACTGGAGGGGTGGGTGGACGTAGAGTTCCTGGTCGATCCAACCGGCAATATTACGGACGTGGAGATCCTGGATGCGCAGCGGCTGCAGTACTTTCGTGACGCCGCCGTTCAGGCCATTCGCTCATGGCAGGTCAATCCCAAGACCGTTCGTGGACGCACCATCTCCCAACGGGTGAGAACACGCATCGAGTTCCGCATCGAATAAGCCGGCCTAGCAACCGAACCGTCACTCAATCCGGAACTGCGTCGGTTCCCTCGCCGCCAGCGGTGTGGGACTATGGCTATGCAATGCGCCTTCTGTTGTACAACATTCGATATGCAGCCGGCTCCGGCCCTGCCTTCAATCTCCCGGTACCCGGGGCTGGATACCTGCGCAGCAACAAGAAAAACCTCGAACGCATTACAGAATTTATCCGCAACGCCGACCCGGACATCGTAGGCCTGGTAGAGGTGGACACCGGATCTATTCGCAGCGGACGGGTGAATCAGGCCGAGATCATCGGCGAGGCACTGGGCCACTACTCCGTACATCAGTGCAAGTACGGAGAGCATTCCTTACAAAGCCGCTTGCCCATTGTACGCAAGCAGGGCAACGCCTTCCTGGCCGCGCCCCGCGTGCATGGGGAGCGCTTCCACTACTTTGATACCGGTATCAAGCGCCTGATTATTGAGCTTGAACTGGAGAACCTGGCGGTTTTTTTGGTGCATTTATCGCTTAAGTACCGCCACCGCCACTACCAGCTTCGCCACCTGCACGAGTTGATCAGCGCGTGCAACAAGCCTGTGATCGTGGCCGGCGACTTCAACACCTTCTGGGGTGAGCACGAGATGTATCTGTTCATGCAGGCGGCAGGCCTGAAGAGCGCCAACGTCCGCAACTTGCCCTCGTACCCCAGTCGCTCACCACGCAAGCAACTGGATTTCGTGCTGCACAGTGGCGGCATCGAGATCAGTCATTTTGATCTACCGAACGTAAATTTCTCAGATCATCTGCCCATCGTGTGCGACTTTGTAATTACTCCCCCCACACAATCCGCGCACCGCGACGTCCTCACCCAGTAGGCTCGTACTCGCGCACTATTTTGCGCATCGCGGTCCCCGCCAAGCCCTCCTGCGCCTGAGTGTCAGCCAGCGACTGAAAATAATCGTGTCAGCCGTGCTGATCCGTACCCCATACCAAGCAGAGCGCACCGCGAAACGGCGTACAATATACTGTGTAACCTGGCGTTGCCGCGTGACATCCTCGTGTATTGTTCCTGCCAGCGGGCCGCGTGAACGTGGCTGGGCGCGTTTAGGAGATTTACCATGACCTCTCAACTTGGCCGACCGGTTTACTTTGTGGACGGGTCGCGCACACCCTTCCTGAAGGCCCCAGGCAAACCGGGCGCATTCAGTGCCTCCGATCTGGCCGTATCTACCGGGCGGGCCCTGCTCGCCCGTCAACGCTTCGGCCCGCAGGAACTGGATCAGGTGGTGATCGGATGTGCCATGCCATCGGTTGATGAGGCCAACATCGGGCGAATTATCGCGCTAAGGTTGAACTGCGGTGATCACGTGCCCGGTTGGACCGTGATGCGTAACTGCGCCTCAGCGATGCAGGCCCTGGACTCGGCTGCAAAAGATATCGCGCTGGGCCGCTGCGACCTGGTGCTGGCTGGGGGCACCGAGGCGATGAGCCGCGCGCCTATCCTGTACAACGACCACATGGTGAACTTTCTAGCCGCGCTCAACCGTGCCAAAACACCCGTGCAGAAACTCAAGGCCCTCACCACCCTGCGTCCAGGGCACTTCTCACCGGTGATTGGGCTCATCCGCGGGCTAACCGATCCGATCGTCGAATTGAACATGGGCCAGACCTGCGAAGTCATTTCGCATCACTTTGGCATTACCCGCGCGCAGATGGATGAGTACGCAGTGCGCAGCCACCTGGCCCTGGCCAGCGCCATCGACGAGGGCCGGATGAGCGAGGTGACGGCTCTGTACGACGCACGCGGCAATACCTATGAAGTGGACGATGGGCTGCGACGGAACAGTTCAACCGAGCGGCTGGCCAAGCTCAAACCGGTGTTCGATCGCAAGGTGGGCCATGTGACGGCGGGCAACAGCTCGCAGATTACCGACGGGTCGGCGCTGCTTTTGCTGGCTAGCGAAGAGGCGGTACAAAAGTACGACCTACCGGTGCTCGGCAAGCTGGTGGATGTGTCCTGGGCAGCGCTGGATCCCGCACAGATGGGCTTAGGCCCGGTACACGCCAGCACACCAATATTGCGCCGTCAGCAACTGGGGCTGCACGATATCGACAACTGGGAGATTAACGAGGCCTTTGCCGGTCAGGTCCTCAGTTGTCTCGAAGCCTGGGACGATGAGGAGTACTGCCAACAGCAATTAGGCCTAGACGGTAAGCTTGGGCAACTCGCACTGGATCGGGTAAATGTGGACGGTGGCGCCATTGCGCTGGGCCATCCGGTCGGGGCCAGCGGCGCACGCATCGTCCTGCATGCACTCAAAACGCTTGAACGGCGCGGCGGCGGGCGGGCCATTGCCACTCTGTGCATCGGCGGTGGCCAAGGTGGCGCCTTCCTGCTCGAACGCCCCCATCACTAGCAGTTTGGAACGAATATGACGGATGAAACCTTACCGGCGGAAGCGGCCAGCACGGCCCCCTCCAGCATCTCTGAAGAGCAGTTTCTGAACTGGAAGCTGCATGAAGACAACGACGGCGTGCTGTGGCTGGGCGTAGATAAGCATCAGGCCAGCGCTAATGTGCTCTCTCGCGATGTGCTGATAGAAGCCGAACACATCCTCAGCAAGCTTGAAGTCAACCCGCCGCGGGGAGTTGTTATCTACTCTGCCAAAGAATCCGGGTTTATCGCAGGCGCGGACGTTAACGAATTCGCAACCCTTAGCACACCCGAGGAGGCCTACGAGGAGGTCAAGCGGGCACATGCGTTGTTGGACCGGCTGGAGAACCTGCCGTGCCCCACGGTCGCGATGATTGGCGGCTTTGCGCTGGGCGGTGGGCTGGAACTGGCGCTGGCCTGCGATTATCGCGTGATGGTACGCGACCCTAAACTCACACTGGGTTTCCCCGAGGTGCAACTAGGCATCCACCCGGGCTTTGGCGGCACCGTACGTTCTGTTCGCAAAGTCGGCGTACTGGCCGCGATGAGTATGATGCTGAGCGGACGCAACGTGCGTTACAAGGAAGCGCTCAAAACCGGGCTGATCGATCAGGCAGTACCCACCCGACATCTGGCCAGAGCGGCCAAGATAATGGCCGTAAAACCACCCAAAATTAGGCCGCGCAAACTGACACACCGGCTGATGGATGTGGCCCCGGTACGCGCCGCGATCGCCCGAATGTTGACCGCCCAGGTAGCAAAAAAGGCCAAGGCCAGCCACTTCCCTGCCCCGTACGCCATCATTGAGTTGTGGCGCAAATACGGCGGCGATGACAAGCAGACCATGCTCGATCAGGAAGCACGGTCGATCAGCGCCCTGGTATGCGGTAAGACCTCACGCAACCTTGTGCACGTGTTTCAGCTCCAGGAGCAGCTCAAGTCACTCGAGGGTGATGCCAGCTTTGAGGCCAAGCGCGTGCACGTGATCGGGGCAGGCATTATGGGCGGCGACATCGCCGCGTGGTGTGCCGGTCGCGGCGCCACGGTCACCCTGCAGGATCGCGCGCCCCAGTACATCGCACCGGCCATGGGCCGGGCACATAAGAGCTTCAACAAGCGCTACAAAGCTACGCGGGCGGTCCAGGAAGTGATGGATCGGCTGATCCCGGACGTAGACGGCAACGGTGTTGAGCAGGCCGACGTCATTATCGAGGCAATCTTTGAGAACGTTGAGGCCAAACAGGCCCTGTATGCACAGATCGAACCGCGAATGAAGCCCGATGCAATCCTGGCAACCAACACCTCTAGCATTCGCCTTGAGGCACTGACCGAAGGCATGACCCGTCCCGACCGCCTGATCGGGCTGCACTTCTTTAACCCGGTCGCCATGTTGCCATTGGTGGAGGTAATCGGCGGTGCGGACACCGACCCGAAGATGCTCGCGCGAGGACGCAGCTTCGTCCATGCTATCTCCAAGCTGCCGTTGCCGTGTTCGAGCGCGCCCGGCTTCGTTGTGAACCGCGTGCTGATGCCCTATTTGATGGAGGCGTTCATCGCCGGTTCCGAGGGCATCCCGCTGGAGGTTATCGACAAAGCCGCCACCAACTTCGGCATGCCGATGGGGCCGGTGGAGCTCGCCGACACCGTCGGCCTGGACGTGTGCCTGTCGGTCTCCAGAGTATTCGCAGAGGAATTTTCGCTGCAGGTGCCGGATCGGCTGGTGAGCATGGTGGAGCAGAAAACGTTGGGCCGTAAGACCGGTGCCGGTTTTTATCAGTGGCGCAAGGGCAAGGCGGTGAAGAAGAAAGTCGGTGACGATGTACCCGACGGCCTTACCGACCGCCTGATCATGCCGATGCTGAACGAGGCCGTCGCCTGTCTGCGCGAGCAAGTGGTTGCGGATGCGGATCTGCTGGACGCCGGTGTGATTTTCGGCACCGGCTTTGCCCCATTTACCGGCGGGCCTCTGCGATACGCTAAGACCCGCGGCGTCGACAATGTGTTGGGTTCGTTGAAGGCGCTTGAAGGTGAGCATGGCGAGCGCTTCACGCCGGACGCCGGGTGGGTTGGGCTGCAGTAACCGACCAGCACCCGCCAGATGAGCATCAGCAGCGTGTTTCCTGACGGCATTGCCACGGTTCGCACCATGGCGATGCCGGCCGACGCCAACTGGCTGGGCGATATTTTTGGCGGCTGGCTGATGTCTCATGCCGATATTGCCGGTGCGGTGCTCGCCTATCGCCGGGCGGCCGGCAAAGTCGTTACCGTAGCGGTTAACGACTTCCAGTTTATCCAGCCGGTTTATGTCGGCGATGTCGTGAGCTTTGTCAGTGCCTTACACGAGGTGGGAACTTCATCGCTCACGGTCAATATCGTGGTGTATGCTGAGCGTCCGGGGCACAATCCGTGCGATCAGATTCGCGTCGCCACCGCGCAAATTACCTACGTGCACGTGGGTGAAGACCGCCGGCCACGCCCGATACCAGCAACCTCGCCAGATATGCATTGCGATTTGTGAACCAGGTCCCAGTTTTCCGTCGTCGACCGGCAAATGGATGGACGGCAAAGCGTGAACCAGCGGGTCTAACGAACTACAGCACCATGTTATTGTCGCACAATGCTGTAGATACGCTGTTTCAGGTGCATAGGACGCCTCCCTGTGTTGCACCCGTAGAATTCCCAAGGAGCCCTACAGCACTCATATGAGCCAAGACCACGCGACAACACAACAATTAAAATTATTCTCCCCGCTCGATGGGCTGAAGCGGGAGAATCTCGGCGCGATGATCCGCAAAGCGGTGGTCGAGGAGTTTGTCGGTGGGCGGTATTTGTTCAAAAGCGGCAAGCGCGACAGACGCACCTTCTTCCTTCTGGAGGGTGAGGTCGAACTGCTGAATCAGGACAAGTTGGTACGCGTTATCCGCGCCGGCACGCCTGAGGCCCGCCACGCGCTGGCACCCGTGCTACCGCGGCGATTGTCCGCGCGCTGTCGCGGCGATGTGAAGTGCATCAGCATCGATAGCGATCTGCTGGATGTCATGCTGACCTGGGATCAAACCGGGTCGTACGAGGTTAACGACTTAAGAAAAGCCGCCACCGAGGAACCCGATGCAGACGACTGGATGACCATGATGCTGCAGAACAAGGCCTTCCATAAAATTCCGCCAGCGAACCTGCAGGCGGTGTTCATGCGGATGGAGCGCATCCATCAACGCCAGGGTAAGGTGGTGATCAAGCAGGGTGAGCCCGGCGATTTTTTCTACGTGCTGATTGAGGGCACGGCGCAGGTGATTCGCGAGACGCCAATGCGCGACGGTAAAGGCCTCAAGCTGGCCGAGATTAAACCCGGCGACACGTTTGGGGAAGAGGCTCTGATCAGCGGTGCCAAGCGCAACGCAACCATCACTATGCTTAGCGACGGTGCGCTGATGCGTCTGGGTAAAGACGATTTTCAAAAACTGCTGAACGAGCCCATGTTGAGCTGGGTGGGTTATGAGCATGCCCGCCGGATCGTTACCGACGGCGGTAGCTGGCTGGACGTACGGCTGCCTGCAGAATTTCAGCGCGGCAGCGAAGACGACGCACTGAATATTCCGCTGTACTTTATCCGCTTCAAAATGCATCAGCTCGATAAGAAAACCCGTTACGTCGTGTGTTGTGACACCACCCGACGCAGCTCTGCCGCCGCCTACATCCTGTGCGAGAACGGCTATGATGCCTATGTTCTAAAGGGTGGTTTGGCGATGGATACGGATACGACAGCTAAGACCGCCTGAGGTTGCGCCGCGAACCGGCGCAAGACCTGCCTCGAGACTAACGAGGGCAACCCAGTACAGGCTCACATGGTATGGGTGGGTTTGTCTCCGCCCAGAGCGCCAGCCAGGTAGTTCTCGATCTTGCGCTGGGTGTTGCCCCGATCCTGATCGCTGAACTGAACGCCAATGCCCGCGGTGCGTTTACCCTGTGCGCCTTTCGGGGTCATCCATACGACCCGCCCGGCCACCGGCAGTTTCTCCCGCTCTTCCATCAGATTTAGCAGCATGAATACCTCATCGCCCAGCCGATAACTGCTGTTGGTGGGGATGAACAGGCCACCATTTTCGATAAACGGCATGTAGGCAAGGTACAGCGCGCTCTTGTCCTTGATGGTCAGTGTGAGTAGTCCCGGTTTACTCATCCGTCATTTTCCGCATAGGTTTTCCTCGAAGCAGCCTAGCTGCCCTGCTCAGCGTTGACGCGGGCATATTATGCACTTTCCACACAAATAACTGCGGCCCGGTCATAATTATGGCCTTCAAATTTACCTCGGGCCAGACCCTGAGCGGAACAAGCACGGGGGGGGCGAGGAGAGTTAACCGGCGCGACCACGATGAGCGCGACGCGGCGCCGTCACACGGGCCCAGCCGATCAACACAGATTCGCACACCAACAAGGGGTTGGCCTGCCCCAACAACAGTTCGCAGGATTGCCCAAGTTCGGCCAGATAGTCACTTAAATCGGCAGCACTCACGTCCTGCAGGCGTTTGCGCAACGCCTCGCTGGCAATCGCCCCGCTGCCGGAATGCCCAGGTGCCGCACGGGCACGCAGTACGTCCAGCACGATGTGTTGCAGGCTGGCCAGAACAGCGCCTGGGTCCTGCGCGGCCCAGCGCTTAGCCAGCCCGATCGGCTCTGCGCGGCGACTGGCAAGACCGATAAGATCTCTCGTGATCTCCCCGTTCAAGTTGGTATCCGGCGCCTTCCCCGCGGCCAATGCAGCTAACGGTGCACCTCCCGCGGCGCTGAGAATCGGTACCCAGGCCTTATCCGGTTCCCGCTGGTTCAGCCAGCTCAACGCGTCCTCACGTGTGGGTGGCTGCACCTTAATCTGTTGACACCGGCTGCGCACGGTTGGCATCAAGCGCGAGGCGCGATCACTGATCAACACGATCAACGTATTTTGGGTGGGCTCTTCCAATGTCTTGAGTAGACTGTTCGCCGCATTCACCGTCATCGCCTCCGCTGGCCACACCAGCGCCACGGTCGCCCCGCCGGCATGGCTCTGGAACCCTAAAGCACGCGTCAGCTCACGCACCTGATCCACCGAGATAGTGCGTTTGTCCGGTTCCGGGCAAATCAAATGGAGATCGGGGTGATTGCCAACAGCATGCAACTGGCAACCCCGGCACTTACCACACGGACTCTGCGTGTCGGTCTTGGTACACAACGACAGCGCCGCCAGCGCCCGCACCATCGACTGCTTACCGAGCCCGGGTGCTCCATGCACCAGTAGCGCATGCGCCAGTCGATCCGAGCGACGTGCCTCCAGCAGGCGGGCCCATGGTTCCTGCAACCACGGCACCTGCGCCAGCGGGACGTCAATCGCGGGTATTGCAGGTGGTGCAGCAGCAGCCGATTTGGTTTTGCGCTTAGCCATTGCCCTTCCATGTTTCGAGCAACGGCGCCAAGCATCCGTCGATCGCCGTTTGCACGGCCTCAATGTCGCCGCTGGCGTCAATCACCGCCACGCGGTCCGAATGCTCAGCGGCGTGATCCAGATAGCTCTGGCGTACGCGGGTAAAAAACTGCGAGCGTTCACGTTCAAATCGATCCGCCGCGCCGCGCTGCCTTGCCCGCCGTAAGCCTGTGCCAACAGGCGCATCCAACAACAACGTCAAATCCGGCCAAGTATCTTTGTGCACCCAGTCGGCCAGCGTCAGAATTGTAGACTCGCATAGCCCGCGCCCACCGCCCTGATAGGCAAGCGTTGCATCGGTAAATCGATCGCACACCACCCAAGTACCTTCATCCAGCGTCCGGCGAATATGATTGTCCACGTGTATCGCCCGCGCCGCGAACATCAGCAGCAACTCGGCCATCGGTGGCATCGGCTCCTCGTCCTGGTGCAGCAACAGGTCTCTTACCTGTTCGGCCAGCGGCGTGCCGCCGGGCTCGCGCGTACTTATCACTTCAATACCGCGCTCGCGGATGCGCTCGCACACATGATCAACGTTGGTACTTTTGCCAACGCCCTCGATGCCCTCGAGCGTGATAAACCTGCCTCTCATACGCTTTGCGTCTCTTGATTGTGGGGCCGCGTGGCCAGTGCGCCACTAAGGCGTAGCACTGCTCTTTGGCTTACGCGGACCGCGCAGATAGCGTTTAACCGCTGCCTCATGCTCGGCCAACGAGTCGGAAAAATAGTGGCTGCCATCGCCCTCGGGCGAGGCGACGAAGTACAGCGAGGTGCCCGCGGCCGGCTGCATAACAGCGGCCAGTGCGCCATCACCGGCCAGTGCGATCGGGGTGGGTGGCAAACCGCCTCGGGTATAGGTGTTGAATGGCGTATCGGTGCGCAAATCGCGGGTGCGGATATCGCCATCGTAGGCCTCACCTAATCCGTAAATGACGGTTGGATCGCTTTGCAGGCGCATACCAATCTGCATACGTCGCACAAACACCCCAGCGATCGTAGGTCGCTCCGACGCCTCACCCGTTTCGCGCTCCACGATTGACGCCAAAATCAGCGCTTCATACGGCGTGTCAAACGGCAGTCCCTCAGCCCGAGTATCCCAGTGATGCTGCAGACGCTGCATCAACGTCAGGTTAGCTCTGCGTAGCAGCGCCGCATCGGTGGTGCCGCGCGCGAACTTGTAAGTATCCGGGTACAACCGCCCCTCCGGGTGCTCACCCGGTAAGCCCATCGCCTGCATCACCTGTGCGCCATCACGTTCTTCGAGCGTGACCGCGATGGCCTCATGCGCCTGTATCGCCGCAAGCGCCTGCGCGAAAGTCCAGCCTTCGATCAACGCTACCTGGTGCAAAAAGACGTCACCATCCACCAACTTGCTTAACAACTCGCGTGGGGTCAGTCCCGGATCCAGTTGGTACTCCCCGGCCTTGATCCGTCCGGCAAGATCGACCGCGCGCGCGTACAACGCCAGCACTCGCGGATGTGCTAACCATCCGCGTTCATGCAAATCCTCACCCAGTACCGAGAACGCGCGACCGGCGGGCACCTCCAGCATCTGCGTCTGCGTCAACGGCATGGGCGTATCCAGCCAGTCGTTGGCCCAACCCAACGTTGCGGCAACGCCCACGGCACCAAGCAGTACGAATACAATCAGCGCAAGCAGAAATTTTTTCATAGGGCGCAGAACTCTCGTAATTGCTGGCGCAAACGGCGGGCCACATCACGCCGCGTATATGTGTGGGAGCCCAGCCGGGTCACACTACGCAGGCCGTGCACCGCGTTACTCAACATTACCTCATCACAGCGCACGAGATCATCTGGCGTTAGCGTAACGGCCGGCGATACGCGTAAACCAATCTGCGCGGCGCAAGCCATCACGGCGCGACGCATCACCCCGGCAACGCCCGCATTGCGGACACTGGGTGTTTGTAAGACCTCGCCCTGGACGGCGATAACATTTGCGGCCGTGGCACATACCACATGCCCCTGCGTATCGAGCATCAAGCCTTCATCGCAACCTTTCTGATCATCCTCCAGCGAATGCCACTCGTTCTGTGCCATCACCTGCTCCAGGCGGTTAAGATGTTTAATGCCTGCCAGGGCCGGGTTCATCCCCAGGCGGGTCTCGCATATACGCACCCGCAGTGCTGAGTCTTCACCAAAGCCGGGAGACAGCGCATGTTGAAAAACCCTCACTCGGGCCGCCGGCAGGGCGCCAGCAGGTTGAGCACTCGGTGGAGCA